>JAFXZF010000116.1 GCA_017541365.1 Prevotella sp.
GAGGAAGCTGCTCCGTTACGAGATTGATGCAGATGGGCATCTACACAACATCTGGTGTAACGTAGGATACTACCCCACACGCACCGAGGCCATAGCCGCCCTGGTGGAGTACAACAAAAACTCAGAGGGCGTAGAGCCGGACATCGCGGATCTGACCCTGGAGCAGGTGTACAGCAGATGGGCGGAAAGAAAATACCCGTCTGCATCTCCCAGTCTTCTCCGGCTCTACCAGTGTGCATGGAATATCACACCGGACAGCTTGGCGCGGACACCCATAACAAAGATAAAGCTCGTGCACCTTCAGGATGCCGCTGACCGTTCCAACAAGAGTTCTGCCATGCTCGAGCGCTGGAAGATGCTGCTCGGGCAGGTGTACGACTACGCCGTCATGTATGACATCATCCCGCCGGATCGCGACAAAACGAAATACATCGACATATCGCGGGCCCGGGATCCTGCTGTCAGGCCACACAAGAGGCTGTCGCCCGGGGACGTGGACCGCGTGTGGAGTCATCCGGACTGCCTGATCAGGGACGTGACCCTCCTGCTGATATACTCCGGCTGCAGGCCTTCTGAGCTTCTGAGGCTTACCGCAGAGGATGTAAACCTGAAGGACAGATACTTTGATATCAGGCAGTCGAAGACGGCTGCGGGTGTCCGCCTCGTACCGATAGCCGAGAAGGTCGTCCACATCTGGGAGCGGTACCTGACCTGTTCCGGGCAGCTCTTCAGTCTGACCGTGCAGAACATATCTGCCGCGTTCCCCGTCCCGGGCTACACCTCGTACGACTGCCGGCACACCTGCATATCCATGCTCGCCGAGGCCGGGGTGGATGAGCGCGTCATACAGCAGATTGTCGGTCATAAAGGGCAGAACGTGACCCGGCAGGTGTACACCCACCTGACTATGAAGCCTCTTCTGGAGGCAATAAACAGAATATGAAAAAGGGCGGCTCCACGCCGCCCTTTTACCATTTGTGCCCGTTTGATTTTTGTGTGTAAAGTTTGTGTAAAGTTTGTGTCATAAGTTTGAAAAAGCCACTTTTCGCGAATCACGAAAGTTGTTTATTTCTCGGGGTTTCCGCGCTCCGGATAGCCTTAAAAACGGCAAAAACTCAAAACAGTTGTAACATTTTTGACATATTTAGTGTTGAAATACAATAGTTTTCCTGTTTTTTGTGTAAAGTTTGTGTCATAAGTTCGCGGTATCGGCTTCTACCTCGCATCTGCTCCAGTATAATCCACACCATCTATCAGATGCGAACTCGTCCACGGCTCATCTCCGATCATGCGCAGATTGATGCTTCCGCCGTAACTCCCGATACTAAGGGTAGCGCCATAGCCTATGTCCAAGCCTACATGACCCTTCCGCCAGAGGACAGAGCCAGCCACGCCTTTTGAGATACTCTCCTGTTTCTGCATAGAACCGAATGAGTATGAACTGTACTTGTGGATGCCCTCGTATCCCATACACCAATCAATATAGCCGGAACAGTCAAAGCACATTTTCCCTTTGTTGGTTAAGAGCCATCTCTCCCATGCCTGCTGTGTGGGCATATTGGGTGTCCAGCCGATCACGGACGCGCCGATCTTGTCATGCCATTCGGGTTGCTGATAATAATACTTCCACAAGTCCTCAACTCGTTTATCCCTGCCTGCAACCTCGCCTGCGCATTCGAGATTGTAGGTGATGCCTGCCCTTTGAGTGTACAGCCACAGCGCCCTGTTAATCATGTGTGACCAGTCACATATCTTCATCTTTACCCTCCTTTGCCTCAGGAAGCCCTGTTGCTATGCTTGTTAGTATTGAAAGAATACCTGCTAAAATACTTGCAGACACTACCATCTTCCAGTCCACCGCCTCAAGCACCGCCGCCGTACCGATAGTTGCTACTGCGGTCTGTGCTATTGTTCGGATAGCACGGATAACCGCAGCCTTCCAAAAGTTCTTCATGCCTTTGCCTCCTTTAACTCGTCAATTTTGTTAAAAGCTGTTTTTACATCACGTTCAAGAATAGTCACGCGCCTGTCCATCTCGTTGATATTCGATGCCAGCGACCTCACATCAAGCCGTAACTCCGACAGATTTTGACAGGATGTGTCCAGCTTCATGTTGGCTTTTATCAAGGATTGATTTATTGTCTCAATCTTCCCGTTATCTTCTGCCTTGTCCTTGATGATGTTCCGCACGTATGTGAACACTACGAACAACAGTGATACGGCAGAGATACTCCATGGTATCCACTCCATTTTTTAGCCCCCCTTAATCGGTTGTTTTGGTGTAGCGGATAGTGACATAAATCTCATCTAAACGATTGCTACTACCGACAGACATTACTATACTATCTTTCGTACTTGGGATGTAATATGCGACTTTATAAGCATCTGACATCACATAAGGCACAGTTAAATATGCACCATCAAGGTTTATACATCCGAAATTTTCTACGAAAACATAATCTGGATTATCAAGAGATATTGCAAGTGTATGTGTTGTACCTCCCGAATAAGTGCCTGTATAATTAAACGTTTTCTCATACAGCGGTTTTCCATCCGTCCAAGTACCAATCACTTTCTCGGATGTTGAATAATGATGCGCATACTCGCCTGTGGTAGTCCATGTGCCAGAGCCAGCGGTGTCGGTTGTTTTTGTATAAAATATAGTAACCTCAATCTGTACTTTTGACTGGTCCAATCCTTTCAACCATGAACCATAAGCAACTCGAATACTTGTATCAGTAACCATGTATATGGATGTCGCCAAGTTTTCCATTGCAGTATAATACAACTGTGGGAAGAATCGCCGCTCTATGAGGTTTGGACTATCATCATAATAAATATACCCCTCCGACTTAACAACTTTATCGATGTCAGACACACCGTGTTGTATATCAACATAATTTGCGCTGGTTGATGCAGTTACAGGTATCGTCTTTTGATAAAGCGGTTTTCCATCCGTCCATACTCCAACCTCACGCTCTTCTGTGGAGTATATAATCGGTGATAGTCCATACGCTTTATAGCCTCCGCTTCCAGCCGCATCGGTTGTTTTGGTGTATTGAAGTATTACGTATCGAACTGATGCATTTGCCCCATTTCTATCCGTCTGTAAATGTATAACATTATTACTGATATTTGCCATCAATGAATACTTTGTAACGCCCGTGCTGTATAGACCCCACGCATTTACAAGTGTTTGCATACTGCTTGCGTCAATAGTGGTATTCGTCAAAGTATTATATGATATAGGTGTATCAGAACCCAAATCAAAAGTTCTCTGATATAAAGGCTTCCCATCTATCCACACTCCAATCTGCTGTTCTTCTGTAGTATAAATAGATGCGTCTTGAATAACAAGGGTATTTCCTCCACCTCCTCCACCTCCGACATTGATTTCCTGCCAGCTTTGCTCAATCATGGCGAACAGCGCCACTACCTCATAGCTTGTATCATCGTATTGTATGTAGAGCGTGCCATCGTCTGCCGTGATGGAGCTATCGGGTGCAGTTGTGCCGTACAAGTTTGCCGTACCACCATCACCGATATGTTCAAACAGATATTGTAGCCGTTTATCATTTCCTGCGTATGTTGCCATCTCACTACCTCCTTACATTCGCCGCCAGCACATAACTGCCATTGCTGTCATAAGAGTTCCAGTGAGATGCACCAGCGTTTGATAATATGAGCTCATGCACGCCTCCTGTTAAGGCAGGGTGCCAAGTGATACCCTGATCAGTACTACTTTGAAAATAGCTGTAAGTCCTTCCAGAGCCATAAGACCTTGAACGATAATTGAATACACAATTACTGAACCCATTTCCTGCCACAATCTTATCCCTCTTTCCGACCTTTAAGCACCTCAAGGCGTCTGCACGGCTCTCAAACACATAAATCGCCGCCGCACCTTGTGTATTCGTCTGTCCACCGCCTCCGTCACGTGGCGGATTATCACTCCAATTTGATATAGTACCTGTGAAATACATTAAAGCCCAGCCATTCGGATACTGCGTTGTAGTCGCATAATCTCCCACATAATGATATACTGTACCCTGCGAGGTCTGTTCGGATAAATGCGCATTTCCGCTTGTCCACCATGCAAGGGGATACATCCAAAAGCTATCAGCGGTCTTATACTTGAAATACCCATCGCCCCCGATATTCATATCATCATCGGGTACTACTTGCTGTGCCTGTGTAGCAAGCAAATATGCGTCTATTATCTTCATGCTCTCCCCTTTATGTTTATGTCATAGCTCTTGCCGCAATGGTAGACCATAGATATCTATTGTTTGATACCGATATATCATGCAACTTTAATCTCCACCCTTTTGATGCATAATACGTACCTAAGCTCTGCGTGGATATTGTAGCGACATATACCTCACCACCATCTCCGTCTCTTGCTTCTTCGAGCTGGTAAATACCTGTTAAGCCCTCGTAATAATAGGCAACAGATAGATTTTGTTTCGCACCATAAAAATTCAAGTTATGCCCTGTGGTGCTTGAGTGCCATACACTCGCGCTCATCTGTCCTGTGAGCAGAGCCATTTTCGCCTTTTGTAAACTCGAAAAAGTGAAGATACAAGCCTTTGAAATACCCACGCCAATTCGGTCTACACTCCATCCAGCGTATGTTGCCGCCACGCTCCATCCAGCGTTATGATATATTAAACAATAACCGCCGTTCTCACATCCAGCCGCAATGGTATCTCCGTATACATATAGAGATATTTGTCCTAATGGTATCTCCACATTTCTATTCGCATCCGATACAAGCTGAGCAGACACAATCAGATAATCCGTTGCCCACTCGGGATAATACAATCCGTCCTTCTTCACCATTCCGCTGTCAGGGTTTTCGGGTATTTTCTCCACTTTCGTTGCCAGCAGATAACTACTATTGATTTTCACGTGATATTTCCTCCACTCACGGCAAGGTTGACTGTGAGGATATGCACCCCCACATCAAGCGCCTCAAACAGCATATCAAGCGTGAGTATGTGATCTCCGTCTGAGTATGTCTGCGTCTGTGCGTCCACATAGCTATCATCCATCGTGTAGGTCACAGTAACAGTGCAATCGCCGTACTCATCCTCTGTTCCGCTATCATCTACAGTAGTCTCCACGCTCATGTTCAGCATCGTGTGCAAGCTTACCCAGTTACCCTGCCCCTCTTTTATCTCAAATGCGAACATAAGCACATCAGCATTGTTCCCATCCAAGATATCATCCTCACTGGATGATGTAGGGGTCATGCACGTTATGGCATTAGCTTGTATCATATTGGCGAGCGCCTGCGACTGCTTATCAGACCGGGAAGCTGCTCTGGATGCCTTCGGTATGCCGCTGATCCGGATCACGTCTCCGGCTGTCCACTCGTAGTACATCACTGCAAAGAGGTCTGTACTGT
>JAFXZF010000117.1 GCA_017541365.1 Prevotella sp.
CTGATGCCAGAATTGTCCTCGATGGTTTGATTCCTGATTATGTGTCAGATTTGGCCCATAACCGCTATCTGACCATACAGCATCTTCATGAGAACTATAAGCGTGAACATCCTGACGGATATGGTTACACCCAGTTCAAGAAAGCTATCCGTGACTATCAGTATGCCCACAACCTGAGCTTCCACAACACCTATCTGCCTGGTGAAGAAATGCAGATTGACTTTGCAGGCGATGCTTTGTGGCTAACAGACCCTCTGACAGGCGAAATCACCAGCGTAGTGGTGTTAGTCTGCACGCTTCCTTTCAGTGGAATGGCTTATGCAAAGGCGCTTCCTGACGCCTCTATGGAGTATTTCTTTGGAGGTTTATCTGATGCCTTCAGCTATTTTGGAGGGACAGTGCGCAGAGCCAAGAGTGACAACATGAAGCAATGGGTAAAGAAGAACGACCGTTACGAACCTGTTTTCACTGACGCTGCGCTAGAATGGGCTGCATACTACGACACAACGCTTGAAGCGTGTCGCGTAAGGAAACCTCGCGATAAAGGCTCTGTAGAAGGTGCAGTCAGGAAAATCTACAACGCTATCTATGCGCCTCTTCATGATGAGGTTATCAGTGACCTGAACAGCATGAACAGCCGTATTTCAGAACTGCTGGATGATTTTAACTCAAAACCATCGAAAGTTACAGGCAGAAGTCGTTTTGACATTTTTGAGGCAGAAGAGAAACCATCTCTTGGAGAACTGCCTGATACTCCTTTCCGCTTCCGTTATCGCAAAGAGGTCAAGCTGTCAGGTAACTATCATGTACAAGTGGCAGGCCGCAAATATAGCGTGCCATATCAGTATGTAGGACAACATCTTACCGTCGTATGGGATATCGACACTGTGGAGGTCTACGCAGGCAATACACGTATCAGCACTCACGACCGTAATGGCATCAAGGATCCCTTTACCCATGACGAAGATATGCCTCCAGAGCATCTGGAATACATGCGCACAAAGGCGTGCAATGCAGCATACTTCCTAGAAAAGTCGGAAGAAATCGGACCTTATACAAGACAGGCTATGGAGGCTATTCTTAAGCGTACCAGACATGTGGAGCAGAATTATGGCTCATGTCATGGCGTACTCAGCCTGAATCGCAGATATGGCAGTGACAGGCTTGAGAATGCTTGCAAAAGGCTTGCCGGATATAGGGCAATCAACTATACGATGATCAAGAATATCTTAGAGAAGAACCTCGACATGGCAGTCAATCAGGAGCCGGTATCTCAGATGCCGCAGAACGACTATGTAAGAGGGGCTGAAGCATTTAACATATAACATCAAGCTTATAATTATGAACTCACAAGAAACCGTTATACAACTCAGAGAACTAAAACTCAAGGGCATGGCAGATGCCTTTGAGTCAATCCTCAGTCTGCCAGTACAGAACCGTCCAGCAATGGAAGCGGCAATAGCCAGACTGGCAGAGGCAGAAGCTCAGGACAGAAGGAACCGGAAGACAGAAATGTATCTAAAGACAAGTCGCCTGAGATATACTGCACTGATAGAGGACGTTATCTGCGGTACGGACCGCAACTTTACGAAGGATGATCTTGCAGCACTTGCAGACTGTTCCTTTATACGGCGCCACGAGAACTTGCTCATACAGGGCAAGTGTGGATGTGGCAAATCTTTTATTGCCTGTGCATTAGGGCGCCAGGCTTGTATGTTAGGATACAGGACGGCCTACCTTAATATGAACAGTTTTGTAGAGAAGGTGGCACTCAGCAAGCTTGATGGTACCTTCCTGAAAATGATTACTTCACTTGAGCGTAACGACCTGCTTATACTCGATGACTTCGGACTGCAACCAATGGACACCAACACACGTCTGGCCATGCTGCAGATTTTGGAAGAGAGGTATGAGAGAAAGTCCGTTATCATCGTCTCTCAGCTACCTATAAATAAATGGTATGACTACATCGGAGATCCCACTCTGGCCGATGCCATCATGGACAGATTGGTGTCAAATGCGAATAAAATTGAATTAAAAGGTGATTCTATGCGTCAGAAAAAGAAAAAATAGTTATATTTGCACCCAGTAAGGCAGAGCCGATGATCATGGTACCGTTTGCAGCGATACGGACGGTACCGATTGCAGCGCTAGCATGGTACCGATTACAGTGTTACACTTGGTACCGATACAGCGATATCAGCAACTAATATTTGTCCCTATACCAGAGCAGACGGTATAGGG
>JAFXZF010000118.1 GCA_017541365.1 Prevotella sp.
GGGAAGCCCACTGGACATTCATGCACTGAACGCTTTTATCGGCTCACGGAAACCGCCCTATATGGTTCCTGCTGTGACCATGCAGATAGACAGCATTCCACTGACCGTCAACCAGAAGGTGGATAAGCGCGCACTACCGAAGCCGGAAATGAAAAATCTGGATTCTGTATCAGAAAGCGCGCCGATGAACCTCATGGAACAGGAACTGCATGCTATGATTGCTGCAATCATCGGCCAGACGAATTTCGGCATCACTACACCTTTGAACTATGTAGGCCTAACTTCTATTACTTTCATTCGTCTTGCCGTACAGGTGAACAAGAAATACGGCGTTGCCTTAGATGCCAAAAGTCTGTCAAAGACCTTTACCCTGCAGGACATAGAGAATGAGATATGGAAACATGTGATGGACAAAGAGCCTGTGGCGACGAACGAAGCAAGTGCTAAGCAGGCCCAGGGAATGTCAGTTGTCACCAGCGTTCCCCTTTCCTATGCTCAGACAGGCGTCTATATGGACTGCATGAAGAACCCCACCTCAACGCTGTACAATACCCCTATATGTCTCACCTTCCCAGTTGAGACCGATGCCGAAGCTTTGAAGAAAGCTGCGATAAAGGCAGTAGAGAACCATCCAGCCCTTTTCGTGCAGTTTACGACCGACGAGAGTGGAGTTGTGCAGGTGATGGGCGACATGAAGACGCCTGTAGAGGTTAAAGGCTATACCATGAGTGAAGAGGAAATGCTCACTTTCCGTCATGGATTCGTGCGCCCTTTCAATCTGGAAAAAGACAGACTGTTCCGCTTAGCTACCATACATACGGATAAAGCACTATACCTTTGCTGCGACTTTCATCACCTGGTATGTGACGGCTATTCATACGACTTGTTCATTCAGGAGATTTGCAACCGCATGGAAGGAAAGGAGATTGAACCGGAGATGTGCAGCTACATGCAGTTTGTAATGGAACAGAAGGCCGCAGAAAAAGATGAGGCCTTTGCGGAAGCTGCCGAGTTCTTCAAACAACGCCTTGGCGATGTGGAGGAAGTGACGGAGCTCGCCCCAGACCTTACCAATCCCCTTACTCAAGGTGAGAACGGGCGCGTATGTGCTCCCCTCGTATGGCATGATGCTGAGCATCTGGCCAAGCAGCAGGGCGTGAAGCCTTCTGCCGTACTGCTGAGTGCCGTATTCTACTGCCTCTCACGTTTCTCCGGAAACGACCATGTATGCATCACCACCATCTCTAACGGTCGCAGTAACCTGAAGGTGGCGAATACGATGGGTATGTTTGTAAACACCCTTGCAATCTCCTCCAAGATAGGCTCCCAGAGTGTGCAGGAGTTCCTGCACGAGAGTGCTGAGACCTTTGAGCAGACCCTTGTACACGAGAATTACCCGTTCCCACGTGTTGCTGCTGACTATGGTCTTAAGGCCGACCTTATGTTCGCCTACCAGATAGGTGTGCTGAGCGATTATCGTGTTGGCGGAAAGAAGGTGCAGGCTGACCCCATCATGGAACTGAATGTTCCTAAATTCAAAATTGCTTTCTATATTACTGATGAGGAAGGAGAGCCTGTTGTGGCTATCGAATACGATAACGGACACTACAGCGAGGCCATGATGCAAAGTCTGGCGCAGAGCGTCAGCAATGTCGTGAGTGCGTTCGCTGCTGCTGTCGACCAGCCGTTGCGCAGCATCTCACTTATGGACAGCGCCAGCATTTCTTTGTTAGATTCCTTTAACCAGACAGCGGTGGATTACGATGACACACAGACCATTGTATCGTTGTTCCGCCGTCAGGCGGCAGAGACGCCGGACAATCTTGCAGTCATCTATCACGATGTGCGCCTTACTTATAAAGAAGTGGATAAAAAGACCGACGCCATAGCTGCCCTTGTCAACTCAATGGTTGAGGGTGGTAAGGAGAATGTCGTTTCCATTCTTATCGGTCGCGACGAGTGGATGGTGCTGGCATCATTAGGCGTGCTGAAAGCTGGCTGTGCCTACCAGCCATTAGACCCGTCATATCCTGCTGACCGTCTCAGCTTTATGATGCAGGATGCCGATGCTAAGCTGCTGATTGCCGAAGAGACACTGCTGGAGAAAGTGAGTGACTATAAATGTCCAGTGCTGTTGACGAAAGAACTTCTCAACCCTCACCGCTCACCACTCACATCTCACATCTCACCTCTCACATCTCACCTCTCA
>JAFXZF010000002.1 GCA_017541365.1 Prevotella sp.
CCCATGGGAGCATATTTCTTCAGCGTCACCGTGGCACCTGGTATGATACCCATGTCAAGGAAGTGCTGGCGCAGTGCACCTTCACCACCCACCTTTCTTATCCTTGCTGACTCGCCTATGTTAAGTTCCGACAGTTTCATATCTTTTCAGTTGTTTTTTGCGACTGCAAAAATACAAAAAATAATCAAAAAAGGTGGCATGCATGCCACCTTTTTATAATTATTAGCAATAAAATACCTAAAAGTGAGGATGATTGGATATTATACATATTCTCTTACCCCTTTATTTCTTTACCTTGATAATCCTTACAGACTTGCCCTGTTTAAATAACTCCCATTGGCGAAGCACCTTCTTACGGTACTCACGAACAAGTTCGTATTCCAAAATAGAAATTGCCATATAACCTTCGCAGTGATATACAAGAGTATTTTGGGCATCTTTTTACTTCTTTGTCTTTTACGCCTGCAAATTTAATTATTTTTTATTTGTTTACGCAAACAATTAGGAAAAAAGTTGTACCTTTGCACTCGCAAATCACAACAAAAAAAACAAACAACTTGTTAACTCGTCAGCTTGTTAACTTGTCAACTTGTTAACTTGTCAACTAAAAAAAGAACTTATGCTTACAATCAAGAGTTATGAAGATTTCGCCCAGTATGAGGGCAAGGTGCTCGGCACATCAGACTACGTACAACTCACCCAGGAGCGCATCAACCTCTTTGCCGATGCTACGCTTGACCATCAGTGGATACACATCGACACAGAGAGGGCGAAGACGGAGAGCCAGTTTGGCACTACCATAGCGCACGGCTACCTGACATTGTCAGTGCTCCCCTACCTGTGGGGGCAGATAGTGGAGGTGCAGAACGTGAAGATGCTCGTAAACTACGGCATCGACAAGATGAAGTTCGGACAGCCAGTACTGAGCGGACAGAGCCTCAACCTCACCACCACGCTGCAGAGCATAGTGAACCTGCGTGGCGCCGTGAAGACGGAGATAAAGTTTACCATGAACGTAAAAGAGACCGGCAAGAAGGCTTTGGAGGGAATAGCGATATTTATCTACTATTTTAATAACTAAAGGAGTTAGAGGAAGTTATCGCTCGCTTAGCTCGCTAAGGAGGACTCCGAGCTTGCTCGCCTGAGCACCCACGGAGCGCAAGAAAAAGACGATACAAGAGTGCCTCAACAGAAATCGCTAAGGAATAAAAAAAAACTAACAAAACAACAGCCAAGTCAAAACCCGATGCGGGGTTTTGGCTTGGCTGTTTCTAAAACATATCCTTTTGGGGGGTGAAAAGGTTATGTTTTAGAGGCTAAAAGGATATGTTTTAGGAGCCAAAAGATAACCTTTTCCAAAACCATGGAAAAAACTACAGTGGCAGGGTGAGGGTGAAGGTGCTTCCTTCACCTTCTTTTGACTCCACTTCGAGACGGGCATGCATGGCGTCGGCGATGCGACGGCACAGGTAGAGTCCTATGCCAGTGCCTGGCACGAAGGGGTTGACCTTGACGAAGCAGTCGAAAATCTCCTCCTGCTTGTCGGCAGGGATGCCACAGCCGGTATCCTGACAGTATACGGTGAGCTGACGGGCTGACTTGTCATAGGTGAAGCCTACACGGATGGAACCCTCACGGGTGTTCTTGGCAGCATTGTTGACAAGGGCATCGAGGATTATCATGACGTGCTCCGTATCGACATCTATGGCGAGGGTGTTGAGCGGTGTCTCAACGTGGTAGTCCACCCGTGGCGAGTCGATGTACTTGCGCATTTCGGCGGCACCCTCTGCAAAGTCGCGTGCGAAGTCGGTGCGCTGGGCACGTATGGTGATGCCCTCGGTGTCGATGTTTGAAAGGCGAAGTATGTTGTCGATGATATTGATGAGCATGGTGCAGTTGTGCTGCATGATAGCGTAATACTGCTCTTTCTCCTCGTGGGTGGCTCCCGTCTGCATGACCTCTGCAAAACCGTTGATGAGGTTGAGCGGCGTACGTAACTCATGGGTCATATTGGCGAGGAATATGCTTCGCTGGCGTATGGCATCGCTGGCACGCTGTGTCTGCTCTCGAAGCATCTGCTCCATCTGCTGGAACTTGTCATTGAGGGTATCACGCTCACGCAGTGCAAACTCCATCTCCCTGCGATAGCGGAGGAGGTCGCGCTCATTATGCTCCGCACGACGGTTTGCCGCACGGTAACGGTGGCGCATGGCGAGTTTGTCGGTGAGGTCCTGTATGCTTACTGAGAAACCGTGATAGCGGCCGTCATCGCCTGTTACGGGGTTGATGCGCACCTCGAGTTGCAGGTGCAGATTACGCTCCGGCACATCGACGAAGCTACAGAACCATGCCTGTCCGCCGCGTTCGAGAGGCAGTCCGTTAAACAGTGCCTTCAGTCCGTCGCGTGTGGTCGATTTCATATACTCCTCACCATGAGCTACGCCACCCTTCTCCACGAGTCTTATCATGGCACGGTTGCAGTTGACAAACTTGCCGTTGGCATCGTAATATACCATGCTGTGCTCGGATATCTCAGTAACATACGAGAACTCGCGCAGTTGCGCGGCAAGCTTTGCCTGTTCCCTCATACGCTCGGTGTCGTCGTGCAGGGCGAGATATACATAGGTAGGTTTGCCACTGCGGTTGCACTTCACAAAGGCATTGATGCGCATGTGTCGCCAGTCATCAGGGGCTCCCTGGTACTTCCTCATGCGAAACTCCACCATCGGCATGTGTACCTGCCCGCCATCGACACGCTGACGTACCAGACGCTCCACGGCGAGGTCATCGGGGTGTATGAGTGCCTCGTAATCAGCCATCGACATGCCCTGTCGCGGCAGCACGTCGCCCGACACGTTATATACCCATTGGCGCCGCACGTTGATAGCAAAGACATTACAGTCGGTGAGCCTTATTGACATGTGGGCTATGGCACGGTATTCGCGCTTGAGGTTGTACGAACTGTCACTGCGCTTTATCGATACGAAAGCTATGATACTGCCTACTACAAACAGCAGCATGCCCACGATGACTATGATATCTATCACCGTGATGCCCTTGTCATATTTGCCGTCAAGCGAGAGCCACTTGTCCACGAGCGGCTGATAGCGGCCGGAACGCTGCAAGCGTTCAAACTGCTCATCAAGTTCGCCGAGCAGTGCCTTGTCATTACTGGTAAAGCGGAACTGTCCGTCAGGTATGTCGATGTCGTCAACAACCAACCTATCCTGCAGTGACAGGCGGTGTATCTCGCTATTCATCGCTACCTTGCTCCACACGTAGTACTTTACCTCACCCGACAGGAGTGCCTGCGTAGCTGCCGTCGGCGAGACGGTGACAACGCCGAAGCGCTGCGAATGGCGCAAGTAGTCCTTCAGGTAGCGATATATATAACCGTTGCCATTGGTATAGATGGTGTCATGGGGTGTCAGCATCTCTATGCTGTGGATAGGGGGAGTGTGCTTGAGACGTGCCACGCCGACGGGGAATTTGACCACTACCGACTTGCCCACCATCTCATGACGCATACTGAGAGAATCGCCCACCTGCATCATCAGCTGCGCCTCACCACGGTACAGTTGGCGGATGGCTTCGTGCAAATCCATCATGCGTATCTCATATGGCACGTGGAGCTGATTGAATATGTTGCCTATCATCTCAATGAGGAAACCGTCGGGCTCGCCGTTGTCATTACGGAAGGAGTAAGGCGGATAGTTCCAGTCAGCGACGATGATGAGTGGATGACGCTTGGTGTAACGTATGCCAAGCGGCAGGGTGGCATCACCAGGCCTGTCACCACCATAGGCTGTAAACCATGATGCAGCAGACGAGGACGATGCCACAGCATCGGCGGTCATCGTCATGAGCATGACGGCGACAAGCATTATACGCAGGTATGTACGTAGCAGTGACTTCATTCCTTGATGGGCAGTTGTATGTATATCAGGGTGCCGTGGCCGGTGCGCGACTCTACGTCTATATTGCCGCCGAGCATCTTGACAAAGGCATGGCATATAGGCAACTCCAGACCGGAGAGCATCACTCCCGAGGCGGATGAGGTATAGTTGGCATTGACATGCAACTCAAAGATGCGGTCACGAAGGTCAGGCGGTATGCCCTGTCCGTTATCTTCTATCGCCACGGTGAGATGGTTTTTGCGATACATGTAGCGCACATTTACCGTGCCGTACTGCGTATAGCGCGCCGAGAGTGCCACTGCCTCGCTGAGTATGCGCGACACCACCTTGGCATCAAAGCTGAGGGGCAGCGACTCGTATGTATTCTCTATCTTGTAGGTCACGGTGCTCTGACGGTATGGCTCTATACCCCTGTTGAGCGACTCGTTATATACCTTGACAAAGTCATGCTGACCTACCTCCTGCGTGTACATGCCAGCCTCCACGCGTGAGAGTATGAATATGTCGTCGGAGAGTGTTACCAGTCGCTGCGTACTTAACTTGATGCCATCGACGAGGGCATGCTCATTTTCGATGGTTTCATCGTTCTTGTAAGCGGAGAGGTTCTTCTGTATCATCACCAGTGGCTGACGTATGGAGTATGATATATTGCGTATGAAGTTCTGGCGCACCTGCTCCGCCTCACGAGCCTTGAGGGTTTCGTCAGCGAGTTGCTTCTGCATCTCCATCTGAGCGGTGACATCCTTGCACAGTCCAAAGTAGTAGAGCACGGTACCCGCATCGCTCTTGAACGGCGACATGTGTACCTCCATCTGCATGCGTTCGCCCTTGGCATTGCGCATAAGAGTGCCGACGACGAGGTGCACTTCCCTGTCTTCCAAGGCATCAGCATGATAGAACGCCTTGAACACCGCCTTCATGTGGCGGCTCTCTATCATCTGTATGACACGCAACTGCGGTATGGATACCATGCGCCCCTTGCCACGGTCGTAGTAGAAGAGGCGTTTCGCCTCGGGGTAGTAGCGCATCATGACGATGTCTGACTGTCGGAGGGCATCATCACGGCGCTGGCGGCAGTGGTCACTCTCCTCACGCAGGCTGAGGGTGCGACTTTCCTTGTCACGTATGTCACGATAGTAACGCACGTCCTCCGTCATCTCACGCATGTAGGCCATATAGCTTATCAGCTTGCCATCCTCACCATACGCCTTGACGAGGTGCACGTGGAAATACCTCTCGCCCGTAAGTGGCATGGGGGCATAGTCCTCAAGTGTCGTCATGAGTCCGCAGAAGGTGAGGCTATGATCAAAGTCATGGTCGATGTCGATATCTCGAAGAATGCTCACGTCGCGTATGTTGAACTTCATCTGCTTCAGTTCCGCATCATCCTTCATCCCCATCCACTCGCAGAAACGTTTGTTAAACTGCACCACGTTTCCATCAGCATCGAAGCGTATGATAGCACCGAGAGATATGTTGAATGCCGTCTTGTAACGCTCGCTGAGCAGTCGCATGCGCTCAAGGTGCGCCTTACTGTCAGTGATGTTGTTTTGCACGCCACATACGAGATACACCTTGCCGTAGTCGTCGGTGACAGCCTGCATGCTCACCTCTATGTCGATGACATCGTCCGAACCGCTGTCAGCATAGCGGCGCAGCGTCTTGGTGACGATGGTACCAGGCTGCCTTATGAGTTCGAGCACAGTGGAGTGGATGATGTAAAAGTCCTGGTCGGGGTAGAAGCGCGAAAACTCAAACGAGCTGTACTCCTCCTCCACCGTGCCATGGTGAGTCATCCATGCGTAATTGCCTCCTATCACGTCGTATGTCCATACGCTGACTTCGTTAGACGACAGTATGAGCCCCATCTGGTTGTTGATGTCGTCGAGAGTACTGTGGGAGTAGTAAGTGCGATAGTAGCGTATAGCCTGTATGATGAGTGCCACGATGACGCACAGCACTACGAGAATCAGTAATATGTACAGCACGTAAGGTATCTGCTCCCCCTGCTCAGGGTACATCCAGCGATTGGTTATCTGGTCTATCTTGCCCTCCTGCTGCATGACGAGCGCCACGCTGTCGAGCACATGCAGCAACTGGCGGTCATGCGACATGAAGCGGTATTCGCCTGCAGGGATGTCGGTGGGCACAAGCACATAGCCATGTATGGCATACTTCCTGAGCAGCCATTTCATCATGACCGTATTCCACAGTACCCCACCCTCACCACGACTCACCATATCGAGCACCGTCATCATCATATTGTTGGCGACGGTAATGGTGCTGTCGGGCATGCCGGCATCCTTCAGATAGGCATGGGCACGGCTGCCGCACGCCACTACAAGACGCATATTGCGCAGCTGGCTTAACGTCACGTGCGCCACAGAGTCGCTGCGAGGCACGAGGAGACTGTTTTCAAACTGGCTCAGCGTGACGCTACCAAAGAGACCGTACGGCGCATTATAATGTGCCGACACGCCAAAGGAGAGGTCGGCATGTCTCCTCTGCAGGTCAACGTGCACGCTGTCCTGATGCTTCATGCGTATCTCGTAGGGCAACCCCGTACGTTTCATTATCTCGCGCACCAGTTCCACGTCGAATCCGTCAGGCTCCCCCTCGTCGTTTATAAAGGCATAGGGCGACTTTGTCCACGCATCTTCGTATATCAGCGGATGCTCCAGGGTATAACGCTCACGCAGTTGCGTCATTACGTCGCCACCCTCCCCTGCCGCCATGACGATGTCATATCGCCACAGCAGTGCAAGAATGATTATCAGTATGTTTTTACAACCTATCAACGCTCTCGAAAAGTGACCTGATATTTCAGGGCTTTGTGGCTCCTGCGGAGAAGCCCATGAAATATGGGAGCAGTCGAGAGGGTCAGCGAAGCTAACTTGTCAACTCGTCAACTGTCCCGACTGCAAAGATACACCTTTTTGCGATTTCTCGCAAATTTTTTCTGCAAAAACACGGGCATTCGCAATACTCTCCGAGAGTTTTGAGCGCATCAATGCCTACCGCTCACGCGTCTATCGGAGTGCCGACTACCGCGAGGGCATACAAGCATTCCTTGAGAAGCGCCCGCCACAGTTTACCGGCAAGGCATCCGACCTCGATACAAAGTAGCAATAAATTGTGATTAAAAATATTGTGCTTTGCTCCCGTTTTTGTAACTTTGCAAGCAGAAACAGTTATCGATATGCAGAAATTGTCAAGAGCAAACATAATACCTGTCATACAACAGTGCCTTACCAAACAACCAATTACTAAGGCATGGCTGTTTGGTTCCTATTCTCGAGGGGAAGAAAGACCTGATAGTGACATAGATCTTTTGGTGCAGTATGACCCAAATGCCAAGGTTTCCTTGATGACTATCTCACGAGTAATGTGTGACTTGAAAAAAGCAACAGATAAGGAAGTAGATGTCATAGAAGACGGTCGCCTCATGCCGTTTGCTGTTGAAAGTGCAAATCGTGACAAAATTTTGATATATGAGAGAGCAAATTAGAGACAAGGAACGAATAGAGAATTGTTTTTCTACAATATCTATCCATGATTCGTATAGATATGTAACATAACAATAGACAAGTGCCCATTAGAGCACTATGAACACATCCGCCTATCGTTATGCATTGATTGTCATCTATTGTGAACAATTTATTACGCTGATAAGTTTCCTAGGCTTTCAGGTGAACACAAAATAATAATTAATGCTATTTGTTATACTCGGAATTTCTCCTCCGATTTTCGTGTTGCAGATTTAAGCATTATTTTTGAAAGAACAAAAAAAGAGCAGAAAAATATGAGATTTTTCTGCTCCTGTGTATGCTATGCTTATGCAAAAACTATTTCACCTCCCAGATGTCGTTGGTCTCGAGAAGCTCTGCGAAGTTGTGATACTTCTTTGCTGCCTTGATCTCCTCTATCTGCTGGTTTACGGCATCGTCGTAGGTTGGTGCGTCAACATCGCGAATGACGCCGAGGGCTACGGGGAAGCCGTCGCCATTGCCCATGAGGGCGAGCTTGAGCTGCAGGGTGTTGTCTTCGCAGTGTGCATCGTGAACGAGGATGTCCTTCTCGGTGATGCCGTTCTCGCCTATCTTGACAACCTTCAAGCCGAAGCCTTCCTGTACGAGACCGAACTCGCGGTCCTTACCGAAGATGAGGGGCTTGCCATGCTCTACGTAGATGGCATTCTCTGCACGACCTGCCTTGTTATAGACTGAGGCGTGGGTGCCGTCGTTGAAGATGACGCAGTTCTGCAGTACCTCAGTAACAGATGCACCCTTGTGGGCGTTGGCTGCCTTGAGCACCTCTACGGTATGTGCACCGTCAGTGGCTACGGTACGAGCGAAGAAGTGTCCGCGGGCACCGAAACAGAGTTCGGCAGGACGGAAGGGGTCTTCTACCGTGCCATAGGGTGATGACTTAGAGACGAAGCCACGTGGTGACGTTGGACTGTACTGTCCCTTGGTCAAGCCATAGATGCGGTTGTTGAGCAGTATGATGTTGAGGTTCACGTTACGGCGGTTGACGTGTATGAAGTGGTTACCACCGATAGCGAGTCCGTCGCCGTCACCGCTGACCTGCCATACGGTAAGGTCGGGGTTGACTATCTTACAACCTGTGGCGATGGCAGCAGCACGTCCGTGGATGGTGTTCATGCCGTAGGTCGCCATATAGTGAGGCAGACGTGAGGAGCAGCCGATACCTGAGATAACGGCATTGTTCCAAGGTTCCTTACCTATCTCTGCCATTGCTTTATGCAGTGAAGCCAAGAAGAAGTGGTCACCGCAACCAGGACACCAACGTGGCTGTCCTTTCTTAAAGTCCTGTGCTGTAAATTCCATATCGTATGTCTCCTTTCTTTACTTGATTAATGCGTTGAATGCCTCTACGAGTTCATTAACTACGAAAGGCTGTCCCTTTACCTGATTGAACTGTGCAGGCACGAAGTTATCGACCTTTATGCGGAGGTAGCCGGCGAGCTGTCCCATATTCTGCTCTGCCACTACTACCTTAGGATACTTCTTGAGTACCTCGGCAGTGTTCTTTGGCAGTGGGTTGATGTAGCGGAACTGCGCCATTGCCACCTTCTTGCCCTGAGCGCGAAGCTCGTCCATAGCGGCACGGAGATGACCATAGGTGGAGCCGAAGCCTACGATGAGGAGTTCGGCATCGTCCTTGTCGCCGATAACCTCAAGGTCGGGCACCTGTATGTTGTCTATCTTTGCCTGACGCTTGCGTGTCATGAGATCGTGGTTCTCTGGGTTGGTAGAGATGGCACCTGTCTTGTCGTCCTTCTCCAGACCTCCGAGGATATGCTGGAAGCCCTCACGGCCAGGCACTGCCCAGTAGCGTGTGCCGTTCTCTGCACGCATATAAGGAGTCCATGTACCCTTCAGCTCTTCTGGAACGTAAGGAGGATTGATGGCATCCATCTTGGCGAGGTCAGGAAGCTTGAAGGCTCCTGAGCCGTTGGCGATGTAGGCATCGGTGAGGAGTACTACAGGAGTCATGTGCTCGAGTGCCATCTTGGCTGCGTCGTATGCTGCATAGAAACAGTCGGTAGGACTGGTGGCAGCAATAACAGGGAGCGGTGACTCACCATTACGGCCGTAGAGACACTGCAGGAGGTCGGTCTGCTCTGACTTGGTAGGCAGACCTGTGGCAGGGCCACCACGCTGTACGTCGAGCACTACGAGCGGAAGCTCCATGATGACAGCGAGGTTCATAGCCTCTGACTTAAGACAGATGCCAGGACCTGATGTAGAGGTCACTGCAAGGGCACCGCCGAAGGCAGCACCTACTGATGATGCACAGCCGGCAATCTCATCTTCACACTGCACAGTAGTAACACCAAGTGACTTGTGCTTGGAGAGCTCGTGGAGCACGTCTGTAGCAGGGGTGATAGGATAAGAACCAAGGTAGAGCTTCAAACCTGCCTTCTCTGCAGCGGCGATGAAACCGTAAGCCGTAGCCTTATTACCCGTGATGTCCATATAGCGGCCTGGGGTCTTCTCCTTTGACTCTATGCGATATACATTGGTTGCTGAAGAGTGGGTGTTGTGACCATAGTCATAACCTGCCTGTATCACCTTGATGTTAGCCTCAGCAACGCCTGGCTTCTTGGCAAACTTCTCTTTGAGGAAGTTTGCTACAAGGTCGAGGTCGCGAGAGAAGAGCCAGCATACGAGTCCGAGGGCAAACATGTTACGGCACTTCAGCATAGCCTTATTGTCCATGCCGGTGTCCTTCAGCGCATCCTTCACCATCTGAGTGATAGGACACTGGATGACACGGTCGGGATCGATACCCATCTCACCGAGGTAGTCGGCAGTCTGGAACTGTGCCTTGTCAAGATCGCTCTGTGCGAAAGAGTCGGTATCAATGATGATTGTAGCGCCAGGCTTGGCATACTTATACTGTGTCTTGAGGGCTGCAGCATTCATAGCCACAAGCACGTCACACTGGTCGCCTGGGGTATATACCTGACTGGCACCGATGTGAACCTGGAAACCTGACACGCCAGTGAGCGAACCTTGCGGGGCACGGATGTCGGCTGGGTAGTCGGGGAATGTAGAGATGCTGTTGCCTACGGTAGCAGATACCGTAGAGAAGATATTTCCGGCGAGCTGCATGCCGTCGCCGGAGTCACCAGAGAAACGAACGACCACCTGGTCGAGTTCCTTAATATCTAATACTTCTGCCATTGTTTGTATAAAAAATTGAAAATTGGTAATTTGTGTGCAAAATTACTCAAAAATATTGATATAACAAAACATTTTGTTATGAAAACAGACTTTACACTGACAATTTGCCATTCTACGTCAGTTATAGGTCTATGTGCTGTACTTTCACCTCCTCATGAAGGAACATCGCAGCACACTCCTTAAAACGCTCGGGCGACTCGGTGGTAAAGAACTGTACAGTACCTCCCTTGGAGCAATTGGCATCCAAGTCAGGGTGACGGTGCAGATAATCCTCAAGGCTGCGAGCTACATATTCACCCTGTGCCACTATTTTGATACCCTCGGGCACTGCCTTGCGCAAAGCGTTCATCAGCAACGGGTAATGCGTACAGCCGAGAATTATGGTATCAATCATGGGGTCTTTGTCAAGCAACTGGTTGATGCGCTTACGCACAAAGTATTCGGCTCCCTCACTCTCGCTCTCACCTGCCTCAACTATCGCAGCCCAAAGAGGACATGCCTGACCTGTTACCGTGATATCGGGATAGAACTTTGCTATCTCAAGGGCATAACTTTCACTGCGCACGGTACCCTCTGTGGCAACCACGCCTACGTGGCGACTTTTGGTGAGCGAACCTATAACCTCTACCGTGGGACGTATGACACCGAGCACGCGGTAGCCCTGCTCCATAAGACCCCCTCCGACTCCCCCAAAGGGGGAGGTTAGGTCACGCTGCTGTATGGTGCGCAGTGCTTTTGCCGATGCCGTGTTGCATCCTAATATCACCAGACGGCACCCCATAGAGAAGAGTTTCATCACCGCTTGACGTGTGAACTCATACACCACATCAAAGCTCCTGGAGCCATATGGGGCACGGGCATTGTCGCCGAGGTATATGAAGTCTCTTTCCGGCAACTGCTTGCGGAGTTGCTGGAGGATGGTGAGACCACCATAACCTGAGTCGAAGACACCGATGGGAGACATTTTAATTGACAATTGACAATTGACAATTGATAATTGAAAGATTACAGTTGATAATTAGCGAAGCATACTGAGTATTTCTGCCGTCACATCGTATGTAGCTGCACCATCAAGATATGGGCAGGCATCGCTGTCGGTGTTAACGATAAGCAGGTAACCACCTTGCTGTCCGACTGTATTGACAGCACGCTTTATGCTCTCCTTGATGGGTGTCATGGAGTCTTGCTCTTTCTGCTTCAACATACGCTGTGACTCGTCACGAAACTTGATGTTGCTGTTGTAGAGTTCCTGCAGTTCTGAGCGGCGCTTCTCACTGATGGCGGGAGCAAGTGTGGATTGTTGTTCGATGAAGAGCTCGTATTTCTCTGAAAACTCTCTCTCACCCACCTGCAGCTCCTCGGTATAGGCCTTACGCATGCGCTCCAATTCCTGTTGTGCTGTAATGTATGCTGGTATGCCGTTGAGCACTGCTTTATAACTGAAATGCCCTATCTTCTGCGCATTTGCTGTACAGAAGACAGAGCATATCACGATGAGTGTCAGTATGTATTTTCTCATTTACTTCAGTTTGTTTATCTCAGCCTTTACCTCGGCTGTTACGTCCTTTGAACCAGCTCCAGTGTAGAGTGGTGCCGTAGCCTCAAAGATATAGGTGTATTGTCCTGCCTTACCTACATTTTGTATGGCAGTCATTATCTTCTGCTGTATTGGAGCCATCTTCTCCTGCTGCAGTTTCTGAAGCTCCTGCTGGTTTTGCTGTGCGGCACCCTGTATCTTAGTGTACTGTTCCTGAAGTTCTGCTTCGCGCTTCTGCTGGTCGGCAGCAGAGAGGGTAGGCTTTGCTTTCTCATAAGCTTCGTAATTCTTCTGGAACTCATCCTGCATTTCCTTCATCTGGTTATCCAGTTCCTGAGCCTTAGCTTGCAGTTCACCATTAGCCTTTGTGAGTTCTGGCAGTGACTGCATGATAGACTGTGTGTCAACATGACCGAACTTCTGTGCGTTTGCACCAAGTGCTACAGTGAACATAGCAGCGAGGGCGATAATTACTTTTTTCATTTTCTTTTACCTTATTTATTATTAGTATTATTGTTTTCGGAGTTATCGGAGTAATCGTATAATCTTTTAGTAGCCCAACTTCTGCAGTACTTCGTTGGAGATATCTATCTTTGGTGAAGCAAACACTATACCACTGTTGCTGGCACGGTCAACTACCATCTGGTATCCGCGCAGTTCTGATACCTCCTTCACGGCATTGTATATCTCTTCCTGTATGGGCGACATGAGGCTTTCGCGTTTTTTAAACAGCTCACCCTCTGGTCCGAAGTACTTCTTCTTCAGGTCGGCAGCCTCTTTCTCCTTCTGCATTATAGCATTCTGACGTGCCTGCTTCTGTTCCTGTGAGAGGAATACCACCTCATTCTGGTAGTTCTTGTACATAGTTGTTGCCTCAGTATTGAGCGCATCAACCTCTGCCTGCCAACGCTTGCTCACCTGTGAAAGTTGTTCTGTGGCACGCTCATAGGCAGGTATGTTCTTGAGTATGTACTCCAAATCTACGAGGGCGTACTTCTGTGCACTTACCGAATTGACAAATGAGAATTGGCAATTGAAGATTACGATTAGCGTTGCTATAATTATTTGTCTCTTCATAATGTTTTTGTTTTACTACTGATTAAACATTTTGTTATTTATCATGCTGCGAAGTTATTCCTTTTTGGCGTTGTAGCAAGTGGTAGTTTCCCTACTTCTACGGTAGGATTTCCCTACAGATGGAGAGGGGCATCAGAACTCCTGACCCAGGATGAAGTGGAAGTTGCTACCACCCTTCTTTCCGAACACGTTATCAAAGCCGTATGCCCAGTCAAGTCCCATCAGTCCCACCATAGGCAAGTATATACGCAGGCCGAGACCTGCAGAACGTTTCATGTCGAATGGATTGAAGTCTGTAGCATCCGCCCAAGCGTTTCCTGCCTCCACAAAGCCCATTCCGAAGATTGTGGTATTGCCCAACAGGAACGGATAGCGCAACTCTACCGAGAATCTATCATAGGCATATCCCTCATATCCTGATGGCGTGAGCGAACCATTCTCGTAACCACGCAGTCCGATGGTTTCCTCTGCGTAACTTGAAGAATATCCTGACATGCCATCACCACCCATGTAGTATGTTTCAAAAGGTGATTTGTTGTACTTATTGTAGTGACCCAGTATGCCAAACTCCGCACGCGTCATGAGTACCAGACACTTCTGTCCGTTAGTCAGCGAGGTGAAAGTACGTGACTTGAACTTCCATTTATGGTATTCTATCCATCGATACTTCTCCTGCTGTTGCTCAGAATAGTCTGAGGCGTATGGATTGGTAGCAAGATTCTTGTAATCTTTATTGAAGAATGATGACCATGGTGGTGTCAACGTAAGGCTGAGGGTAAACTCCGAACCTCTGCGTGGGAATATCTGGTTATCAGTAGAATTGCGTGCCAGAGCGATGCTCAGGTTTACGTTATTACAGTTGCCATTCTTCACGATGAAGTAGTTCCAGTTGCGCAGCATGTAGCGAGTGTAAGCCAATGTGAGCGACAGCTGGAAATAATCATCTGGCCAGCGCAGACGCTTACCCCATCCTATTGATGCACCGAGCATCTGTACATACTTGTCAGGGTCATAGTAGTTCTCGTAGCTGGAGAAGTTGCTGCCATATCCGTAATAGTACTGATAGTAGCTATTCTGCCAGTTGGTGTTATAGTAGTTGGAGTTTACGTCGGTCTGCTTAGAGTAGAACACTCCCACGCTGAACTGTATAGGTCGCTTACCTCCAAACCATGCTGTAGAATATGATGCGTTATACGCCTGGTAGTATGTACCGTTGGTCTGTGCGCTGAGTGACAGTGTCTCACCATCTCCCACAGGCATGATACCTCTGCGCTCTCCTTTTTTGCGGAACAGGTTTGCCATAGAGAAGTTGTTGAGTTTCAGACCTATCTTTCCTATGACACCCGTCTGTCCCCATCCCAGTGAGAACTCCACCTGGTCATTTGACTTCTGTTCAAGGTCCCAGTTGATGTCAACCGTTCCATCCTCATAGTTTGGCTTCACGTCGGGGTTTACCTTCTCTTGGTCAAAGTGTCCCATTGATGCAATCTCTCGTGCCGAACGCATCAGGGCATCTTTAGAGAAGAGGTCTCCAGGCTTGGTACGCAGTTCGCGGCGTACCACTTTCTCATACAGTTTTGTATTACCGGTGATACGCACATGTGATATGTGTGCCTGCGGACCTTCCTGTATGCGCATCTCAAGATCTATAGAGTCACCCACCACGTTGACCTCAACAGGTTGCAGGTCATAGAATAGGTAACCCGTATTCCAGTATGCATTGCCCACAGCGTCCTCGTCTTCGCGCAGTCTCTTGTTAAGCAGTTTTTGGTTATACACATCTCCTTTCTTCATTCCAAGTATGGTAGAGAGGTAGTCTGTTGTATATACCGTATTACCTACCCACGTGATGTTGCGTATGTAGTATTTCTGTCCCTCATAGAGTTTGAAGTAGATGTCAACATGCTTGTCATCATATTTCACCACGCTATCCTTCAGTATGACAGCATCTCTATATCCCAGTTCGTTGTATTTCTCTATAAGGTTTTGTTTGTCCTCACTGAAACGTTCCGGTGTAAACTTCTTACCCTTCAGAAAACTGTTGAACTTGTTCACCTCATGAAGTTTCTTCAGTGCTCCTCCTCCAAACAATCCGCCTTTTATCTTTTTGTCTGTCAGCGCCTTGTTGCCCTCGAAGTACATGCGGTGAACCTTTGTCTTTTCTTTTTTATCAACATCGATGTCGAGTATCACATGATTCTTCTCTGTCACGTCATCACGTTGTGTGATATTTATCTCGGCATTGCTGAATCCCTTGTCCTCAAAATATTTCTGTGCGATGGTCTTGGCACGCGCCAGCATATTTGGTGTGACCTGCGAACCCTTCAGCAGTCCCAGTTTCTGCTCCAGGTCTTCACGCTCTGACTTTTTCTTCAGTCCCGTGTAGTTTATCTGACTGACGCGTGGACGCGTCTTAAGGTATATGTGCAGGTATATGCTATCACCGACAATAGAATCTGCTGCTATCTTTACATCAGAAAATAGTCCATGCCTCCAATATTTCTTCACGGCTTCCGTTATCTCGTTGCCAGGCACAGATATTTCCTGTCCTACGCTGAGTCCCGAGATGCTTGTCAGCATATAGCTCTCATATCCCTCCACTCCACTCACGTTGAGTGCTCCTATCTTCATCATGCGCACAGACGATGCGTATGATATCTCGGGGTTGAGTATTTTTTCTTGGGCATGAAGCTGCTGAAAGGTCATTGCTGACATACATAAGAGAAGTGCAGCCACACAGAGTTTTCTGAGCGATGCACTCACGGTCAACAATAACTTTTCCGATGCGTTACATGTTTTATTGTTTTCTGTCATCCTATTTCTTTTCTTCTTCTATCTGTGCACCAGTCTTGCCAAAGCGGCGCTGCTTTGTCTGGTAGTACTCTACGGCCTTAAGCAGTTCGTCATTATTGAAGTCAGGCCAATATACTGGTGTGAAATATAGTTCGGAATATGCTATCTGCCACAACAGGTAGTTACTTATGCGTAGTTCACCACCCGTACGTATCAATAGGTCGGGGTCTGGCTGGAAACTTGAGTCGAGATGTTTACTGATTGTCTGTTCGGTTATGTCTGCTGGCAACAGAGCTCCTTGCTTCACCTCTTCGGCTATCTTTTTCACTGCATCGGTTATCTCCCATCGTGATGAATAGCTTATGGCGAGTGTCACGGTCATCACGTCGTAGTGTGCCGTATGCTGTTCCATCCACTCCAGTTTTTCGCGTACTGCTTCAGGCAGACGAGAACGGTCTCCTGTGACACGCATACGCACATGGTTCTTGTCAAAAAGTTCTTCCGTCAGATGTGTCAGCACGAGTCCCATCAGTGCCGTCACCTCATCATTGGGGCGATTCCAATTTTCTGTAGAGAAGGCATACAGCGTGAGATACTTCACTCCAAGACGGCAACAGTCTGCCGTGACGCGCTGAAGTGCTGCTACGCCCTCTATATGTCCTGAAGTACGTACCTGTCCGCGCTCCTGCGCCCATCGTCCGTTGCCATCCATTATGATGGCTATATGCTGTGGTATGTTGTTATTATCAATCATCTATCTTTGTGACAAGTTGAACACTTTGGTGAAAGGCTGTATGTTAGTCCCAGTGTCAGAACAGTGTATGAGTCGGCATTCTTTAGTAGTCCAGAACTCTTTATACGATATGGGTCAGCCAGTCCGTCGAGGTTGTCGGAAAAGGAGATGTGTATATGCCAGTCCAGTGACAGGTTTGTACGGGCGCCTATCTTGTACTTCACTCCCACACCGATAGGTATGTTGCCTGTGATGACTGACTTTGACGCACTATGCTGTGGCACGTATTCACCACCCTCTGTACTTCCCTGCGAATAGTCGTATGTTCCCTCCTTACAGTGGGCGTATGTCATACCAAGGCCAAGTGATATGAATGGTGTGATACGCTTTGCTCCGCGGTAGTCACGTCCTGTACCATATGGCCAGAAGTTGTACTCGTATGCCACAGAGAGGTCTGCCAGAGTGTTGCTGAAAGAAAATTCTTTGACGTCCGGAAACCTTGTGTCGGCCTTGCCCACCTCTCCCTTTAGTTTCGAAACCATAGCACCTATCCTTACGGCAGAGCGTGGATTGATGATAGCTCTGAATAGCACAGAGCCTCCTGGTTGCATATCGCTGAACAATCCACTCGACAGGTCACCCTGGTAGGATGTCATATTAGCACCGACACCCAGTTCCATGCGATATTCTACGTCATCCTGCGCTCTCACTGCCACAGCAATAAGCAGCAGCATAATGACAATCGTTATGTGGCGTTCTGTCTTCAATTTTCAATCTTCATTTTTCAATTCTTGATCTTCCACTCCGTGGAGTCCCATGTAGCATTATTCAGTTTGCAGCGATACACCTTGCCTCCGTCAGCGCTGATGATATAGAAAAATCCTTCCTCATCTGCAACGATAAGTGCAGTCTTGCTGCTGTCAAGTGTCTTGTCAGGCATACGCAGTCCCTTGATCTTATGCCATGACGTACCGCCGTCCTCTGAGCAGAATATCTCCTTGTAGGGCTGCGTCGTCAGTGGTGTATCGGTATTGATACCCTCACCGCCGATGGCAAGTATCCATCCATTATAGTACCCTGTTGCTGAGAGGTCGGTCATCGCTGGCAGTGCCAGGCTCTTAGTCTTCGCCTCTGTTGCATCATTGTATATCCATGATTCATCAGCAGCGGTGTTTACGTTTTTGTTCCATACCACGGCACATGTGTCCGCTCCGGAGTATGAAGTCTTATTACCTACGATAGTGATGCGCGTCACGTCGCTGTTCACCTTCTGCACTGCCGTAGCATAGCTGATATCCTTTGCTGGCAATAGGTTGTCACTGTCATAGACTGCATCCTTAGTCCATGTGGCGAGGTTGTTGGTGTGAGCCACCATCATCTTGCCATCACTGTTGACTGCATACACCTCATCCTTGCAGTTTCCTGCCAGTGCGCTGAGGGCATATCCCGTCACGTCAGCTGTCTGCAGTGGTGCCGCACTGCCATGGTAAAGGGTGTTGCCATCGAGTATGTAGATATTGTCTTCATCGTCTGACGCTATAGTGGCTCCACTGCCATACGTGCCTGCCACCGTCGTCCATGCCGTGCCATGAGCGGTACCGAGATACAAAGTGCTCGATGTGCCATTGCCAACAAGCACATACAGTCCCTTCGAAGTCGCTGTACCTCTCAGACTCTTAGCATCGGCAAAGATGCTCTGCGGCGTCAGGGTGACATACTGGAAAGAGTCAGCATACTCCTTGTGACTGACTATCTGCACCTTGTAGTCGCGGGTGTAACTGCCCGTCGATGACCACACACGGAAGCGCAGAGGTTTTATCTCACCCTCGTCGTTGACAAACTTTATGGAGTCGCTGGAGGAGTATGCCGTCCATTTAGCATTATCGTCAGCGTCCCAATCACGGTAAGTTATGGTGTTGGAATTTTTTGATGTCACGCTGGTGAGCATCTTCATATACGAACCAGCGGGCAGCGAATCAGTGTTGTATATCTCTCTTGTGAGATGGTCGATATACACTGGCGTTTTGCTGCCTGTATAGCTGTAGGTGTAGAAACTGTCCACATCCTCATAGCCGGCTGCTTTTTTCTTGCCTATGTATCGATTTACCTTCACCGTTCCGAGTGTGAACGAGGTGATGGCTGTATCTTCGTATGCTGTAGATGATGTAGCCTCATCGCTGTTCATACATGATGACACGAGGCTTATCACTGATATCAGGATAGCACTGAGGCTAAGGGGTCTTATCATAAGGGTTACAATTATTCAACGTAAAATCAGCCACAAAGGTACAAATAAAAGTTGAATATTAACGCCACCAGTATGTTTTATTAGGATATTTATCGACTAAAAGGGTGTTTTTTAAGGTATCTTTGCACTTTTTATTACATAAAAAGCCCCTGCAAGCCGTACTTGCAGGGGCAGAAAATAATTCTTCTTCGAATAACTCGTCAACTTGTCAACTCGTCAACTTCATTATGATGGCTGCTTGCCGATGTAAGCAAGGATACCACCGTCAACGTAGAGTATGTGACCGTTAACAGCATCAGAAGCCTTTGAAGCAAGGAAAACTGCAGGACCACCGAGCTCAGATGGGTCGAGCCAACGTCCAGCAGGAGTCTTAGCGCAGATGAATGAATCGAATGGATGACGGCTGCCGTCTGGCTGACGCTCACGCAGTGGTGCTGTCTGAGGAGTAGCAATGTAGCCAGGGCCTATGCCGTTACACTGGATGTTGTACTCACCATACTCTGAACAGATGTTTCGTGTGAGCATCTTCAGACCACCCTTTGCAGCAGCGTAAGCACTAACTGTCTCACGACCGAGCTCTGACATCATAGAGCAGATGTTGATAATCTTACCTTCCTTACGCTCCATCATCTCTGGGATAACAGCAGCTGCGCAGATGTAAGGAGCAACCAAGTCAACATCGATGACAGCCTGGAACTCTGAGCGCTTCATCTCATGCATAGGGATACGCTTGATGATACCAGCATTGTTTACAAGGATATCAATCTGACCAACCTCCTCGTGGATCTTCTTAACGAGCTCAGCCACAGCCACTTCGTCGCATACGTTGCATACGTAACCCTTTACGTTCTCGATGCCTGCCTCCTTATAGTTAGCAAGACCCTTCTCAAGGGCAGCCTCGTTGATATCATTGAAGATGATGTTCTTCACGCCTGCAGCGACAAAAGCCTTGGCGATGTTGAAACCGATACCATAAGAAGCACCTGTAATCCAAGCGTTCTTTCCCTCAAGGGAGAAATTCTGTAAATTTGCCATAGTAGTGTTTTTTAAGTAATTGTTATAATACTGTTTTGTTAGAGTATTCCGTTATTAGCTTGTTCTGCAAAGATACGAATAAATTCGCTACACCGTATCAGTTATGGCAAGGAATTAAGAATTTTTAGCAAAACTGTGAACTGTAACTTTATACTTTATACTTTGTACTTTATACTTTTTTTTCGTAACTTTGCCACCAAAAACAGTAAAAAGATTGATGCGATACTTCATTCACCTTGCCTACGACGGTACTCGGTACCACGGATGGCAGATACAGCCCAATGGCATCAGCGTGGAGGGTGAGATAGAGCGATGCCTCACCATTCTGCTCGGCGAGCCTATCAACATCGTGGGCGCTGGCAGGACCGATGCCGGGGTACACGCCCGCCACATGGTGGCACATTTCGACAGACTCACCCCCGCCCCATCTCTGCCAGAGAGGGAAGGCCAACTACCAACTGTCGACTGTCAACTCACCTATCGCCTCAACCGTATGCTGCCGCCCGACATCTGCGTCTATAAGATAGAGCAGGTGGCAGATGATATGCATGCACGCTTCTCTGCCACCGCACGTACATACCACTATTACCTCACCACTCAGCGCGACCCTTTCAACCGTCAATATACTTGGCAATGCCACTACGACCTCGACTTTGCATTGATGAACGAGGCTGCCGCCATACTCATGGAGTACAGCGACTTTGCTGCTTTCTGCAAAAGTCACACTGACGTGAAGACAACTCTGTGCACCGTAACGGAAGCAAAATGGATACAGACAGCAGAACACCAGTGGCACTTCCGCATCACTGCCAACCGTTTCCTGCGCAATATGGTGCGTGCCGTGGTAGGCACACTCGTGGAGGTAGGGCGACATCGCATGACGCTCGCACAGTTTCGTGAAGTGATTGAAGGCAAACAACGCACACAGGCAGGAGAATCGATGCCAGCACATGCACTGTTCCTGGAGAAGATTGAATATTAGGTTATATTTCACATTTCACGGTTTTCAATCTTCAATGACCAAAAAAAACTCCATACAAGCTTTCCGACGCTACCTAAGGCTACAGCGTGGACTTTCAGTTAATACACTGGAAGCCTACATGCATGACGTAGGCAAGTTGGTGGAATGGGCAACTCCCTCCCAACCTTCCCGAGAAGGAGAAGAACGCAAGCCTATAGAAGAATTAAAATTGGCAGACCTGCAGGAGTTTTCCGCCTCCCTGCACGACGTAGGCATCTCCCTGTCGTCACATGCCAGGATACTCTGCGGTATCAGGGCATACTACAAGTTTCTGGAGTTGGATGGGTGGATAGAGCAAGACCCTGCCGAACTGCTCGAGGCACCCGTACAAGAGAAACACCTGCCAGAGGTACTCTCCACCGCAGAGGTGGATATGCTGGAGGCAAGCATCGACCTGAGCAAATGGGAGGGACACCGCAACAGGGCGATAATAGAGGTGCTCTTCTCGTGCGGGCTTCGTGTGTCGGAATTGGTTAACCTCACTTTCTCGCAAGTTTATGAGGAGGAGGGATTTCTCAGAGTATATGGCAAAGGCTCCAAGGAGCGACTGGTACCCATATCACAGCGAGCAATCAAGGAACTGCATCTATGGTATGACGACCGCTGTCATATGAAAATAAAAAACGGCGAGGAAGACTATGTCTTTCTCAACCGCAGAGGCGCACACCTTACCCGCACTATGATACTCATCATGATAAAGCAGCAAGCAGCTATGGCAGGCATAAAGAAAACCATCTCACCCCACACCCTGCGCCACTCCTTTGCCACCGCCCTACTCGAAGGCGGAGCCTCGCTCCGCGCCATACAGGCTATGTTAGGCCATGAGCGCATCGGCACTACAGAGATTTACACCCACATCGACATGTCAACACTCCGCCAGGAGATAGAACAACACCACCCACGAAATATAATGGGGAGGAAGTAGAAAGGCATCCGCGCACTCATCGTGCATGGATGCCTTTGTTGTTTTTTATCAGATAATTTGCTTTACTTCACAACATCCATATCCATAGAATAAGGCTGTTGGTCAGACACTGGGTGCAAGGATTGGGGGAAATTACTCACTCTACTCTTATTATCGTAAGCCCGTCACGCAGGGGCAGTATGACTCTCGACACTCGGGGGTCATTTTTTATATGGTCGTTGAAGCGGCGTATTCCTTGCGTCTGATAGTCGCGGTCGTAGTCGGGGTCTATGACGTGACCGTCCCACAGGGTGTTGTCGGCAAGGATGAAACCACCCTTGTTCATCAGGGGTAGGATTGCCTCGTAATCCTCCACGTAGGTTTTCTTGTCACCGTCGAGAAATGCCATATCGAATTGCACTCCCAACGTCTTCGCCTTTTCCTTGGCATCGCCTATGATAAAGGTGACATAGTCTGCCCACGGCGACTCCTCTATCCACTTGCGGGTGAAGGGCTCCTGCTCGTCGTTGATTTCAAAAGTGAAAAGATGGGAGTGACGCTTCGCTGGTTCAAGAGCTCCTGCGGAGCAGTTCAATGGGTTAAAACGAGCCTGCGACTCTGGTTCAACGTTTGCCAACCCTTCTGCCATGCAGAGGGCAGAGTAGCCTGAGAAGGTGCCTATCTCAAGGATGTTCTGCGGGCGTATCATCTCGACAAACATCTTAAGGAGCCTGCCCTGCAGCCTGCCTGATGCCATACGTCCATGCAACAGGTGCACATTGGTGGCGCGCCAGAGCTGGTATAGGTACTCTGGTTCGTCATCGCTGTGCTCAAGCACATACTGATCGAGCAGTCGCTCGCCTGCCAGCGTAGTGTGGTTAGGATCTTGAGTGGTACTCTTCACTTCGTTCGATAGATAATCTGTAATCTATAATCTATAGAAAACTTTCTATCGCCAGGCGATAGCTGTCGAGTCCGAAACCACAGATGACACCCTTGCATGCGGGTGAGAGGAAAGAGTGGTGACGGAAGTCCTCACGGGTGAATACATTGCTGATGTGTACCTCGATGACGGGAGTCTTCAGCGAACGTATGCAGTCATGCAATGCCACGCTGGTGTGGGTGTATGCTCCGGCATTGAGCACTATGCCGTCGTAGCTGAAGCCTACCTCCTGCAACTTGTTGATCATCTCGCCCTCGACATTGCTCTGATAGTACTCTATATCCACTTGTGGAAACTTTTCCTTCAACTTAGGCAGGTAGCTCTCAAAGGAACTGTCGCCGTATATTCCAGGTTCTCTTATGCCCAACAGATTGAGGTTGGGACCGTTCATTATTAGGATTTTCATTTTTCAAATTGAAAATTATGATTTGTCTGAAGCTTATCTCTTATCTATCATCTGCTATCTTCGTTTCCAAGCAGAGCTTGTAAACGACGCATTCCCTCGCTGGCGCCACACTCCAAGTGAACTACGTTCTGTTTCGCAGCAACAGGTTTGGGGTCGATGAGGTAGATGGGGATACCTGGCTTGACATACTGCACCAGTCCCGCAGCGGGATAGACGTTGAGTGACGTGCCTATTATGATGAATATGTCGGCCTGCTGCGCCTCCTGTACCGCGTCATACATATTGGGCACGCTCTCGCCGAAGAATACGATGTAGGGACGGAGGAGGGAACCGTCGCCTGCCTTCTCTCCGTGAGGCACCTCAAGACCTATTTCGCCAAAGCCCTCATGTGGCAGGCTCACCCAGTAGCGGGGATTATCCACATCGCGTGAGGAGCACATCTTCATCATCTCGCCGTGCAGGTGTATCACCTTGCTCGAGCCTGCCGCCTCGTGCAGGGCATCAACATTTTGGGTGACCACCACCACGTCATAATCTTTCTCCAGTTCCTTCAGCAACAGGTGTCCCTCGTTGGGCTGTACGTCCCTGTACTTCATGCGCAGCATGTTGTAGAAATCATTGACGTAGTTGGGATCTGCCTCCCATCCCTCATGCGTAGCAACACGCTCCACAGGATAGTTATCCCACAAACCTCCAGCATCCCTGAAGGTGGTGAGTCCACTCTCAACAGACATTCCGGCGCCTGTCAGTACCACAATCTTTTTTCTCTCCATAGTCTCTTTTTTTTTTCGTTATGTCGTTACTTTTTCAACGCATACCTCACCGGATAGAGTACGGCGAGGAGTCCTATCGCCACTACTGTAAGATATATTATCGCCACATCATCATAGTGCACGCTGACAGGGTAGGCATCGATGATGAATGCTCCTGCACTCTGTCCAAGCGATACAATGCCGTATTGCTGTTGCAGCCAGCATAGCAGCAGTCCTAATGCCACTCCAAGTGTGGCGCCTATGATGCTTATCATCCATCCCTCGAGTGTGAAGATGCGCTTTATGAGCGACTCTCTGGCACCGAGGCTGCGAAGGGTCTGCACATCGTTTTTCTTGTCGATGATGAGCATCGCCAGCGAACCAATGATGTTGAAACATGCCACGACGAGTATGAAGGTGAGGAAGATGTATGCCATGAGTTTCTCTATCTTCATGATGTTGAAGGTCTCCTCCTGCTGTTCGTAGCGGTCCTTTACCTTATACTTACTGCCCACTGCCGCCTGTATCTTTTCCTTCACCTTGGCTAAGTCACTGCCAGGCTTCAGGCGTATCTCGAGCGATGTTATCTCGCCGTCGCACTGGAAGAGCATCCTTGCAAAGGGCAGACTGGTGAGTATGTAGTTGCCATCGTAGCGCGACTGCTGTACACAGAATACCACACCGGGCGAGAGCAGCGAGTCGGCGACGAAGCCCGTCATGGGATTCATCATATCGAGCTGTCCCTCACGTTGCGGTGCGTAGATATGCATATAGCCAGGATAGTAGGCTCCCACGCCCATGGTGCCTGCCAGCCTTATGCCCATCACGCCGTACTGCAGGTCTGCGGCATGGAGTGAAAAATCTCCCTCGCCATAGCATATATTCTTTATGTTGGTAAGGCGGGCGAAATTGTCATCGACACCCTTCACCATCACCATCGCCTGATGGTCGGCATATACGGCAAGGGCCTGGTCTTCCACTGTTTCCGATGTCATCTCCACCTCGTCCATAGCCTTTACCTGTACTATCTCGGGAGCATCGGCAGCAAACGTCTTGCCCTCGACAGCCACTACCTTGAGCTGGGGGTCAAAGGAAGTGAAGAATGTTGCCACGAGGTCGCTGAAACCGTTGAACACACTCAAGACCACCACCATTGCCATCGTAGCTACCATGACACCAGCTATGCTGATGCCCGATATGACGTTGATTACATTGGTGCTCTTCTTAGAGAAGAGGTAACGCCGAGCTATGTAGAATGCAGGGATCATAGTTCAAACGCGCTGAAGCGCTGGTTTTCGTAGCGAAGCGTTTCGTAGTCACGAAGTGACGTTTCGTTTTCGTACGAATTATTTTTTCAATAATTCGTCTATCTTCTCCATATAGTCGAGCGAGTCGTCGATGAAGAATCGCAGTTCGGGTATGATGCGCAACTGGTTGCGCACCTTCTTGCCGAGGTCGTAACGTATGGTGGAGGTGTTCTGGCGTATGTTGTCCAACAGTTCCTCACCCTTCTCCGACGGGAATATGCTGAGGTATGCCGTACATATACCGAGGTCTGGTGATATCTTTACGCGGGTCACGCTCACCATGACGCCGTGCATGGCACGTGTCTGGCTCTGGAATATCAGGCTGAGCTCTTTCTGAAGCAGCCTGCACACCTTGTTTTGTCTTGTCTCTTGCATAAGTATGTCTAATTAGAAATTATCGTAGCTTGCGCAGCAAGCGTTTCGTACGAACGTAGTGAGTCAGAACTCAAATCCGTTATATACATTGATATCTACCTGCCCGTGTATGCCGTTTACCTTGCCGTCCTGGCACAGTTGCCAATAGACGAGGTTTACGTCGGGCTTGTACTCTCCGTAGCGTGCTATCCACACATCGTAGTTGCGCTTCAGGTCGGGGGCGGCAGAGAGGTATTTGTTGACAAATCTCTGACTGATGTAGAGTATCGGTTTCACCTTCCATCGTCTCTCTATTGCTGATATCCACGCCCTGACATTCTTAAACACCCTGTCGATGCCTCCTGCCTCGCTTATCTGTCGGTCGGTGGGCTCTATGTCGAGCACCGGCGGCAGGTC
>JAFXZF010000029.1 GCA_017541365.1 Prevotella sp.
AGAAGCGGCCCATCGACATCGGCGTCCCTGATACCAAGAGGTTATAAAATATCCTGGCTCTTCCTGAGAACGAACTCTCCGACATGTACTTCTGTGCCATCACGGAGTTCTCGTAGGCGATACGGTACAAGTCCGACAACTGGCCCCATGAGCCTCTGGTGTGCTGCTTCACCATCGTATCCACCTCCGGACAGATGGTCACGCTGTGCAGGCCCTGGTTCTGATAGTTCTGTTTCAGGAAGGCCGTCACCGAGACGGTGGCCGGTATGATGCGCTGAATCACCAAAGGATCCTCGGGCTGCTTGGCCTTGTTGCGACACTTTTTCAGTTCACGCTCATATTCCAGTTGCTTTTCCTCGCCCTTGGCTGTAGATAATAATTGAAAAGTATACCACCATAATAATCGAAAAGTATACCATCCAATCAGAGCTCTACGTTATAAAATAGTAGCTCGCATGAGTGCTGTTTAACGTACATAGAGTTTAAAGATGATTGAGATGGATCAGAAAGAACAAATCCTTCATTACCATCGTGTTGATGGTTTGAGTTTGCGGGAGATCTCCCGTAGAGTAGGTCTTAACAGGAAGACCGTAACACGTTACATCCGTGAGTATGAGGACTCTATCAGGGAGGATCCTGAGGAGGGGTTGGACATCTGTCTTGCCAGCAAGCCAAAGTATCCTGCGCGCCATGTCGAGTGTACTCGCATGACAGAGCCTGTATGCGCCGAGATTGAATACTGGCTGCAGGAAAATGCGAAGCGTAGACAGACTGGTATGCGCAAACAATGTCTGAAAAAACAGGACATACATCGTGTACTGATAGAGAAGGGCTTCGACATTAGCTACTCCAGTGTCTGCAAGTACATCCAGCGTCGCAAGGCGGAGAAGTCAAAGAAGCCGAAGGACGTATTCGTCAAGCAGTACTACGAGCCAGGACAGGAGTGTGAGTTTGACTGGGGAGAGGTCAAGCTGCGCATAGGAGGCAAGCCTGTGACTTTTACGATGGCCGTGTTTGCCTTGTGTCACAGCGAGGGGCGCTGGGCATACCTTTTCCGCCATCAGGACAACCTGGCCTTTATGGAGTCGCACCGCAATTTCTTCCATGACATACATGGTGTGCCCCATACGATGGTGTACGATAATATGAAGGTGGCCGTCATACTTAAGCCAGACAGCAAGAAACCTACTGAGACACTGCTTCGCATGCATACTTTCTACGGGTTTGACTTCCGTTTCTGCAATGCGCGTGCAGGCTGGGAGAAAGGGCATGTGGAGCGTAGTGTGGACTATGTCAGGGGACGCGCCTTCACCACACGGGTCGACTTTGACTCCATCCAAAGTGCACAGCAGTGGCTGAGCCGCATATGTGACAATATAAATAAAGAGAGTGGCAGCATCGCAACAGGCAACAAGCAGGAGGCTCTGCGCAGAGACGTGGAGTGCATGCTTCGCTTCCCAGGCGACTTTGGCTGCTTTGATTTATTCAACTGCATTGTGGACAAACAGTCAACCATCTCAATAAAGGGCTCCCACTACTCGGTTCCGGACCATCTCGTAGGCACGACTGTCATCGTACAACTGTACAGCGAGAAAGTGCGTATCTATGACGCAGACCACAAGAAGATGGCAGAGCATGAGCGCAGCTACACCAACGGATCGTGGACGTTTGACATCAATCACTACATAGGCACCCTGATGAAGAAGCCGGGAGCGCTCAAAGGGTCGGTTGCACTACGGCAGATGCCGGAGAAGATGCAGGAACTCTTCCGTGTGCACTTTGCTGAAAACGGAAAGGACTTCCTTAAGCTGCTTAAGTACTGCAGGGAAAATAAGTATGACTACAAGGACATCTTGAATGCGGTGAGGAAGATCAGGATGCGTGGCGCCAGGCATATCAATTTTGATCAGATAAAGGTGGCACTGGAGACGAGAGATGCAGCACCGCTTGTGTTTACGGACAGTCAGAAAACGGATGAATTCATTGAGATAGAACTCGGCAGTGAGGACGTCTTGTCGCAGCTTGACGGTATTATGCAGGGAACAGCTACGGGAAGGAGGTGTGAGCCATGAATGAGAAGGATATCATATGCCAGTATGCAAAGGAATTGAAACTGGCAACGATTAGGGAAAATATTTCTCTTTTCGTGGAAGATGCTACAAGGGAACAATGGGGATATCTCATGTTTCTCCGCAGACTGTTTGAGGAGGAAGTGACTAGCCGCCGTGAGAAAAGCAAGATCATACGCATACACAGGGCTGACTTCCCACAGATGAAGTACCTGGAGGAACTCAAACGGGATGAACTCCCTCTTGAGGGGCAGATGCTCCTGCCAGAGGTGGAAACGCTTGAGTTTATCAAGGAGGGACGCAGCATCGTCATGTATGGAAATCCAGGTACTGGCAAGACTCATATCGCCATAGGCCTCGGTGTAAAGGCATGTCTTGAAGGATATACGGTTTTCTTTACATCTGTACCACATTTGCTGACGCTCATCAGGGAGGCCAAGACGGAAAAAACTCTTAGGAGCCTGGAACTTAAGTTTGAACGCTACGACCTTGTTATATGTGATGAACTGGGATATGTCGGCTTTGACAAGGAAGGTGCTGAAATGCTTTTCAATCACCTCTCTCTGCGGACAGGGAAGAGAGCTACCATCATCACCACGAACCTACCTTTTACAAGATGGGAGGAAGTACTTAAAGATAAGGTATTGTGCTCTGCACTTGTCGACAGACTATGTCACAAATCGTATCTGGTCAACATGACGGGTACGTCATATCGTATTAAAGAAACAAAAAAATTAATAGAGAAAAAGTAATGTATAACCAACTCTTTGTATATTTGCAGCGCTCTTTTGGACTGGTATACTATTGAATTATTTGTTGGTATACTTTTGCGTTATCATTTACA
>JAFXZF010000030.1 GCA_017541365.1 Prevotella sp.
CGACTTGGCGGCCTTGAGCATCCGCTCAAGCTCAAGCATGATGGTGTATGCCGTGAAGCAGATGCAGATGTGGGCCTCTATCCTGTTGTGCAGGCGGTGGAAGATGGGCCTTGCCCGCAGGTCGCCCTTGTTCATACGGAATTGTTTATGCGTAGCTTCTCATAAGTTCTTTTATGACAAGTTTATCGTTATGCAAAGTAAAGTGAGAAGCATACCTGATAATCAGATGTTTGTGATATTACTTCTCACTTCCACTTCACATAATAATAGTCAGTGCCCGAGGTCTCTGAGCCAGTCTCGCAGGTCTTTGCTCTTCTCCCATTCCCTATCAGAGTCACGGTTAGGAAGGAGGTCTGCATATGCTTTTTCCAGTGCCTCACGCTTGGCTTTAGAGTCAGCCCTTGCATAAATATCTGTTGTCTGTATCGACACATGGCCAAGAAGATCACGTATATAAATGAGATTTACACCAGCCTGCAAAAGATGCATTGCCCTGCTGTGCCGAAGCGAATGACAGCTTATCCTCTCTGGTATCAAATCAGGGGATACTTTCCTTGCCAAATTCACATAGGTAGCCAGGATATAAGAAATGCCCTCACGCGTCAGCTTCTCATGCCTGTTGTTGAAAAAGAGCGGCGAGGCTCCCTTGCCACTTTCATCAAGATGATACTCTTCCATATACCCACGCAGTATTTCAACCTGTTCCTTTGCCAGAAGAGGCACAATGCGGGCCTTCCTTCCCTTGCCGTACAAGCGTATGGTATACGGCTCATGGCTTATGCGCACACTGTCTACCGTCAGGTCTGCCATTTCCTGTACGCGAGCTCCTGTTTCATACATCAGCGAGAGGATTGCAAGGTGTCCTCTGCCGTTTCTTGTCGTAGTGTCTGGCTGTGCAAGCAGGAGTTTGACGCCTTCCGCAGACAGATAGTTGAGAGTAGTCCCTTCCGTCCTCATCGCCTTTATGGTGAGTATCTTCTGCCATTGTTCCATCATGTCTATGACAGCATAATGCAGATACCAGCAAAACGAGTGTATGGCTGCCAGTCTGTAGTTGCGGGTGGCAGGAGAGCATTTCCTTACTTCGAGAATCCACTTCAGATATCCGAGCACACTGCTGCGTGTGAGGTGTTTCAGCCCAAGTCGGTCGACGGATATCCCCTTATCATTCTTCATATAGTCTATGAATTGCAGGAAAGCATCCCTGTAGGACGCGATGGTGTTGGGACTCACGTTTCTCTCATGCGGCAGATATTCAGACAGGAAGCGGCTCAGATGCTTTGCAAAGTCAGTCGTCGTAATCATAGGCAGGACAGACTGTCGGATATACAAAAGCGTTTATCTCTGAGCACTGTTCCTCCAGTTCAGGGTACATGCAGCATGTCAGGCGCACATACTGTTCTGTGGCAGTCAGCGAGTGATGGCCGAGAGCTGTCGAGAGTATCGGCAGGCACGTATAGAGATCCATGCCTGGGCGTCCCATCTGCACGAGGGAGTGTACGGCATAGGTATGTCTCAGGTCGTGTACCCGTGGGCCATGATGATTACCGAAATGGGGTATCCCGCACATATCGAGTATTTTCCGGAAATTCTGATATATGACTCCCTGGTACAAGGGCGTACCATCGGACTTCACAAAAAGCAGTTCGTCATCAGACGATATGCCTTTGATTGGCATACGGTCACGGTAGCCCATATATTGTATGAGTACTGCTTCCAATGATTCACTCACAGGCACGATACGTTCACTTCCGTTCTTAGTCTTACGCAGATGTATATAGTGTTCATCAAGATGTACGTCTCTGTTCTTTATGGAAAGAGCCTCGGATACCCGCATGCCAGTACTATAGAGCAAACGCAGGATGGCCGGTATGGATATCAGCGAAGTTCCCATGCGGATGTCATAGAGCCGGAGACTGTCTGCGGCAGTGAAGATGCCAGACATCTGTTCCGGAGTGAAGATATACGGTGTAAAGTCGGGCCTTGGCTGTTTGGGCAGCCGCGGTATGAAACACTCACATCCGCAGCGGGACATTGTCCTTGTAAGCTGGGACCACACGGAGTATTTTGCATAGAGTGTCCTGTCGCAGTCTGCGATACGGGTAGCCCGCCACTTCTTGATAAATGCCTCGGTGATGTGTGCATCGGAGAGTCCTTCATTATTGGCAAAGTCATCAATCTCCTTCAGTATCCACTTCGTCCTGTGCGCACTGATGCCTTGAGACGACTTGACCCCAAGCAAATGCTTCATATATGGTGCAAGCACGCTGCTATAGTTAAACTGCTCAGCCATAGAACGCACCTCCTCTCTGCATATAAAAACAGTCTGCAATCTCAGGAACAGGCAATGCGCACTTCTGTAATGAGCGGATGTCTATTTTCAAGTATGCCAGAGTGGTCTGGGTGCTGCGGTGTCCAAGCGACTCGGATATGACAGGCATCATGGAGCCTCCATTGAGCATGGCACTGGCAAGGGAGTGGCGAAGTGAGTGGGGACCGTGATGTTTCCCGGATGTGTCCACCCCTGATCTGAGGATTATCCCGTTGATGGCAGCACATACCACACCCTTCGTCGCAGCCACATATGGAGCATTGCCCGAAAGGAATACATTTTGAGAATCTGACTTGGGACGCCCATGACGCAGATAGTCGATAATAGCATTGCCCACGTCTGCAAGCAGAGGCAGCTCTATAACCTTCTTGGTTTTCTGCATGGTGAGTGTTATCATGTTTTTGTCCCAGTCTATATCAGAGAATTGCAGGCTGGCGATATCGGATGCCCTCAAGCCGAGACGTGAGGCCAGAAGCAGCATCGCATAGTTACGCTTTCCGTTGGCACTATTGCGTGAAACGCTCTGCTCGATTCTCATCACTTCATTGGCTGCGAAATAAGACGGAATACGCTCCGGCTTATGCGTCTTGTAGGTGTCAAACAGTTCCTCAAAGCGGTCGTCGACAATATGCTCTTCCCTCCAGAAACGGAAAAGGACACGCAGAGCCGACACTATATTGACCTTGTTCGTCGGATGCGAGGAGACAAAGGTCAGGATATCTTTCTCTGTAATGGCAGACACATGCTTGACGTTACGCTCGTTCAGATGCATAAGGAACTCACTCAGATACAGACGATAGTCCTTGATGGTGACCATGCTGCGGCGCAGGTTTGTCAGATGGGTTATCAGTTTCTCCATCTCTGCCCCAACCTCCCCATCGAGGGCATGGAACACAGGTGTAAAGCAACGTTTGCGGATGTAGCCGAGCTTCAGCATATCGTCAAGCACCTGAATGCTCCTTATCTTCTCACGTTCCTGTGGACGTATTGTGCCATGAAAATGGCAGGTTGAAACGAATTCGGCTCCCACCGATGGTGAATAACTCTCGATGCCCTTTTGGGACATGTAGCTGATGATGCCATTACGCCAGAGTGACTTGTACACTGTAATCCTGTTCCTTGTGTAACACTGCTTCTGGAAGTACTTGATGCATCGCTCCGTCAGCTCAAAGATCTTTACTTCTTCCATAACGAATAATATTAAAAGTTGGGGCTTATGCCTTACCTATAATATATTGTTATGAGAAGTAATTATGCTAAGTAATTCGAAAAATTATCAAGCAATCAGCAATTTAGCATCAGCATGGGTATGACTACTTTGCATAACGATAAACTTGTCATAAAACGCCCGCTTGATGAACCAGAGGTTGGAGTAGCTGGACAGTACGCAGCCCTCATCCAGCTTCGTGTTCGTCACGTGGCCCTTCACGCCGTCCCACACGGCATCGGCCTCGAATCTGTCCATGTCGATGGTGACGGTCACGTCGCCCTCCAGCTTCAGGTATTTGTTGTACCCCCGCTTGTTGATGTTGTCCTTGGTCAGCTTCCCCGTC
>JAFXZF010000031.1 GCA_017541365.1 Prevotella sp.
ATTTCTGAGGCTGAGCGTGTGGCAAAGTATCCTTCTATGGAGGAGGCTATGCCGGAGATATATAAGGAGTTGGATGCGCTGCAGGATAAACTGGAGCATCACTACCACGATATGCAGGATATGGAGTTCACCGTTCAGGAGGGCAAGCTGTGGTTCCTGCAGACGCGTAACGGAAAGCGTACCGGCACGGCGATGGTTAAGATTGCCATGGACCTGATAAAAGAGGGACTCATTGACGAGAAGACTGCCATCATGCGCTGTGAGCCGCAGAAGCTCGACGAGCTGCTTCACCCTGTATTTGACAAGCTCGCTCTGTCAAAGGCAAAGGTGATAACACAGGGTTTGCCGGCATCTCCAGGTGCTGCTTGCGGACAGATAGTGTTCCATGCTGACGATGCACAGGAGTGGCATGCCAACGGTCATAAGGTTATCATGGTGCGTATAGAGACCAGTCCTGAGGACCTCGCAGGTATGGCAAGTGCAGAGGGCATACTCACCGCCCGTGGTGGTATGACGTCACACGCCGCCGTGGTGGCTCGTGGCATGGGTAAGTGCTGTGTCAGCGGTGCCGGTGCCATCAACGTGGATTACAAGGCTAAGACCGTGGAGATTGACGGTGTGGTATATAAGGAAGGAGACTATATCTCATTGAACGGCTCTACTGGTCAGGTGTATGCCGGAGAGGTGCCTACCAAGGCAGCCGAACTGAGTGGTGACTTCAAGGCGCTCATGGACCTCTGTGACAAATATACCAAGATGGAGGTGCGCACTAATGCCGACACACCACACGATGCTGAGGTGGCACGCGCCTTTGGTGCTAAGGGTATCGGACTGACACGTACTGAGCACATGTTCTTTGACGACCAGAAGATTGTGGCCATGCGTGAGATGATTCTCGCTGACAGCGTAGAGGGTAGGGAGAAGGCTCTTGCAAAGTTGTTGCCTTATCAGAAGGCTGATTTCTATGGAATACTCAAGGCTATGGATGGACTGCATGTCAACATACGTCTGCTTGACCCGCCATTGCATGAGTTCGTGCCACATGATGCTGCCGGTCAGGAGACGATGGCAAAGGAGATGGGCGTAGCCGTTGAGGAGATACGCCGCCGTGTGGAGTCACTGGCAGAGAACAACCCAATGCTGGGACACCGTGGTTGCCGACTTGGCATCACGTTCCCTGAGATTACAGCCATGCAGACACGTGCCATACTTGGTGCGGCATGTCAGCTGAAGAAAGAAGGCTATGACCCACATCCGGAAATCATGGTACCGCTCATCGGTTCTATCAATGAGCTGAAGCAGCAGAAGGAGATTATAAAGAAGACATCAGAGGAAGTCTTTGCGGAGGAGAATGTAAGTCTTGAGTTTGAGATAGGTACGATGATAGAGATACCACGTGCCGCCCTGACAGCTGCACAGATAGCTACAGAGGCAGAGTACTTCTCATTTGGTACCAACGACCTGACTCAGATGACCTTCGGTTACTCTCGTGATGACATTGCTTCATTCCTGCCAGCATATCTTGACAAGAAGATATTGAAGGTAGATCCATTCCAGGTACTTGACCAGGAAGGTGTAGGTCAGTTGATAGAGATGGCGGTGAAGAACGGTCGTGCCGTTCGTCCTACTCTCCGCACTGGTATCTGTGGCGAGCATGGCGGCGAGCCAAGCTCAGTGAAGTTCTGTGCCCGTGTAGGCATGAACTACGCCAGCTGCTCACCATTCCGTGTGCCAATAGCACGCCTTGCCGCCGCGCAGGCAGCCGTTGAGGAATAAGCGACGGAACTTGAAACTAAGCGAGTTAGGCGGTAAGCCCCGAAAACAAAGGGACTTCCGCCTAACTTCGTAAATGGAGGTTTGTTCATTCCGACACGGAAAATGAGCAGAATGAACGGAAATGTTTAGAGAAAGTTGCGAAAATTGAGACCCCATGTTTAGAGCGTGTTTAGAGTTGAGAATAACCGTGTTATAAGGCATCCGCGAATTATCATAGACAAACAATAGGAACATAGATTAGATTATGGCTACATTGAAAGCATGCGTGCAGAAAGCACGAAAGGATGGGTTCTACCCAGTGTACATCAGAGTGACGCATAACCGCACCACTCAGTTCATCAAGACAGACAAGATGGTGACGAAGCGCGAATTGTCGAAGAGCAGGGAAATCACAGACCCTGTGGTGATGAAGTTCTGCACGTCGCTCATTCTCGACTACATGGAAAAGCTGAACCGCATCGACACACGCGACTGGACTTCTCGCATGGTGGTGGACTACTTGGAGAAAGGCGACGAGGAGTTGGTATTTTCCGACTATGCACGTAAGCACATTGACAGGCTCATCGACAATGGTCATGAGCGTAACGCCAAGAACTACCAGCTTGCCCTCCAGCACATGGAGCTGTTCTTTGGTACCAACAAGATAAAGTTCTCGCAGCTCACGTCAGCGAACATGACGAAGTGGATAAAGA
>JAFXZF010000014.1 GCA_017541365.1 Prevotella sp.
AATAGATAATAGATAATAGATAGTAGATGATAGATAATAGATAATCTCTAATCTATAATTTCTAATCTGAAGTGCTCCAGTGCGTGGGCTACGCCGTCGTGGTTGTTGTCGAGGGTGACGTAGTCTGCGACTTGTTTTATCTCGTCTTCTGAGTTGCCCATCGCCACGCCGATGCCGGCAAGGCGTATCATGTGTATGTCATTGAAGGAGTCGCCGAATGCCATCGTCTCCGACTGCTGTATGCCGAGTTTCTCAGCCAGGCTGATGAGCGAGGGGCCCTTGTCGATACCTTGTGGCAGTAGCTCGATGAAGTAGGGGGTGCTGTGGCATACGTACAGATGGTCACGGGTGGCTTCCTGTATTTTGGACTCCCATATGACCTGTTTGTCATGAGGTCCCACCATGAGACACTTGTTGAGAGGACGCGGAGCATCGCGCACGAAGTCCTCTATGCCTACCACCTGCATCTTGTTGTTGTAGGCAGATATTGCCACGTACTCGTCGTCGGGGTGCTCGGTGTATATCTTGTCTTCGAAGTAGGTCATGAGCGTCATGCCCGATTCCTTCTGCAACCCGTGCAGCACAGGTAGCACCTCCTCAGGCAACTGTCGCTCCACATACACCTCACCCGTGGCACAGTCCTCCACATGTCCGCCATTGTAGCACATCAGCAGTCCGCCATACTCCTCCATGCGGAGCATCTTACTCAATGGGCGCATGCCGTAGGGTGGACGGCCTGAGGCAAGAACAATTCTCACGCCCTGTTGGGCGTGAGAATTGCTTTCTTTATATTTTTTGCCTTGGCGTTGCACTTGCATGAGCGCTTCCAAGGTGTGAGGCGTGATATTCTTCTTGTCGTCGGTAAGGGTACCGTCGAGGTCGAGAGCAATGAGTTTTATCATTCTTTCAGTGACAATACCTGCTTAGCAACAGGGTTTTCGGGGTCTATCTCGGCAAGTTTCTCTGCGTATGGCATAGCAGCATTGATATCGTTCTTCACGTTGCCGAAGTATGAGATGTTGTATAGGTAAGCCTCCTTCAGACGAGCAGGGTTACAATTAGGTGTAGCGATGAGCTGGTCGTAGAAAGGCTTTGCCAGTCCCTTACCGCCGTCCATGGCGTTAGCCACCTGTGCACGCTTATATATAGCATACTCCTTAGCGTCAGGGTTCAGGGCGAGTTTAGCAAACACCTCGTCAGCCTTTGTGAGCATTTCAGCCTTCTTGGCAGGCTGCTGCTGAGCAAAGTACATATACTGCTGTCCGAATGCTGCGATGTCCGTAGCCGATGCCTTCTCGCCAGCAGCAACGAGATACTTCTCGTATGCAGGTATGGCGTTAGCGTAGTCCTCCTTATCAGAATAGGTCTGTGCTATCTGCTTGAGGGCAAAGAGCTGGTCAGCCTTAGGCATCATAGGGTCGTTGGCGAGTTTGTTGAGTTCGGCAAGAGCCTCGTCGTAGAGTTCAGCACCGCGGAGAGCATTGATCTTACGTCCGTAGTCATCAGAGCTAATCTTTACTGAGTCAGACTCGTAGAAGAGTTTGTCAGCATACTTCAGTGCCTTGTCCCACTGTTTGAGATCGGTATTGCCCCAGAATGCGAGACGGTTGAGTGTAGCACTGCGTGGTGCTACGGTAAGACCGTACTCGGCAACCTCTACAGCCTTGTTGACATTCTGTGTGAGATAGAGATTTGTAGCAAAGGCACCGATCTGGTATGGCTGCATGTCAGCAAGCTTTACCTTAGAATAGTATTTGATAGCCTCCTGTGGTTTGCCAGCACCGTTGGCGATGTCAGCAGCGATGAGGTCCACAGGGTAGTCAGGACGGTTCTTGCGGAGTTCCTCGATGGCAGCGAGTGCACCGTTAGGGTCGCTCTTGCTTGTTGCGGTGGCATAGAGGCGGTATCCGTCAGGATTCTGCGGGTCAGCGTACATAGCGTTCTGATACCAGGAAACGGCATTACCAGCATCATTCTTTGCAGAAGCGATATTGCCCAAAGTGATATAAGTGATGCACTTCTCCTGAGCAGTAGCCTTCTTGTTTTCGCTCACAAAGGTGTATGCCTTCTGTGCCATAGCCTCGGCATTGCCAAGGTCCTGAGCAGCGAGGTATGCTTTTGCTATGCTGATGAGCGCCACGGGGTTTTTCTTGTTGAGCTTCTCCAGATTCTGTATGCCCTTGGCGTCGCCCGCCTTGATGAGTTCGCCAGCTTGCTTCTGCACCTCATCGATGGCAGGAGCCTGTGCCATTGCAGGAGCTGCGATGATGGTCATCAGTGCTCCGATAAAAAGATTCTTCAGTTTCATATTCTTACTTGTTAATTATTTGATTATTTTTGTCGTACCGATATATGGATATATCGTTTTTGTTATTACTCGGTGCAAAGTAACTTATTTTTTTTCAAAAAACGGCACAATCCCTCTATTATTAACCTGATTTAACAAAACAGAGCCCCGATGCTATCACAACATCAGGGCTCCTCACGTAAACTTAAATTCGTTTTCCTTATGATGCTCATGCACCCATACCGATGCCAGAGCTTGTCAGAAAACGTTTCAACAACCAAATGAAAAGGTTATCGAATAAACAGAAGTTCTCGGTATTTAGGCAGTGGCCAGAGAGAGTCATCGACGATGAGCTCGAGTTTGTCTATCTGGTAGCGTATCTCATCAAACTTAGGCTCTACGGTATCGTGGTACGCGATAGCCTTTTCGTGTTCGTCGGCAATCTTGTTGGCTACCTTGCGGGCATTGACAAGTTCCTCTACTCCACGCTCTATAGTTGATATACGCTCTGCAATCTCTTCGATGAGCTTGATATTGCGTGCAGCCAACTGTGTTGCCTTTTCCTTGGAGAACACTGTAGTCATGTCACCAACATTCTGCAGCAGTGCGCTCTGGTAGCGTGTTGCGACAGGAATTATATGGTTCATGGAGATATCGCCCAGCACACGTGCCTCGATCTGTATCTTCTTGGTGTATGTCTCCCACTTTACCTCGTTGCGTGCCTTGAGTTCTTTCTCTGTCATCACGCCGAGACTCTCGAACATACTGATGCTCTCTGGGTCGAGGTAGCGCTCGAAGATTTTCGGGCATGACTTCTCTACGTCGAGTCCTCTCTTTGCAGCTTCCTCTACCCACTCGTCGCTGTAGCCGTTGCCGTCGAAGCGTATAGGTTTGCAGGTCTTGATGTCATCACGCAGGATGTCGATGATGGCATGGTACTTGGCAGTATGCCCTGTGCCCTCGTACTGCTTTTCAGTCTCGGCGATGCGTGCATCGACACGCTGCTTGAAGCTGACGAGAGCCTCAGCCACAGCACTGTTGAGTGCTATCATGGCGCTGGCGCAGTTAGCCTCGCTGCCTACGGCACGGAACTCGAAGCGGTTGCCCGTGAAGGCGAATGGTGAGGTGCGGTTGCGGTCAGTATTGTCAATCATGAGTTCAGGTATCTCAGGGATATCCATCTTCATCTCCTGCTTGCCTGCCATAGAGAGAATGTCGTCCTTGTCGAGTTTCTCGATGTGGTCGAGGAGTTCGGTGAGCTGCTTTCCGAGGAAGGAGCTGATGATGGCTGGTGGTGCCTCGTTGGCTCCGAGGCGGTGAGCATTAGTAGCCGACATGATACTTGCCTTGAGCAGTCCGTTGTGCTTATACACGCCCATCAGTGTCTCGACGATAAATACGGCGAAGCGCAGGTTCTGCTCAGGAGTCTTGCCAGGGGCATGGAGCAATATTCCGTTGTCGGTGTTGAGTGACCAGTTGTTGTGCTTGCCTGAGCCGTTGATGCCATCGAAAGGTTTCTCGTGGAGAAGCACGCGGAATCCATGCTTGCGTGCTACACGCTTCATGACCGACATAAGCAGCATGTTGTGGTCAACGGCGAGGTTTGTCTCCTCATAGATAGGGGCGAGCTCAAACTGGTTAGGTGCCACCTCGTTGTGGCGTGTCTTGCAAGGTATGCCCAGTTCGAGCGCCACAATCTCAAGCTCACGCATAAAGGCTGCGACGCGCTCAGGTATAGATCCGAAGTAGTGGTCATCCATCTGCTGGTTTTTGGCAGAGTCGTGACCCATAAGGGTGCGACCCGTGAGGAGCAGGTCAGGGCGTGCAGCATAGAGTCCCTCATCAACGAGGAAATACTCCTGTTCCCAACCGAGGTTTGACACCACCTTCTTCACTTCAGGGTCGAAGTAGTGGCATACCTCGGTAGCAGCCACGTTGACGGCATGCAGGGCACGCAGCAGCGGTGCCTTGTAATCGAGAGCCTCACCGCTGTACGAGATAAAGACGGTAGGTATGCATAGGGTGTCATCGATGATAAATACTGGTGATGTGGGATCCCATGCAGAGTATCCACGAGCCTCGAAGGTGGAGCGAATACCGCCAGAAGGGAAACTGGAAGCATCTGGCTCCTGCTGCACGAGCAGTTTGCCGCTAAACTCCTCTACCATGCCCCCTTTGCCGTCGTGCTCCACGAAGGAGTCGTGCTTCTCGGCGGTACCTTCGGTAAGTGGTTGGAACCAGTGGGTGTAGTGGGTAACTCCATTCTCCGTAGCCCACTGCTTCATGCCTGCAGCCACGGCATCAGCCACGGTGCGGTCAAGGCGTGTGCCATTGTCCATTACGTCGATCATCTTGTCGTACACGTCCTTTGGCAGGTACTTGTACATCTTCTCACGGTTGAACACCTTCTTGCCGAAATACGTTGCAGGGCGTTCGCTTGGTGCTTTTACGTCGAGGGGCTTCTTCTTGAAAGCCTCGCCTACGACCTGAAATCTTAGAGTCTCCATTTCATTAACATTGAAAATTTAACATTGAATATTGGGTTTCTACTTGTTTACTTGTCTACTTGTGAACTGTGAACTACCCCTTGCTCCACTCACTGATGCGTCGGAGTGCTTCGATGGTATTTTCGCGAGTGCCGAATGCTGTGAAGCGCACGTATCCCTCGCCACTTGGTCCAAATCCTACTCCAGGTGTGCAGACCACACCAGGACCATAGAGCAGTGCCTCGAAGAATTGCCATGAATCCATGCCGCGCGGTGTCTTCATCCATACGTAGGGGGCATTCTCTCCGCCATAGCACTCATAGCCGAGTGAGCGCAGCGTGGTAAGCAGCAGGCGGGCATTATCCATATAGTAGTCTATGGTCTCTTTCACCTGAGCCTTTCCCTCGGGCGTGTATATAGCCTCGGCGGCACGCTGGCTGATGTAGCTGGTGCCATTGAACTTGGTACACTGCCTCCTGCGCCACAACTGGTTTACCGATATGCGTTCACCCTCAAAGGTAGCTACTGTGACATCCTTGGGTACGATGGTATATCCGCACCTGATGCCTGTGAAGCCTGCGGTCTTGGAGTATGAGCGAAACTCTATGGCGCACTTCCTTGCCCCTCGTATCTCGTATATGCTGTGAGGTATGTCAGGGTCCTGTATGTATGCCTGATAAGCAGCATCGTAGAGTATCAGAGCATCGTTTTTCAGTGCGTAGTTTACCCACTTGCGCAGTTCCTGCTTCGTGATGACGGTGCCCGTGGGGTTGTTGGGATAACAGAGGTATATGACGTCGATATGCTGGTCGGTAGGTATCTTGGGTACAAATCCGTTTTCTGCCGTGCACGGCATGTACCTTACGTTGGTCCACCGTCCGTCCTCAAAGGTACCGCACCGTCCTATCATCACGTTGGAGTCGATATACACGGGGTATATAGGGTCGGTGACGCCTATGAAGTTATCCCAATGGAGTATCTCCTGGAAGTTTCCCGTATCGCTCTTGGCACCATCGTTGATAAAGACCTCACTGACATCAAGGTGTATGCCTCGTGGCAGAAAGTCATTCTTGAGTATCGCCTCGCGCAGAAACTCGTAACCCTGTTCGGGGCCATATCCACGGAAGGTATCCTCATGCGCCATCTCGTCGGTGGCACGGTGCATAGCCTCGATGACGGCAGGGCACAGCGGGCGTGTCACGTCGCCTATGCCGAGCGATATCACCTCAGCTTTTGGATGGGTCAGCTTATAGGCATTGACCCTCTTTGCTATGTCGGCAAACAAGTAGTTGTTTTGCAGGTTGAGATAATGTATGTTTACTAAAGCCATGTTCTGTTAGTATATAGTTAAATTTCTATTTCTCCGTCAAAGACGAAGTCGGCAGGTCCTGTCATGAGCACGTGGTCATCGGAGGAGCGCCACTCTATGTCGAGCGTGCCGCCGTCCATCACTATCTGCGAGCGTCGTCCTGTCCTGCCCGTAGTACATGCTGCTACGGCGGTAGCACATGCTCCTGTGCCGCATGCCATCGTTATTCCGCTGCCGCGTTCCCATACGCGCAACCGCAGGGTGCCGTCGGTCTCTATGCAGGCAAACTCTATATTGCATCGCTCAGGGAAAGCCTCATGACGCTCCAGCACACTGCCCAGGGTCTCCACCTCATTGACATCGTCGGTGAATATGACATAGTGTGGATTACCCATGGAGACGAAAAGAGCAGACTCACCCCCCCCCCTCTCTATGAGAGAGGGAGCTTTTGAGGGTATGAACTGTCTGGGGTCAGCCAGCGAGGGTTTTCCCATATCCACTGTTACGTCACTTACCACTCCGCTCTCTATGTGCAGGTCGAGCATCTTGATGCCCGATGATGTGGCGAGCCTTATGGTGGTCTTGTCCGTCAATCCGCGTTCGTACACGTAGCGCCCTATACAACGACTGGCATTGCCACACATCATCGCCTCGGAGCCGTCAGCATTGAATATGCGCATGGAGAAGTCTGCCGTAGTGCCTACCTTGCCGTCGCCTATCAGTACCAGTCCGTCGCTGCCTATGCCCTTGTGTCGGTCGCTCAGGCGTATGGCGAGTGCGGCAGGGTTGTCTATATGTTGCTGCATGGTATTGACATATATATAGTCATTGCCACAGCCATGCATCTTTGTGAAAGAAAGTTTATGCATCTTTTCTTTTATAGTGACTATAGTATCTATAGTTCCAATAGTGTTATTTATGCAGATAATTATGCACTTTGTGTGCCGTCTGTTTGCCCGATGCCATGGCACGTACCACGAGTGAAGCGCCGTTCTGGGCATCACCACATACAAATACGTTGTCAGGGTATTGAGGGTGCTCGGGTTTGAGGAAACCCATGGCGAGAAGTACAAGCTCAGCCTTGATGACCTCTGGCTCACCCTTTGGCACCATCAGCGGTCTGCCGCCCTCTGGGTTAGGTTTCCATTCTATCTCCTGCACCTTGACGCCTGTCAGTCTGCCGTTTTCGCCAATAAACTCCAGTGTGTTGATGTTCCATCGGCGTGTGCATCCCTCCTCGTGGCTTGAAGTGGTCTTGAGAGTGCGTGGGAAGTTGGGCCATGGATTCTTGGGGTCCACCGGTCCTTCCACGGGGCGAGGCATGATCTCTATCTGTGTCACGCTCTTGCATCCCTGACGGTGTGCCGTACCTATGCAGTCGCTGCCCGTGTCGCCACCACCTATTACCAGCACGTCCTTACCCTTTGCCGTGATGCGCTCGTCGTCAGAAAACTCCATGCCTGCCAGCACGCGGTTTTGCTGCGAGAGCAGTTCGAGAGCCAGGTGCACACCTTTCAGTTCGCGTCCTGCGATGCCCACGAGGTCACGTGCCGTTGGGGTGCCTGTGGCGAGGATGATGGCATCATAATCCAAGTTGAAAGTTGAGAGTTGTGAGTCGTAGTCTATCGTCTCCCCATACCTAAACACTATGCCTTCCTCTTCGAGCAGTTTTATACGGCGGTCTATGATTGCCTTGTTGAGTTTGAAGTTTGGTATGCCATATCGCAGCAGTCCGCCTGCAGCCTCGTTTTTCTCATATACGGTGACACTGTAGCCCATGAGGTTCAATTCGTTGGCAGCAGCCAGTCCTGCGGGTCCTGCACCTATCACTGCAACGCGTTTGCCATTACGTTTGGGGTGGTGCACCTTGATATATCCCTCACGGAAAGCTGCTTCCGTTATGGCACACTCATCCTCGCGGTTTGTCGTAGGCTCATGCTCGGTAAGATTGAGCACGCATGCCTTTTCGCATAGGGCAGGGCAGATGCGTCCTGTAAACTCGGGGAAGGGGTTGGTCTGTTCCAACAACTGATATGCCTTCTGCCATTCACCCTGGTAGAGGGCATCGTTCCACTCTGGTGGTTTGTTGCCTAATGGACACGCCCAGTGGCAGAAAGGTACGCCACAGTCCATGCATCGTGATGCCTGCAACTTGCGTTCGCCGGTGCTGAGAGTCTGCTCTACTTCACCGTAGTCATGTATTCTATCGTGTATGGGACGGTATCCCGCCTCCTGTCTATGTATGCTTAAAAAAGCCTTTGGATTTCCCATTATTATAATTGACAATTGAAGATTGAACTTTTTTTTGAACTAATAATCACGCTGTACGTCAGCTATCTTCTTTTGAAGTCTTGCCATCTGTTCCTCCTGTAGCACGCGCTTGTACTCTATAGGTACTACCTGTATGAAGTCGTCGATATACGCCTGCCAGTCATCAAGTATGGCGCGTGCCAGTTTTGAACCCGTATTGTCATAGTGACGCTGTATGAGTTCGCGCAGTTCCTTACGGCTCACGCTGTCCTCCACGAGGTTTATCTCTACCATGTCCATGTTACAGAAATAGTCAAACGAGTGGTCACGGTCCAGCACGTATGCCACGCCTCCTGACATACCCGCAGCAAAGTTGCGTCCCGTCTTGCCGAGCACCACTATGCGTCCGCCTGTCATATACTCACAGCAGTGGTCTCCAGCACCCTCTATCACTGCGATGGCACCAGAGTTGCGCACTCCGAAGCGTTCGCCCACCTTGCCATTGATATACAGTTCGCCGCTGGTGGCACCATACAGTCCTGTGTTGCCGGCTATTATATTATCCTCAGCCTTGTATCCGGCACTTGTAGGTGGCAGTATGGCGATTTTTCCTCCAGAGAGTCCCTTGGCAAAATAGTCGTTGGTCTCTCCCTCCAGTCGGAAGTTTACCCCATGAGCGAGGAAGGCACCGAATGACTGTCCTGCCGCGCCCTTGAATGTCACACTGATAGCATCGTCAGCCAGTCCCTTGAGTCCGTGCTTCTTGGCTATGGCACCTGACAGCATGGCACCTACTGCGCGGTCGGTATTCTTTATGGCATAGTCCATGCGTACTGTGCCCTTACCCTCGATAGTTTTAGCGGCAGTGCCAATCATCTGCTGGTCGAGCACTGTGCCCTGCATGCCCAGTGGCACGTTAGGTTTCTTCCTGTCACCAACGAAGTGGAGAGTGCCCACTTCCTTATGCAAAAGGCGTGAGAGGTCCAACTGAGAACAGTGACACGAAGTGATGAGCTTTTGCGAACTAACTGTGAATTGTGAATTGTTAATCAGTTCCGTGTGCCCCACTATATCGTTGAGGCTTCTGAATCCCATCTCCGCGAGGTACTCACGCACCTCCTGAGCGAGGAAGGTGAAGTAGTTGACCAAGTACTCATAACGTCCGATGAAGTGCTTGCGCAGCTTCTCATTCTGTGTTGCCACACCCATAGGACAGGTGTTGAGGTTACACTTGCGCATCATGACACATCCCAGCACTATCAGTGCAGCAGTGCCAAAGGCAAACTCCTCTGCGCCAAGTATTGCCATGAGTATGATGTCTCGTCCTGTCTTCAGCTGTCCGTCAACCTGCAGTCGAACGCCACCGCGCAGTCCGTTTCTTACCAGCGTCTGCTGTGTCTCAGCCAGTCCTATCTCAGGTGATATGCCGGCAAAGCGCATACTGCTTGCAGGACTTGCGCCTGTGCCGCCCTCTGCACCGCTTATTATGATAAGGTCAGCATTTGCCTTTGCCACACCTGCTGCTATGGTTCCCACGCCACTTTCGGCAACGAGTTTCACGCTTACAGCTGCGGTGGGGTTGACATTCTTGAGGTCAAAGATAAGTTGCGCCAGGTCCTCTATGCTGTATATGTCATGATGTGGCGGTGGTGATATCAGGCTTATGCCAGGTATGGAGTGACGCGTCTTGGCTATCACTTCGTTGACCTTGAATCCTGGCAACTGTCCGCCTTCACCAGGCTTCGCACCCTGTGCCACCTTTATCTGTATCTCCTCAGCATTGACAAGATATTCGGTTGTCACGCCGAATCGTCCTGACGCTACCTGTTTGGTTTTTGAGCTGAGGCTTATGCCGTCCACGGTAGAGTGGAAGCGCTCACTGTCTTCGCCTCCCTCGCCAGTGTTGCTTCGTGCTCCCAGTTTGTTCATGGCGAGACAAATTGCCTCATGAGCTTCCTTTGACAGTGCGCCGAACGACATGGCGCCAGCCACGAAGTGCTTTACGATATTCTCTACGGGCTCCACCTCGTCAATGCTGATGGGTGAAGACTCACCCCCCGCCCTCTCTGTAGAGAGGGGGAGCCTCATGAAGTCGCGGATGAAGATTGGTGCCTCCTTATGGTCCACCAGTCGTGTAAACTCCTTAAACTTCTCATAGCTGCCAGTTCGAGTTGCGAGTTGCAGTGTGGCAATAGTTTCAGGATTCCATGCATGCTTGATGCCGTCCTTTCGCCAGTGAAACTGTCCCATGTTGGGCAGGAGTGCCTTTTCTGCCTGATCAGCGGGGTTGACGCCTTGTCCGTTAGCCTCCCTATGTCGTGCAATGGCATTCTTGGCTATGCGCTCCAGTCCTATGCCGCCGATGGTGCTCACCTCAGTGCCGAAATACTCCCTGAGCAGGCTCTCGCTGAGTCCTATGCTCTCAAATATCTTTGCACCGCGATAGCTGCGTATGGTGGAGATACCCATCTTCGCCATTATCTTAAAGAGTCCTTTTTTGACTGCCTTGATATAGTTTGCCTCGGCAGTAGCGTAGTCTTCCTGTATCTTGTGGTTCTTCACCAGGTCGTCGATGATGGCAAACGTCATGTATGGGCACAGCGCACTTGCACCATATCCCAAGAGCAGTGCGGCGTGCATCGTCTCGCGTATCTCGCCGCTCTCCACTATCAGTGCCGTTTGCACGCGCTTACCTATGCTGATGAGATAGTGATGCACTGCCGATACTGCTAGCAGCGAAGGTATGGCGGCTTTGTCGCCGCTCACCTCCCTGTCAGTCAGTATGATGTAGTTATAGCCGTCATCAACAGCCTTTTCTGCATCCTTGCAGAGGGTGTCGAGCGCCTCATGCAGTCCCTTCTCTCCACGTGCCGCCTCAAAGAGTATAGGCAGTTTTATGGTGTTGAAACCCTTGTAGCGTATGTTGCAGAGTATGTCGAGCTGCGTATTGTTGAGTATGGGGTGTGGCAGGCGCACCATCTTGCAGTTTGTCTCATCAGGCTGCAGTATTCCCGTGCCCACCCTTCCGATGTATTCGGTGAGCGACATCACCAGTTCCTCACGTATGGAGTCGATTGCAGGGTTCGTCACCTGTGCAAACTGCTGACGGAAGTAGTTGAAGAATATCTGTGGACGGTCTGAGACCACTGCGAGTGGCGTGTCATTGCCCATGGCGGCTGTCGGTTCCTGGCCGTTCACTGCCATAGGTATGATGGTAGCCGCAATGTCCTCCTCTCCATATCCAAAGAGTATCTCCTTCTGCAGCAGGTCGCTGATGCCATTCTCTACATGGCGTCCGCTCTTTAGCTTTTCCAACTGTATGCGGTTGGTGCTGAGCCACTGACGGTAGGGATGCTCGCCAGCCAGTCGGCTCTTTATCTCGCCGTCATAATATATCTTACCCTCCTCGGTGTCTATGAGGAGTATCTTGCCGGGCTGGAGACGTCCCTTTTCAGCCACCTCTGCAGGGTCGATATCAATGACGCCTACCTCAGATGCCACCACCATGGTGCCGTTCTTTGTTATTGTGTAGCGTGCGGGACGCAGACCGTTGCGGTCGAGCATGCCGCCAGCATACCTGCCATCGCTGAACAGCAGTGCTGCGGGACCGTCCCATGGTTCCATCAGTATGGAGTGATATTCGTAGAATGCCTTGAGGTCCTCGCTGATGGGGTTCTTGTCATTGAAACTCTCAGGCACCAATATGCTCATGGCATGAGGCAGTGACAGTCCTGACATGACGAGAAACTCGAGCACGTTGTCCAGACTGGCAGAGTCGCTCATGCCTGGCTGCACTATAGGTGATATTTCCTTTGCCTCGCCCAGTGCCTCGCTTCGCAAAACACTCTCACGTGCCTGCATCCATCCACGGTTGCCGCGTATGGTGTTTATCTCGCCGTTGTGTGCCAGCAGACGGAACGGCTGTGCCAGCGCCCACGTAGGGAAGGTGTTGGTAGAGAAACGTGAGTGAACCAAGGCAAGCCCACTTGTGAGGTATGGGTTTGTGAGGTCGGTGTAGTACTGCCTTACCTGCATGGATGACAGCATACCCTTGTATATTATGCTTGTGTTGCTGAGTGAACAGATATAAAAATCTTTGTGGTTCACCCGCTTCTCTATCCTTTTCCTTATAATATACAGTGTTTGTGCGAAGGTAGCTACATTTTCTTCCTTCACACCAGTGATAAAGATCTGCTTGATGTCGGGTTCGGTGCTCAGTGCTCCCTCGCCCAGACAGTCGGCATTGGTGGGTACGTTGCGCAGGTGCATCAGCTGCAAGCCCTCGCGCTCCACCTCTTCTATTATGACACTGAGTATGTCCTTTTGCTCCCTGTCGTCTTTTGGCAGGAATACCAGTCCTGTGCCGTATTTCCCTTTCTCGGGCACTGGTATGCCCTGCAGGAGGATAAACTCATGCGGTATCTGTATCATGATACCGGCACCATCGCCGTCCTTTCCTATTTCGGCACCACGGTGGCGCATGTTTTCAAGTACGTGCAGAGCATCATCGACCAACTTGTGACTTTTGCCGCCGTGTATGTTGACTATCATTCCCACACCGCAGGCATCATGCTCGTACTGGCTCTGATAGAGTCCTTGTTCTTTTTGTGAATTTTGAAGTTTACGTTTTGTCATATTATCCCAAATATTTTATATCCTTTGGTTGTTTACGAGTGCAAAATTATAACATTTTGATTAAATACGCAACTTTTTTCTTTCTTTTTTCATCTTAAAAATTATTTGATATAACATTTTGTAATAAATTTATCAAATTTTATTGCAAAGTGTAAAGATTAACAACCCTCGTTGCTCTAATAATTGACACTTTGTTATTTAATAATAATTTTTAAAATCAAAATGTTGTTTTTATAACGTATTTTTGCGCAAAATGTCGTAACTTTGCAACCAGAAGCTTTCAGAAAGCATCGACCGGACGCGGTCAGAGAAGTTATGTTTTCACTATAATATTAATAAGGTAAAAAGACTGTTAGGTATGAAAAAGATCGAAGCAATTATCAGGAAGACCAAGTTCGAGGAGGTAAAGGAGGCTTTGCTGAATTCGGACATCGACTGGTTTGAGTACCACGACGTGCATGGCATAGGTCAGAGCCGCCAGGAGAGGGTATACCGTGGTGTGCAGTACTCTACCGACGTTATAGAGCGTGTGGCAATCACCATCGTATGCCGCGAGCAGTTTGTGGAGCCCACTATCAAGGTCATCATGAATGTGGCGCATACAGGTAAGGTGGGCGATGGACGAATATTTCTCAGTGACATGATCGACTGTTACTCCATCCGCACAGGCGACCACGGCGATACCGTGCTTGCCGATAAGAAGTAGAGTGTAAAGTATAAAGAACAAGAAAGGGATAATGATTATGATAGATATATCAATGTTTGCTACACCTCTTGCCGCGATGGTGGAGGAAGCAAAGGATTATGTAAATGGTTTGGACACCATGTGGGTGTGTCTCGGTGCGATGCTCGTATTCTGGATGCAGCCAGGTTTTGCTCTTGTAGAGGCTGGATTGACACAGTCAAAGAACACTGCCAACATCCTGATGAAGAACTTTGTCGATTTTATGTTTGGCACGGTACTCTTCTGGATACTCGGCTTCTCCATTATGTATGGTGCAGGCAGTGAACTGATAGGATGGGAGGGCTTCGGCTTTATCGGTGCCGACAGCAACGTGCCTGCCGAGTGTACGTTCATCTTCCAGACGGTATTTTGTGCTACGGCGGCAACCATCGTGTCAGGTGCCATGGCAGAGCGTACGAAGTTCTCTATGTATGTGATATTCTCTGTGCTTATCTCTGCCTTCATATACCCTATAGAGGGTCACTGGTCATGGGGCGGAGGCTGGCTCTCAGAGATGGGATTTCATGATTTTGCCGGTTCTACGGTGGTTCACCTCTGTGGCGGCGCTATGGCACTTGCAGGCGCAATGGTTCTCGGTCCCCGTGTAGGCAAATATGCCAAGGACGGCAAGTCACGCGCCATACCTGGTCACAACCTCGTGCTTTGTGCCTTGGGTGTGTTCTGTCTGTGGGTGGGATGGTTTGGTTTCAACCCATGTTCTACTGTTGCGGCAACAGGTTATGCTAATGCCGTAAGCATGTCACACGTATTCGTCACCACCAACATGGCTGCTGCCACTGGCGGTATTGCTGCGATGCTCTACACATGGTTCATTGACGGCAAACCATCACTCTCAATGGTGTGCAACGGTGTGCTCGCCGGTCTGGTAGGCATCACGGCAGGCTGTGACTGCGTAGGCATAGGTGCTGCGGCATTCATTGGTGCCTTTGTCAGCATCGTAATGTGTCTCTCTGTTGCTTTTATAGATAAGGTGTGCAAGATTGACGACCCTGTAGGTGCCGTTTCTGTTCATGGTGTGGGAGGTATCCTCGGTACCATACTCACTGGTGTATTTGTTGACCCATCTATCGACGGTGTTACGGACTGCACCATACTGACCCAGACGATAGGTGCTCTCTCTGTAGGAGTGTTCGCTTTCGTGGCAGGTTACGCCATATTCTATACCATCGACAAGATCCATGGTCTGCGTTGCGACAGGATCATCGAGGAAGAGGGTCTCGACATCTACGAACATGGTGAGACAGCGTATAACTAATGTTCACAGTTCACAATTCACAATTCACAATTTACAGAATAAAAAGATAATGATTATGAAAAAGTATAAGTTTATAGCACTTGCCCTCGCAGCTGTGATGGGAACGAGTGCACTGGCGCAGGAGACGTCAGAGGAGAAAAAAGATTGGGAGGCAACGGTAGGTGCCGACATAGTGACAAACTATATCTGGCGAGGTCAGAAGCTTGGCGAGGGAAGTATCCAGCCCACATTGGGTATAGCCTATAAGGGATTGTCGCTCACGGCATGGGGCAGCTTCGGCATCACCAATGTCGACGATGCAAAGGAGTTTGACCTCACCTTGGCTTACACCACAGGCGGCTTCAACATAGGCATCACCGACTACTTCTTTACTAACAAGGAGGATGAGGTGAAGTACTTCATGTACAAGGCTCATGAGACAGCCCACGTGTGGGAGGCTAACATAGGTTATGACTTCGGACCGCTCGCTCTGCAGTGGTACACCAACTTCGCTGGCGACGACAAGGTAAACAAGAGCGGTAAGCGTGCCTACTCATCATACTTCGAGATGAGTGCACCGTTCAAGCTCGGCGGTCTCGACTGGAGTGCAGCTCTCGGCATAGTACCTTATGCTACTACATTCTATGCGGATGCCGATGGCTTTGCTGTGACCAATGTCACTGTCAAGGCTACCAAGGACTTGCAGATAACGGATAAGTTCGCCATCCCTGTCTTTGCACAGGTGACGGCAAACCCCAGCAGCCAGAAGGCGTACTTCGCGCTGGGCTTCACATTGCAACCATGATTTCTTAATGTTTTCGGGTGCTTCCCTCTCTCTGCATGAGAGTGGAGAGAGGGGAGCCACCCTTTTTGAATTACTTCTTTTATCACGCAAACTTTTCAACAACCAAGTATAGATATGAAAATCAAGAAACGCTGGATTATCCTCATGACGGCAATGACGCTGATAGCCGTCGCAGGACTGTTTGTCGGTGAGCCTTCTTTTGAGTGCGACTGGTCGGTGATATCAGCAGCCGACGTGGCATGGCTCATTACGGCAACGATTTTTGTGCTGATGATGACCCCTGGTCTTTCTTTTTTCTATGGTGGCATGGTAGGAGCAAAGAATGTGATATCTACTATGCTACAGTCGTTTATTGCTATGGGACTGATATCTGTCCTGTGGGTGGTGGTGGGTTTCTCCCTGTGTTTTGGTGATGACATAGGCGGTGGCATTATAGGCAATCCGCTCACGTTCCTGATGTTCAGCGGCGTGGGTGCCGACACTTACACCACTCCTATGGGCAATGTTCTGGGTGGTGCCACGATACCGTTGGCGCTCTTCGCCTTGTTTCAGATGAAGTTTGCCATCATCACCCCGTCGCTTATCACTGGTTCATTCGCGGAGCGTGTAAGGTTTTCGGCTTACATGTTCTTTATGATATTCTTTTTCTTTGTTATATATTGTCCACTGGCTCACATGACATGGCACCCCGAAGGCCTCTTCTGTCGCTGGGGCGTGATAGACTTTGCGGGCGGTATAGTGGTTCACGCATCAAGTGGCGTGGCAGCATTGGCAGGTGCCATATATCTTGGCAGACGCAAGGCTGACACCCGTAAGAGCGAACCTGCCAACGTGCCCTTTGTGCTCCTCGGTGCAGCCCTGCTGTGGCTGGGGTGGTTTGGCTTCAATGCAGGTTCTTCACTTCATGCCGATGGTCAGGCTATAAAGGCTTTCCTCAATACCAATACTGCAGCGGCAACAGCCATGATGACATGGATATTCTTCGACTGTCTGCGTGGCAGGAAGCCATCGGCTATGGGTGCTGCAGTGGGTTGCGTAGTAGGTCTCGTGGCTATAACCCCGTCAGCAGGCTACGTCACGGTGGGACAGAGCATATTTATTGCATTTGTAATAACGCTCATTTGTAATATCGCAGTATATTGGCGCTCACGCACAAGTATTGACGATGCCCTTGACGTATTCCCAACTCACGGCACAGGTGGTATCTTTGGCACGGTGCTGACGGGCATATTCATTCAGGAAGGATTGATAGCTGGCACATGGGAAGGCTTCGTCATATTCCTCTACCACCTGCTTGCCATCGTCATAGTCTTCGTCTATACCTTCGGCATGAGTTGGTTGGGGTATATGCTGATTGACCACCTTATCCCAATGCGCGTGTCACAGTACAGCGAGAAGGTGGGACTGGACTTCTCGCAGCATGACGAGCACTACGGGCTGGCTCACATCGGTGAGCGTGAGATAGCTGAATACGAAGAACATATAAGGGAGAAACATGGATACTAAATACATATTCGTGACGGGCGGTGTAGTATCGTCATTAGGCAAGGGCATCATATCTGCCAGCATCGGCAAACTGCTGCAGGCTCGTGGCTACAAGGTCACCATTCAGAAGTTTGACCCCTACATCAATATCGACCCTGGCACGCTCAACCCCTATGAGCACGGCGAGTGTTATGTGACAAACGACGGATTTGAAACAGACCTCGACCTGGGACACTACGAACGTTTTACAGGGATAGAGACCACACGCGACAACTCCATCACCACCGGACGCATATACAAGGCGGTGATAGACCGTGAGCGCCGTGGCGACTACCTGGGCAAGACTATTCAGGTGGTGCCCCACATCACTGATGAGATAAAGCACAGGATGCTTCGTTCTGAGGTAACTAAATATGACTTCGTCATCACCGAGGTGGGCGGCACCATAGGCGACATAGAGAGCGCACCGTTCATGGAGGCTATACGTCAGTTGCGTTGGGAACTGGGCAGGGATGCCGTATGCGTGCACCTCACCTACGTGCCATACCTTAAGGCTGCCGACGAACTGAAGACCAAGCCCACGCAGCATAGCGTGAAGGAACTGCAGTCGATGGGCATACAGCCCGACATCCTCGTTTTGCGCACGGAGCGACACCTCGACGACGCGATGCGCATGAAGGTGGCATCATTCTGTAATGTCGATTTGGAATGTGTGGTGCAGAGTGAGGATATGCCGAGCATCTACGAGGTGCCGGTCAACATGCAGCGACAGGGACTTGATGCTGCCATACTGCGCAAGATAGGCATCCCTGTAGGCGAGACTCCTAAGATGAAACCTTGGCACGACTTTCTTGACAAACTGCATGGCGCCAAGCGTGAGGTGCACATCGGGCTGGTTGGCAAGTACGATCTGCAGGATGCCTACAAGAGCATACGCGAGAGCTTGAACCTCGCAGGCGTATATAATGACGTGAAAGTACGGCTGCACTTCGTCAACAGTGAGGAGATAACCTCCGCCAATGTAGCAGAGAAGCTGAGGGACGTGGCGGGCATAGTGGTGTGCCCCGGCTTTGGCTCACGAGGTACGGAGGGCAAGATTATCGCTGCTCAATATACCCGTGAGCACGATATACCCACATTCGGCATCTGCCTCGGCATGCAGATGATGGTGATAGAGTATGCTCGCAATGTCCTGGGTTATAAGGATGCCAACAGCACAGAGATAGCTACTGATACCTCGCACCCCGTAATCAACCTCATGGAGGAACAGAAGAACGTCACCATGAAGGGCGGCACCATGCGCCTCGGAGCATACGAGTGTAGAGTGAAGGAGGGAAGCAGGACGTATGAGGCGTATAACTGTGAACTGAGCACTGTGCACTGTGAACTGATTAAGGAGCGCCACCGTCACCGCTATGAGTTTAACAATGCCTATAGAGACGAGTATGAAGCGAAGGGCATGGCGTGCGTGGGCATCAATCCCGAGCACGATCTCGTGGAGATAGTAGAGATACCTGACAAACGCTGGTACATAGGTACGCAGTTTCATCCAGAGTACAGTTCTACGGTGCTGCGTCCGCACCCCTTGTTCATGAGTTTCGTGCATTCTTGCATGTAACCAGAAAATCAACAATATAACCTCGCCCACCCAAAAGGATATGTTTTAGGGGGGTAAAAGGATATCTTTTAGGAGCCAAAAGGATAACTTTAAGGAGCCAAAAGGATATGTTTTCTAAAAGTACCGAAAATGGAGCAGCTAAAACATGAGTGTGGTGTGGCACTGATACGCCTGCTCAAGCCACTCGAGTATTACAAAAATAAATATGGCACCAGCCACTACGGCATGGAGAAACTCTACCTGCTCATGGAGAAACAGCACAACCGCGGACAGGAGGGTGCCGGTATAGCGTGTGTCAATATCGATGCCCCCGTTGGCACCGAGTACATGTTTCGTGAGCGTGCCGAGGGTAAGGATGCCATAACAAGTATATTCGGCATGGAGGGAACTAAAGGATGGGAGGAGGCTCAATTACTGATGGGTCACCTGCGCTACTCTACCACTGGCAAGAGTGGACTGCAGTATGTGCACCCCTTCCTCAGGCGCAACAACTGGAGGGCAAAGAACCTCGCACTGTGTGGCAACTTCAACATGACAAACATTGATGAGGTGTTCGACCATATCACCGCACAGGGACAGTCACCACGCTATTATGGTGATGCCTACATAATGCTCGAGATGATGGGTCACCGTCTGGACCGTGAGGTGGAACGGCTGTATGCACAGGCGAAAGAGCAGGGACTTGAGGGAAAGGACATCACACGCTACATCGATGACAACGTGGAGGTAGCCAATGTGCTGACATCATCGCTGCCCATGTTTGACGGCGGCTACGTGATGTGCGGACTGACAGGCTCAGGTGAGATGTTTGCCGTGCGCGACCCATGGGGCATACGTCCGGCATATTACTACAAAGACGATGAGGTACTGGTGGTGGCAAGTGAACGTCCTGTGATACAGACCACCTTCAACCTCAAGGTTGACGACATCACCGAGCTGCAGCCTGGTGAGGCAGTGATAGCCCACCGTGATGCCACCGTGCACACTACGCAGATAATGCCTAAACAGCAAAGCGCTGCCTGTTCCTTTGAACGTATATATTTCAGCCGTGGCAGTGACATCGACATATATCAGGAGCGTAAGGTGCTGGGCGAACAACTAATATCACCCATCGTCAACGCCATCGACGGAGACGTGGAGCACACCGTGTTTTCATATATACCAAATACAGCAGAGGTGGCATACTACGGCTTGACCGACGGATTCCGTAAGTTGCACAGGGAGATACGCACCGAAAAGGTGGTGTGGAAAGACATAAAACTGCGCACCTTCATCACCGAGGGAGCACAGCGCAATGACCTCGCCGCCCATGTATATGACATCAGTTACGGCTCACTCCAGCCAGACCACGACAACCTCGTCATCATCGATGACTCCATAGTAAGGGGCACCACGCTCAGGGAGAGTATATTTAAGATACTCGACCGTCTGCACCCAAAGAAAATCGTCATGGTCAGCAGCGCACCGCAGATCAGATACCCCGACTACTACGGAATCGACATGTCGCACCTCGAAGAACTCTGTGCATTCCGTGCCGCAATAGCCTTGCTGAAAGAGCGTGGCATGCAACACATCATAGAAGAGGTTTATCATAATTGTAAGATAGCGGGATTCAACCCTAAACTCTCAACAGTCAACCACGTCCGCGCCATTTATGAGCCTTTCACCGTAGAGGAGATAAACCGCAAGATAGTGGAGATGCTGCGCCCCGAGGGCATGGAGACACCCATAGAACTGGTGTTCCAGAGCATAGAAGGACTTCACAAGGCTTGTCCGCATAATCCGGGTGACTGGTACTTTACCGGTCATTATCCAACCCCTGGCGGCACACGACTGTGTAACCAGGCATTCGTAGATTATATAGAGAAATAATAACAACTTCAAACAACAACAACCATGTGTGGAATAGTATCAATATTAAATGTAAAGCAGCAGACGCAAGAGCTCAGAGAAAAAGCACTGCGCATGAGTCAGAAAATACGTCACCGCGGACCCGACTGGAGCGGTATATACTGCGGTGGCGCAGCAATCCTCGCCCATGAGAGGCTGAGCATCGTTGATCCAGAGAGCGGCGGACAGCCACTCTTCTCGCCTGACCGACAGATAGTCCTCGCCGTCAATGGTGAGATATACAATCATCAGGATATACGCCGACAGTATGAGGGAAAGTATAAATTCCAGACAGGCAGTGACTGCGAGGTAATACTGGCACTCTATCAGGACTTGATAAAGGAGAACTCCACCCCTGGTCATGAACAGATATGTCAGATGATGGAAAAACTCAACGGCATTTTTGCTTTCGTCCTATACGACCAGCAGCGTGATGCGTTTCTCATAGCACGCGACCCCATAGGCGTCATACCTCTCTACATAGGCAGCGACAGCGACGGCACCATATACGTGGCATCAGAGCTCAAAGCCCTGGAGGGACAGTGCGAGAAGTATGAACCTTTTCTGCCTGGACACTATTTCTATTATCAGAATAGTCTGAATATTCAGAGTACTCAGACTCCCCTCAATCTGAAACGCTACTACACTCGTGACTGGTTCTGCTACGATGCTGTCAGGGATAATGCCGCAAGTGTTGACGCCATACACGATGCTTTGGAGGCTGCCGTGAAGCGTCAGCTAATGAGTGACGTACCTTACGGTGTGCTACTCAGCGGCGGACTCGACTCCAGTGTTATCAGTGCCATTGCCGAGAAATTTTCCGAGCATCGTATCGAAGACGATAGCCAGAGTAGGGCATACTGGCCACGCCTCCACTCCTTTGCCGTTGGACTGAAGGGAGCGCCCGACCTCGCCAAGGCACGTATGGTGGCAGACCATATCGGCACCGTGCATCATGAGATAAACTACACCATACAGGAGGGACTCGATGCCATTCGCGACGTCATATACTACATCGAAACCTATGACGTCACTACCGTGCGTGCTTCCACACCGATGTATCTGTTGGCACGAGTCATCAAGTCCATGGGCATCAAGATGGTGCTGTCAGGCGAGGGAGCCGACGAGGTGTTTGGAGGATATCTCTATTTCCACAAGGCACCATCAGCCAAGGATTTTCATGAAGAGACGGTGCGTAAACTATCCAAACTATATCTCTATGACTGCCTGCGAGCCAACAAGAGCCTCTCGGCATGGGGCGTAGAGGGTAGGGTACCATTCCTCGACAAGGAATTTCTTGACATCGCCATGCGCACCAACCCTTCTGCCAAAATGTGTGGCAAGAAGAATGATGGGTCAACAGGTTTTGAGATAGAGAAAAAGATTGTTCGCGAAGCTTTCGCCGACATGCTACCCGAGGCAGTAGCATGGAGACAGAAGGAGCAATTCTCAGACGGTGTGGGATATAGTTGGATAGATACACTTAAGGAAATAACAGCAGCAGCCGTCAGTGACGAACAGATGGCACATGCGGCAGAACGTTTCCCAATAAATCCGCCCAAGAACAAGGAAGAATACTACTATCGCAGCATCTTTGCCGAGCACTTCCCTAGCGACAGCGCTGCACGCAGTGTGCCCAGTGAGGCAAGCGTGGCTTGCTCTACCGCCGTAGCCCTTGAGTGGGATGAGGCCTTCCAACACATGGATGAACCGTCAGGTCGCGCCGTCAAGGGCGTGCACGAGTGTGCATACTGACGGCGCAGCCATGCTACAGCGTCGTCAAGTGCATACTGACGGCGCAGCCATGCTACAGCGTCGTCAAGTGCATACTGACGGCGCAGCCATACTTACAGCGCCGTAAAGTGCATACTGACATAGCAATCCCCCAAAGTACGCGAGTGCGCTTTGGGGGATTGCTGTTATTAAAAAAAATATATATAAGGTGTTACTTCTTAATCTTGTCGAGAGCTTGCTTAGCATTCTCATTGTCAGGATCGAAGAGGAGGATGCGACGCCACCATACTCGTGCATCAGCAAGGTTGTGATGCTGGAAGTATGAGTCGGAACCGAGGTACTGACATGCCTCGACGATCATAGCCTTGTCTTGCTCGGTGGGCTCGTCCTTGCCACTGAGGAAGTCATAGAGCTTCTCGTAGTACGGACGTGCCATACTCTTGCTGTTGTCACGGTCAAAGTATGCGTAGGTCCAGCGAGCATGGGTATAGAGCACGTAGTTGAGATTCTCCCAGCGTGGATACTCATTCTCAATCTTCTCGTATATCTCAAACATCTTGCGTATAGTAGCAACTTTCTCCTCGCCGTTCTCCTCGCCTGCCTTGTCGCGGTATATGTTGGAGAGCTGATAGAGCTGGTATGCCTGGTCCTTAGATGGATAGGTAGCCATGAAGCGCTCATACATGGCGATGGCTGTTGCCCATCTGCCTTGCTGCTTGTTTTCGTCAACGAGCTTACGTACTACACGGGTGATCTGTCCACGCATCTGAGGTGCGAAGTAGTCGTCCTTGTTAGCAATGCCTGCCCAGGTCTCGAAAGCCTTGTCGGTCTGACCGAGTCCGAGCTGTGTGGAACCCATACAGAAGAGGTCGATGGAGTTGAGAGAATCGACGGGGGTAGCCTTGAACCATATATCGCCCTGCTCCTTGGCTATGCGCCATGCGCTGGAGCGTGAGGCACTCCAGAAGTACAGACGATTGAAGCCCTTGTTCTGTGGGAAGCGCTTGATACCAAGTTTGGCAATCTCGATGGCCTTCTCGTCGTTGTTGCTCCAATAGAGGTTCTGGGCATACTTGGCGAGTTGGTTCATGGAGAGCTTATCGACATTGACATTTGCCATCGCTTCGGCAGCGTGGGCGTCGTCGCCTCGCTTGTTGTAGAGGTTGGCTATCTCAAGATCGACATTGTAGTCGGGACGTACACGGCGCAGGTCCTCGAGACGTGCTTTTGCCTTGTCCATATCTTTGATTGCCATGGCATTGGCATAGTGTATATAGCCGTCGGCATTCATGGAGTCGCAGGCTATGGCCTTGTCGTAGAAGATACATGCAGAGTCAACAGCCCATTCGGCATACATGTCGCCATTAAGGATGTATGCTGGTGCGAAGGTGGAGTCGGCCTTGTATGCCTTGGCGAGGTACTCGCGGGTGGTCTCACGCATATTGTTGCGGTAGTAGGCACGGCCGAGGGCTGTCTGCATGGCAGCGCTCTTCTTGAATCGCTTGGATATCTCCTTGGCGATGGTGTCGGCATTGGTGGACTGATGGTGTATGAGCAGCGCCATAGCTGCCTGTACGGCATCGGGGTCCTTATAGTCATAGGCACTTACCGTATTGACAATTGAAAATTGACAATTGAAAATAATGATTAGTGTTGCAATAATTAGTTTTCTTGTCATACCTTTATATGGCTTTTAACCTTTTCTTAACTCTTAACTTTTAACGTCTCCTGCGCTTCTCGTAGCGTGCGCGGCGCTTCTCCTGCTTGCGCTGCTGCTTGTCCTGCCATGCGTGGGTCTTTTCAATCTGCTTGTTGGTCCACTCCTTCTGACGACGCAGACGGCGTACCTTGGCTTTCTCAGGATTGAGGCGGAACTTACCGACTTTATACTGCACACCGAGATTGAGGGTCTCATAAAGGCGGAAGTTGCCTGCACCAACGGTGTTGGAGCTTACGAGCTCGTTCTTGGTATTGAGAAGGTATATGGTAGGTGTGAAGAAGATGGAGAATCCCTTGCCAACGTAGGTGGTAAGCTTGAGACCTGCGTCGGCACCTATCATGACGTCGTCATTCTTGACGAGGCTCGCCTTGACATCGCTGCCTGTATAGTCGTTGATGCCTGCATAGGTGGCTTTTTGGTCAACGAGATAGCCTACGGCAGGACCGATGAAGCCCTCGAGTTCAAACTTCCTACCACGCAGACGACCAGAACAGAGGTTGGTGAGGCTGACCTCATAGTTGAGGGCGCCGATGAGCAGACGATTCTGTACCTTGAAGAGTCCCTTGTCGTTATTGACGCTGATGGCGGTGCTTGGACGGCCGTCAACGGAGTAGGGGAGTACATGGTTGTTGCTGAGGTTGAGGAAGTCGGCATGGAAACGTACTGAGTGGAGGTGGTTGAAACGGTACTCGGCAAATACCATGCCGTTCCAGCTGATGCCACCGCCTGTATAGTATGCCTCGCGCTTCTGCAGAAGTGAGAGACCGCCTGCTACACCTACGCGTGTGCCACGTACGTGACGATAGGTGTAATTTTGTGTGTGGTCCATCTCATAGAGGTCGTGGAACTTCTCGGAACGTATCATCATGGTGAGACCGATGTTGAGTCCGAGACCATCCTCGCCAAACTTCTGATTCATCCTTACATTGTTGTAAGGTATGGTATATACGTTGTAATTGTAGCGTGGCTCAATGAATGCCTGCAGGTCCTCGGTGAGCTTGCCCCACAGATGGAGTCCTACACCGTATGCCTCACTGTGTACGCGTGTCCTGTCCTTGTTGGGCTGATACTGCGTGAGCATACCAAACTCGGTGCCGAAGGTGAGGTAAGCGCCTACTGGTGCATTCCACTGGAAGGAGCGGAGGAAGCCAAACGGATTGAACAAAGCCTCTATGCGACCGCTGATGTAGTGCTTGTTGTATGATGTGGGATGATTGGTTGACTCCAGAACGGTGCGCTCGACAGTCTCTTCGTACCACTTGGTAGAACGGCTGATGGCAGATACACGGAAACCCATAACAGGTGACAGCCAACGTCCTACGCTGAGGGTGAGCTGATGACCCATCGTTTTGCTCTTGCTCAGGTAGTCAGATGATGACATGGCAGGACCTATTGCTGCTTCAACAAACCATGGTGTGCGCCACTTCTCAAGTGTCTGCGGTGACACCAGTCGATCATCTGCCATGCGTGACTGTAGCAGCGCCAGACGCGCCTCCTTTGACAGATTATCTACGAAAAAAAAGGAATAGTTTACGTTAAGTCCGTAGAAGATGTCGTACTTGTGCCAGTTGCGGGTGCCTGAGAGGTCCATATTGTCACCACCGATGCCTACGTAAGGCTCGAGATTGATGGTGCCGAGGGGACCAGTGAAGCACTTGAGTTGTACGCCGAAATGTGCCTCTGGGGCGAGTTCCTTCTTGGTATCCTTCATCCAAGTATAGTAACCTCCTACGCCAAACATGAGCGAGGTCTCTACACGGCGTGCGGGGTTGTAGCCGAAGAACTGTGTGGAGAGGTTGAAGAGATAGTCAAGTTTTGCTGATGCACGTGCAAGCCACAGGTCCTTGTCCTGCTGATAGCCCCATGCTCCGCCCAGCGACAGTCTCAGAGAGTTGCGCTTGGTATATTGCTTACCTACATGGATGTTGAGTTGTGTCATCGTTTTGAAACGATAGTAGTCGTTTTGTGGTACGATGCGCTCAAAACCCATTCCCGCACCGACATAGAGGTGGTCATACCAATGACGATCAAAGGTATGATGGTTGGGAGAGTAACGGTCGTTGAGGACATACTCCTTGAGGTCTATCTGGTCGGTCTTGTACTTTGCCATGTTGCGGCGTGGCAGTTGCACAGTGTCGCGGATAGCCTGCAACTCCTCCTCGTCAAGGGTGTCAAGGGGGTCGATGTCCTGCTGACGTAGCCCCTGTCCCATCGCAATGGATGGGATGAGAGTGAATAGTATTGACGCTATGTATATCTTAAGTTTCATGTTCACAACATTACTTGTTAGTCTCGGATGTAGATGCCGGTGTGGTAGCTGTATCGCCTGCTGCCGGTACGTCGGCAGTGCCTATGCCCTCGATAGCATCGGATGCTGTCTCGCCATTCTCGTCGATGTCGTCATCGCCACCGCTGATTTCGAGGACATCCTCGTTTGCACTGTTTGCCTTTGCTGCTTCGGAGAGTATAACGAGACGATTGAATATATCATTGTACTTCTGCTTCTTGCGCTTGCTCCACTTGTACTTCTCACGCAGTTCATCGCTGATCTGTCCGTCATTGAAGTACAGCCACTTGTATGATGGCTCGAGTTCGAAGGAGTGGTTGAAGAAGGCGAGGTAGTTAGGTATATAGTCCGGCTTGTGACGGTCATTGATGCGCTTCTCCTCATTGTCAGCCTCGAGTATGCCGCGCAGGTACCATTTCTTTGGGTTCTCGTCGCCCATCTCATTGACGAGTCCGAGACATACGGTATATGGTACGTTGAGTATGTCTCGTGCCTCTGTGTAGATAACAGCCTTATTGTCGGGCGCGCATGATATCACGAAGTTCATGGCATCGAGCACCTCTTTCTCTTCTGCTGGCGACAACTGGTGTGTGGCATATTTTACAAAGCCTTCCTTAAAGGTGATGTACTTCTTGAGGCGTTCCACCTTCTCGTCCTGGTCATTGCCAAACCAGTAGTCGCAGAAGCTCAGTGCGCTGTCGCGCTCTTCCTGCTGGAAGTATGTGATAATCTGGTTGATGAGTATCTCACGGCGGTTCTTCTGTGCCTTGTCATTCATCTCACGTGTGGTGACAGCACGCAGACGCTTGTTGATGAATGGGTCGAGGACGCGTGAGTCGGGCTTGCCCTGCTTCTGGTTGAGCATAGCCATGCGGTTGGCTACATACATAGAGAACTTTATCTGCTCGTATCCGCCACGCTGTGTGACATGACGGTATGCCAGCATAGTGAGGGTGTCCTGCTCCAGTGAGTCGGTGATACAGTTGAAGAGGTTGTAGTAGTCACCGTCGGAGAGGTCTCTGCCCTTGCCCTGTAGCAAATCACGCTTACGAGCGTAGTATGCAGCTGTAACCTCCTCGGCATCCATGACGTGCTCACGCTCATAGCGATATGTGACGCGCATCATACGCAGTTTCTCAAGTATAGGAACGATGAATGCCTCGTAGCCGTCTATCTGTGCTATCTCGCTATCGCCTCCATAGCCTCCTGCGCCCATCTTGGCACGCACCTGGTCGGCGAGACCAGTATTGCCTGTCATCTCCAGTTCCTTTGCTACATCCTCCCAAGTACATACACGTGGTACTGCGGTATGGAAGGCTATATCAACATTGCCCAGATACTGGCGCACCTTAGATACTGCCACGCGTGTACGTTCTGCAGCGAGTTTGCGGTTTGACTCCAGTCCGCCCTCTGGCGATGCTGTAGCAGCAACGTTGACTTCCATCAGTGTCTCGCCGTATGAGCGCAACTCGTTGACGAGTTCTCTGAGCTGCACCACATTGATGGAGTCAGTGGTGAGTTCGGACTTTCCGACAACAAACTTCAGTCTGAGGTCCTGGTTCTTCGTATCGTAGTTGCTCTCGGCGTCGATGCGGAACTCATCGATATTCATCTTTGCCGATGCTATACCGAGGTCGAGGAACTTAAAGATATTCTTGGAGTTGCATGAGCCCGTCGCTGCCGTACGGTTGAAGTATATGTGGTTGAGGTCAGCAATCTGTACCGTGTAAGGTATCTTGTAAGTCTTCTTGCGGTTGGGCTTAGCATATACCAGCGTGGTATCAAGATATACCTTCTCATCGGAGTAGAGGGGTTTGTCAACGTATGCATAGGCTACCTTGTCGTACTTCATGTAGTTGAAGAGCATACGCTTATTCTGTGTCTTGTGGTAGTCAGGACCCTCCATTACGAGTCCGCTGACGTAATCGACGGTATCCTCAGTGAGACAGTCCACAGCAGCAGGCTGCACGATGAGTCGTGCCTTCTCGTTGCCATAGCCAGCAGGCAGTTCGAGGTGTATCTTGAAGTACATATTCTTACCGTCGTCGATGGCAGGAGCAGCAGTGATGCTAATGGTATCACGGTTTACACCGAGCACATCGACATTGCTGATGTTGTGTGAGCCTTGATCCATCTTGGTCTTGAAGATATGCTCGTACTCAGTCTGTCCGGCTTTGAGGGTGATGACTGCCATACGTGCATCCTCGATAGTGAGCTCGTCATCAGGGATGTAGGAGCATACGAGGATAGCCATATCTGGGTATGCATGAACCTTAAACTCACCATTGCCACGTGACTGGCGGAACTTTACCTTCTGCTTTACGCAGGCATCGTCCCATGCTGTCAGCACGATAGCCCCCTTGTCGCCACGCTGAAGGACGATAGCCTCCTGCAGGGCATCCATCACTACATTAGCCTTGTGCTCGGTCTTGAACACTGCATACTGCACGGTACGATATTCCTTTGTACCTGCAGTCTCAAACACCACGTTTACGGCAGCATCAATAGCCTCATTCTGTGCCATGCCTATAGCAGGACAGCAGAAGAGCAATGCTATCGCACCCATCAATGTATGTACTACTCCACGCATATTTGTCGTTAAGATGTAATCCTCTTGATTATTTTAGAATATATGAAACAGAGATGCCGATACGCAGCGGTGCCAGCAGCGAACCAGTGGCATTGGCGTACGGGTTGCCCTCCTCGTTGGTATAGTGACGGTCATAGTCGTCACCTACGAAGTACTCCTTCTGACGGTATGTGATATAGCCGAGACTGGTGTGGAAATCGATGAGCAGTCGCTGTGTCACAGGCCATACATAGCCGTACGACAGTCCGATGCCCATGGCGTCGCCGTCATAAACCTTGTCGGCGAGGTTGGAGAACTTGTAGGAAGCGAGCAGTCCGACAGCACCGAAATAATGGTGGAACATAGGACGTCCGGAGATATATACACGCCACTCTGGTTGTACGGCAGCGATGCGTATATCCTTTCCCAACATATTGGCGGCATAGAAGCCGTTGATGTTGAGGGTGGACTTCTTACCCAGGGTAAGTTCCACACCGAGTGACGGTGCCATGCAGGCATCCATTGCGACATCGGTGTTTACCGCTATCATCTGTGCCGATGCCTTGGCAGTAAACATCATCACCGTCAGTATAAACAGAAGTTTTTTCATCTGTCTTTTTTTCTTGTTTCTTCTACTTATCTATATAATTTGCTCTATTGCCTATTTATCAGTGTACAGGGATAGTGTGGTCGCTGTCAGTAACGAATGGATACTTGTTCCAGTTCTCCTCTGTAGGTTCGATCTCCTCCCAGTTGTCAAGAGTAGCCTCAAGCTTGAGTGGCTCAAGGTTCCATATCTTGAGTACTACGCGGTAAATCTTTCCCTCCTCAAAGTTGTTCTTGGTCTTGAGAGAGAGAGGCACTGCGAGTATCTGGCTGGTAGGCTGGCTTCCATTGTTATCGGTCAGTTTGAGATTGAGATTGTATGTCATGGAAGCGATAGCAGGAAGTATGATGTATGCATCCTCACCGTCGGAATCCTTTACAGATACGCGCTTAGGCATGCCGTCATCACCCTTCTCTGGAGTAGCGCTGCCGTCAATGACAATTGACTGCACGTTGTCCTCGGCAGTAGAGGCTGTCAGGATGCCTTCGTTGGCAGCACCGCTGAGGTCAGCAACGACGAGGTCCACATTCTTTGGAGCATTGTCGATAGCGAGACCTGATACTGTAGTCTTGTATGCACGCTCGTAGTTCTGGTCAGATGCAGCGTAGTCGATAGGAGTACCGCCTGCGATGACGTCAAACTTGAGCATCATCATCTTGTGACGGAACTTCATCGTTGGTGCGAGAGCCTCGTCTGTGTCAGGAGTACGGAAAGGTGAGAAGCGGAAGAACTTTGCAGAGTATCCGTACTTTGTGAAGTCGGTGATTTCCTGACCGTTGTATGTGATGCCTGTTGCCTCACCAGGTGTAAACCACTTGATGTCGGTGTCTTTGACATCCTCCTGGCTATAAGAAGCACGTCCCCACAGTATATCCTCCTTACCGGTGATAGGAATCTTAATGGACAGTTTGGACTTGCTTACTGTGGTATTCTGCTCAGTAAGCGACTGCTTAGGATAATATCCATAGAGGCTGTAGCTGCAGTAGTTGCCTGCAGGATAGTAAGGCTGCGTGTTGAGGAAATCGATAGACGAAGTCTTACCGTCAGCGATTACTTCTGTCTCAGTGCCGCTGGCATCGTACATGGTAACGTTGGCAGACTGGTTCCAGATAGGAGCAGACCACTTATCAACATAGCTGCCTATGTTGGGGATGGTCACCGTCTTACCCTGGTTAGCCCAGTTAACATTGTCCCATGTCAGGTCAGAGTAGTCATTGTCAGGGATGATACCCTTGGCAAGCATGAAGATGCCGACTTTCTCATCCTTGATGGTGAAAGCCTTGGTGCTCTCATTAGAGTAAATAGGAGCCTTTGACGCAATAGTAGATGCTACTGAGTTCTGGCTTGATTCATCAGAATTGATCTCAATCTCTGCAGAAGCCTGTGTGGTACCTGTGCCGATGACTACAGGAATCTCACTTGCTACATCAGTACCAAAATCAAGTCTGTCCTTCTTTGCTTGGTCAAAGAAATCTTCTTCAGAAGAACATGCAGTGAATAATGTCACTGCTGCTGCGCAATAGGCAAATTTTAGAATAGTCTTGTTCATATCCTTGTATTTTATATTTTGTTATTCGTTATATATAGGTTTTGTTATTGGTTTAGTTTCCTGCCGTGGTATCTTCCTCAGGTATGTTGTAGTTTCCTGACTCTCTCAGGTCATCAACGTCAACTTCGTACCACTTGTTGTTTTCCTGTACTCCGGCAGACTGTACGTTGTTTGGTCCGTATATGCGGAACTTCAACTCGTAAGAGCACCCTTCTTCAAACTGCATGTTTGGATTCTCAGGGTCAGAGTACAGAGGTATATTGATGGTGTAGTACTTTGCATCCTCCGAGCTGCGTGGGTAACGCACTACGAACTTTGCGATATACGAACCGTCGATAGTCTTTCGGTCTTCGTTGGTGAGTGCAGGAAGGATGATGCCCTGGCGGTGGTCGTCATCAGGTCCACCCAGTTTGTTGACTACGGGAACCTCCTCTGTCACCTGTTTGCCCTTCTTGTCAAGTACAGGTTCGCCTTCCTCATCCACTACAGGTACCTCTTCGGTTGAAAGGGTCTGTGCCTCCATCATCTGGTCAGGATAATAGATAGTCCTGTTGCCGACCTTCTTTCCGATATAGCTCTTTAGGAAGAACTCCTTGGAGCGATTCTCGGAGCTGTATCTTATATTTCCGTTGTGCAGTCCTGCCCTTTCTGCCACAAGCAAGAATACGGAATCAGGAACATTGCAGATGCTTATACCAACAATCTCAGTTTCGAGAGCCTTGTCATAGTTGAGTGCAGAGGTCTTGCTTGCCTCATCCACAGGATTGCCCTTCTTGTCCACTCCACCAGGCTGTATAGAGAACATCAACTGTGACATCTTGTGGGTGAAGTGGAAATTGGGAGTCTTGCTTTCCAGAGCCTCGTCCTTGCTGTTGCCTGTCCTGTTTTGTGCGAAGCGGAAGTAGTTGGCACTCCAAGCGTAGTCCTTGTATGTGGTATTTATTTTATTGTATTTGTCACCTGGTATAGCTGCAGAGTATATCACGTCCTGCGTGCCGTCAAGATCCGTCATGATGGCGGTGACAGAATCGCGGCGATACTCTATCTTAGGTACGCGTGGGGTGTAAGCGTAGAAGTTGTATCTGTGGAAACTTCCGATAGGATACTTATCCACTATACCCGTTCCTAAGTTGATGGAAGAACCCGATGCAGGCTTTGAACTGTCTTTGGGTTGTGCTGTTGCTTTCAGATTGTCCAGAAATGCTGTATATCCGTAGGTATAGTTGTATGTCTGAGAGTCTTTTGTCTGCTTGGGGTCTCTGTACCAAGAGCAGTCCATTCCCATGGCAGCACCCCAGTACGGTATATCGGCGGTGTTGATATATTCCATTGCAAGCATGAAAACACCCAGATTGTCAGTAGAGAAAGCTCCACTGTTGGACTTGATGGCGGCCTTAGAAGCAGGCTCGTCAGCAGAGGCTTCAAGTGCGATGTCTATCTCACTTGGTTCCAATGCTTGTTCGAGTGTTATCGAACCGCCATCGCTGACAATCTCATCATCAGAACAACTTACGAGAGCCGTTCCAAAGAATAAGACTGATGCTATGCTATATAATAATTTCTTCATTATTCCTCCATCGTTACAGATTAGTGTAAAAGACTTGATGTTAGTCGAGGTCCTTCTGTATTTCGCCACCTTCTACCCATGGTTCGAGAGTAGTCTTGAGTATCACCATCTTGAGACCTGCTACACCCAGTTCGATATTGTATGATGTGCCACCAACGACTGACTCTACACCCTGCTTTGCGAGTTCCTCAGCGAGAGGTATGGCGTAAGGTGCGTTGTCGAATGCAGGATATACTATCTTGCGGGCAGTATATCTTACAGGCACATTGGGATGGATATTATAGTACTCGTCACTAAACTGCTTAACATACTGGTGCATCACGATGCGGAACTCATAGTCGTCCTGTGGAGCTACGAGGATTGCATCGCCCACCTTCGTAGGTTCTACATCGTTGGGCTGCACGCCAGCCATCTTCACAGTGTTTTGGTTTGCTGCGTCCTTGTCAGGTTTAGCAAAGAGCTTGAGCCATCCCTTGATGGCGTCACCCTTAGAGTCAACGTCCCACTCTATGCGCTGGTTGTTTCTGCCATTGTGCAGGTCAGCCTTGTCGGTATATGCGAAGTACAGACGTCCTTTGTTTTTAGAATATACGAAGATACTGTCAAAATATACACCGCCGTTGACATTGCCGTACTCATCGCCGCCGGCATCAGCGATAGCCATCTTGTGTACCTCGTCACTTGCTGTTACCTTGCTGACAGGTATCACTTCCGTATTGTTTACGCCATCCTCAGCAAACATAGCCCTTGCAGTAAAGGTGAGGCGAGCCAGTTTGTGACGGAACTTCAGCGTAGGCTGTACGTCATGGCGTGCTGCCTTAGCAGAGTACAGTTCGGAAGCCTGTACGCCCTTATCGATATAGAAAGAGGTGTTGCCTGGGTCATCCTTTTCCAGTGTCTGGCCCGTCAGGATATCCTGTGTACCGTCAATCTGGAATGGCACATACATCTGCTCGCCATCTACGACAGGAGCGTTGCGTACGAAGTTACCCTCCTCGTCAACAGTCTTGTTGCCCTCCTCGTCAAGGACTACGTCAGCATCGTCGAGGTAATATCCCCAGAAGTCGCTGGCACCACGCAGAGGGTAGTAGCACACCTTGTTGTCCTTACGGTTTGCTATGCCTGTTGGGATAGGAGTGTCATCAGTAGGCTTTGGTGTAACCACCTCAGTGTTGTAGTACGTGCTGGCAGACTCGTCCTCATACAGTTCAGAACCTACTGCAGACCATGCAGACACGGATGATGGTGTCAGTGTGCCCTTGTTGAACATATAGACACGTATCACCTCACCGTTCCAACTGTTCTTGCCACTCTCCTCAGTGTCGCCAACGGTACCGGTGCCTTTGCTTGACACGCTGACAACGTCGGATGCAGAACTGATACCGAGTGTTATCTGCTCTCCTCCGCCAACTGGTGGCACAACAGGGTCTGTTGTGTAGAGGCTGTCGTCGTTGTTAGAACATGCTACTACAGAGAGAGTTGCAATGGCGTATAAAAAATACTTTCCTGTCATATCTGTATATTATCTTTTTTTCTTTCTATATCAATCGTATAAGTAAACCGTCGTTCCCGTGCCGCTCTTCCATGACTCGAGGTCGGAGGTGATCTTTATTTCAGTAGTACCGTAAACCGAGAGGTCGAGAACATATATCTTTCCAGCCTCAAAACCCTTCTCAGGTGTGCAGGTGACATCGAGCCACGTCTGCATGATACCCTGCGGATTAGGGTCGTCAATGGTGGTCTTGACTTTCGTCTGCTGTATCAGTACCTTGATGGTGTATGACGCTGCCGGTGGTACAAGTATTCCCTCGCCGACTTCCTTGAACTCTTCAGTAGAGATGTCTTTCTCTGAGAGGTAAGCATTGACAGACAGGTCCTTTGGTTCAGACAGTTCTGTTATGCCAAGGTTCTCCACTTCCTTGGAAGCTACGACCAGTTTGCCGCGTGTATTGGCATTTACCTGTACGTCCTGGATGGAGATTTTTACGGCATCATCCATCAGTTTCGCACGAAACTTAAGGTATGCCAGTGCGTGCTTGAGGTCTATCTTAGGTTCCACGCTGTGCACAGCACCGTATGTTGAGTAAGCCTTGTCGCCGTATGCGATGACATTCTTGCGTATTGAGTCTTCAGTTATGCTGTTAGAGTAATCAGCCTTGAGCAGGCTGTCTGTCACCTCTGGGGCATATCCCACCATGATGTCGTTCTTGCCGTTGAGTTCGAGGTCAATGGCTACGCGGTCATCACTTTTCTCAAATCCATACACATTGGCTCTGTTGATATAGTATGCGAAGAAGTTGTATCCTACCCTCTCATACTTTCTCTTATTCCAGAAGTATGTCTCTTCTGTGTAGTTCTGGTTGTTCTCCCACTCTGTGTTGTTTAGCAGGTAGAGCGAACCATTGGTGCTGAGAGCGTCCAGGCTACCGTCCTTTGTGGCACCCTGTGGTATGGCGAGTTTGCCGATATGCTGTGATGTACCTTCGATGTAAGTTCTCTCCGTACTGAGCAGGCAGTTCAGGCGGTTGTCATCGTCACCCATCAGTTCTGAGAACTTCGGTTGCTGTCCCAGTGTGCCATCACTACCGTTCATCACTGTCTTGCGGAAGGCGAGCAGATAGAAGCGTGCCTTGGCATAGCGCTTCAGGAAGTTATCATAGTTGTTCTGTGGGTCGAGAGGTCCCTCATCTTCCTTGTTGACAGGTGTGGTAGCTTTTGACTGCACAGTACCACTTGAGGTAGCATAGAGCAGAGAGTTGACATTAAGAGATGGTGACATCGGGTATGTCTCATAGTCCTCTCCGTTGAGGTTAGAGCTGCCATCGGGTATATATGTCGCATCAGGATATGAGTCAGAGCATGACTGCCACATTGTTGCTGCCATGATCATCGCCAATATCGTCAGTATGTTATGTCGTATGTTCATATCTCTACGCAATTAGAATTCCTCTTCGATATGCTGTTCCTCTTCCCAGTTTGCCACACGTGGTGACTCGTCGGTTCCCAGTATGAGCGACTGATTGAGTGTAGCATCGATAGCGAGGTGTACCGTCTTGTGGTCTTGAGCCTTGCGCCAGTACTTCTGTCCGTTCTCGTCATAGAACTCGAGCAACTGTGCACGTTCGATATTCTTATGCAGGTTGACGCGTCCCATGATGGTGTGTGAGCGCCATCCCCATCTATTGTCGTTGACGTTCTCCTCGTAAACCCATACCTTTACTATAATCTGCAGTACTCCAGGGCCTGCATATTTGTTGGCATCAGTGTAGGTGGTGTTTTCTACGATGCCAGGTATGTTGAGGTTGGCATAGCAACGTACAGAAGTCTCTGACTGGTTGTCGTACTTGCCTATGTTGTCAATGATTTTTTCAGATGGCCATCCCTGCGGGTGTAACTCTTCAGAGTTGCTGTCAGGTATCTTGTCAGTATCCACCAGTTTAGTTTGGAATATCAGTTTGTCTGTCTGTGACACATCGACGGCACCTGTGCCCACATTCATTCTGCGTGGTATGCCGGACAGTACGCACCACACGTCACTGACGAAGAACTGGAAGGTGGAAGTCTGCTTCTTCTTAAGGTCAAAGTACAGGTCCACGTTCTGTGTTATAGGAGTGGGGTGGAACTCCACCTCAGATGTCTCGTCATTACCTATCCAACGTATTGTAGTAGAGTCGATGACGATAGGGTCGGTCACGTTGCGTATGAATTTTGCACGCCTTGCCTCTTTCTCCTCTTCCGAAGCATTGTCATCAGCTGAGGTGTAGGGGTTGTTGTCCACCGAACCATTAAATTCGCCGAATGGGCTATTGATATAATAGTCACCCAATTCTTCGTAGTCGTATGTGCGATACTCTATATTGAAAGCACCCAGACGCAGGTTGAGGTCATTGACGCTGAGTTTCAGCGGATTAGGCGTGATGATGTAGTCGGCAGTCACGATGCGGCTTGGGTCGATTTTCTCTTCGAAGGTTCTGCCATAGTTCATGGTGAGGAACTTATATTCTCCAGAAGATATCTCAAACTCGCTTCTTTCCACATTCTCCTCCTCAGCCATATCTTCAGGCAGAGGATCAATGTAGTGTCCCTGTCCGTTTCCGTCGTCAGCCCTTGTATTGAAGCTGAAGGTATATGCCTTGGTATTGATTACCCTGTCGGCGATAATGTAGAACTGGTAAGGATAGTCAGTCACCGAAGCAGGCATTTTATCCCACGAGTACTTAAACTTTACCGCACTCTTGTGTGGATGGTCTTTCTCACAGAGAGTCTCGTTTACCTCGCATGATGCGAGCAGCGAGGTCATCAAGCAGAGATTGAGTGCTGCAAGAAATGTATTTCTTATTATTTTATTCATTGCGTTGATATTCATTCTGTGCCTCCTTCCTCTGTTGAGTTTTTAGCTTCTTCAGCAGCCTTCTTGGCAGCTTCGCGTCGTGCACGCATACGTGCTATCTTCTCTTGGGCTGCCTGTGCCTTTGCCTTGCGTGCCGCTGCCTTTTCTTCTTTGGTCATGCCTTCCTCGGCTTTCTTGGCAGCTTCGCGCTTAGCGCGCTGGCGTTCTATGGTAGCCTGTGCGTCCTTTGCCTTTTCCTTGGCTTTCGCCTTGCTGCGCTCTATCTTCTCGCGCTGTTCCTGTAGCTTAGCCTCGCGTGCATCCTCCTCGGCAAATTTCTTAGCCAGTTTAGGATCGTTCTTGGCGAGTGAGTCACGTCGTGCCTTCTTGATGGCATTGATAGAGTCAAGACGTGCTTTCTTTATAGCGTTGACAGAGTCGAGACGTGCCTGTTTGATAGAGTCGCGGCGCATCTTGGCAAGCTGCTTTGGCGTGTAGTTAGGTACACGTGCTGGTGCCTGCTCGTCGATGGCCTGTTGCTGTTCGCGGTGGCGTACATCGACGCATGAGTCATACAGCAGACGGAACTCCTGAGCCACTACGCGGTATATGGAGTCCTTTATGTACTTCTGCTCGCGTGCTGTGAGCCATGCATTGTACAGTGAGTCTTTCTTTTCTCTGAAAGCCATATCGACGTCGTAGCGCCAGCGGTATTTCTTCTGTATAGGGTAGTTGCCGAAACGATATACCAGTGCTACGTGGAGGTCACGCAGCATAGGACCGAATTTTCCGTCCTCATGTCCAGTCTTTGGGTAGCAGTTGTTCTCGCGGTCAGCGCGGAAGGTGTCGTACTTGTTATACATGATGCCGCCGCTGAAGCCAAACTCCATATCCATGGAGTTGCCGTTTTGGAAAGCGAGGAAAGGTTTTACGAAACCCCATGTCACACCTGCCATGTATGCAGTACCCTGGCGTCCTTCGCCTCCGCCCCATAGCATGGAGTACTTGGAGTATGTCACGTAGCCGCCACGGTAGAATACCCAGTTGGGATGGCTTGGCAGCATATTGCGGCATGACCACAGTTTGTCAAACCATTTACGGTGTGGTGATAGGTAGCCCGTGGGTGTGCACTTGCGCTCGCGCCAATATACACGTCCCTCCAGGGTAGCTTCAAAGAGGTTATAGACAATACCTCTCACGTAAGTACTGTTAGTATGCGGACGATATCTGAAGTTTGCGTTCACCGCATAGCGATTCCAGTTAGTGCTGCGTATGTCAAATTCTACACCTATGTTGGGTACCATAAGACCCCAGTCCACCAGGTTGGTGCGCACTGAAATGCGCTCTGCCAACGAGAGGGTATCAACCCTTCGGCTGTTGTCAGGCACCTGTGCTGACGAAGCAAGAGACATCATGAACATCAGCATCAATATCCATTGATGCTTCAGTGAGATTGTCGTCCTGTCATGCATTTTTAATTGCATATAGATCTACCTTATATATAAATAATGTGATAATTCGGAGTTGTTAGTCGTTAAAAAGCTATGTTTTTTTATAAAAAACAAGTTAGCGGATAGTGCACTTTTTCGCAAATTCGGCACAAAATTACTAAAAATCTACCATAAATCATTGCTGGTGGCATTAAAATATGTTAATCAGTCTTAAAAGCATTGATAATTTTGTAATTTTGCAAACCGTAAAATAGCATAATGTCAACTTATATTATCAAAAGATGAAAGAATCGTCCTCAGTATTGCGTTCCATAGACTGGGTTACCATAGCCCTGTATCTCGCACTGCTTGCTTTTGGCTGGATCAGTGTGTGTGGAGCGAGTTATACGTATGGCGACACCGACATCTTTTCGCTGGACACTCGTTCGGGCATGCAGATAGTGTGGATAGTCACGAGTATAGTGCTTGCTACGGCGATACTGCTTCTTGATGACCGTTACTACGACACCTTTGCCTATGCAGTGTATGGGTTGATGTTGCTTGTGTTGTTTCTTACCATCTTCAATCCTCATGAGATAAAGGGTTCGCGCTCGTGGATAGTCATGGGACCGATACGCCTGCAGCCGGCAGAGTTTGCGAAGTTTGCTACGGCGCTTGCTGTGGCGAAATACATGTCATCCTACGACTTCCGCCTTGACAGTTGGCGCCATCTCATCAAGGCAATAGCCATCATCGTTACCCCCATGCTGCTCATCGTGATGCAGAAGGAGACGGGGTCGGCGTTGGTCTATGCCTCATTTTTCCTCATGCTGTACCGTGAGGGTATGACGGGCAGTTTCCTTTTTTCTGCTGTTGCCATGGTGATATACTTCATCGTTGGCATACGTTTTGCCGAACCCACCATACTCCATACCACCACTCACGTCGGGCCTTTTGTAGTATTCCTGCTCATACAGGTGTTTTGCGCAGCTTTGATGATGGCGTACTGCAAGGCGGTAAAGGAGTCAAAACTCATCATAGGCATTTCGCTTGGTGTCACCCTGCTGGCGTTGCTCTTCTCGGAGTTTGTGATACGATTTGATGTGGTGTGGGTGCAGTTGGGTATCACCATATTCATCATAGGTTACCTTTTCTTTCTGGCATTCCGTGACCAGATAAAGGAATACTTCTTTATTGCCCTGTTTGTTTTGGGTTCAATGACGTTTTTCTACTCGGCATCCTTTGTGCTCAATAATGTCATGGAGCCTCACCAGCGTGTGCGTATCAATGTGTTGCTCGGGCTGAAGGAGGATCTTGCCGGTGCCGGATACAACGTGCACCAGAGTGAGATAGCGATAGGCTCGGGCGGACTGACGGGCAAGGGATTTCTCAATGGTACGCAGACGAAACTGAAATTTGTTCCCGAACAGGATACTGACTTTATATTCTGCACCGTGGGTGAAGAGGAGGGTTTCCTCGGATCAGCTGCCGTGCTGTTGCTCTTCATGTTTCTTATATGGCGCCTCATTTATGTGGCGGAGCGACAGGTTCACCGTTTCGGGCGTGTATATGGCTATTGCGTGCTGAGTGTTTTTCTTTTTCACGTATTTATCAACATAGGCATGGTGCTGGGACTGACGCCCGTCATAGGCATCCCTCTGCCATTCTTCAGTTACGGTGGCTCGTCGTTATGGGGCTTTACGATAATGCTCTTCATCTTTCTGCGCATTGATGCCAGCCGCAATATCATAAAGAAATAAAAAACAGTTTTTTCTTAGAAAATGCCATTTTCTAAGAATCTGATTTACAACATCTTACGGATAGCTTTAGAAAACATATCCTTTTAGCTCCTAAAAGGATATGTTTTAAGGGCTAAAAGGATATGTTTTGGGTACCCAAAAGGATATGTTTTCCAAACGTGACCTTTTTCGTCACATCGTCAGGCTCATTCCTTCCTGTGATTTTACGAAGTCAACAAGCTTTCTGTTGACCTTTATTCCTGGCAGTTTTGACTCCAGTTTCAGTGGTACATGACTGAGGTTGTTGTCACGTATGGACAGTAGCAGTTTTGTATTGCCTGGTGTCTCGGAGATGATGGTGGAGAGGTCGGAGAGTATGCTTCCCAGACTGTTCATGTTGTCGGTGGTGTCAGCGTCATTGTCACTGTCATCATCACCGCTGTCATTGCTACCACTATCCTTGGCATTGCCGTTGATTTCGTTTAAGTCAAGGTGTAAGGTCAGTGTGTCCATAAGATTCTCTGTCACGTTCTGCAGGAAGTCTATGCTCTGTATATTCAGATTATAGACGCCACTGCCACGGAATCGCTCCTGTGATTTCATTTTGACAAATACGGAGCTCCCCACTGTCAGCATTCCCTGCCAGCGTGCCCAGTCTTTATCAAACAGGGCGATTTCGCCCATGCCTACAAAGTCCTCTATGGTGACTATTCCCATGGGTGTTCCTTTCTTGGTGAAACGTGGATTGACCTGTGTTACTATGCCACCAAATGTCAGTGTGTCCCTCTTTGCCAGTTCTGCACGGTCGGCATCTTTGCCTATCTCTGCGCATGATGTGTTGCACATACACTCCAGTACGACAGAAAATTCGTCCAGCGGATGAGCTGAGAGGTATATGCCTACGAGTTCGCGCTCCTTGTTGAGTCGCTCTATGGCGCTCCATGGCTCCGTCTTCTGTGGGCGTGGCTTGGTGATTTCTATACTGTCAAAATCTCCGAACAGCGAGTTCGCAGCACTTGCCTTAGCCGTCTGATACTGTGTGCCATATATCGACAAAGCATCGATGAATTGGGCATATTTTCCACACGGTGCCATATACTGTTCGCGTGTTATGCTATCCAGTCCGTCAAGGGCTCCTGAAAGTGCGAGGCATTCAAGTGCTTTCTTGTTCATTGCCGACGACGGCACGCGTTCCAGCATGTCATATACATTCTTGTATGGCCCGTTCTTGTCGCGCTCCTTTATGATGGCTATTGTTGCTGCTTCACTCATGCCCTTGATGGCTGCCAGTCCGAAGCGTATCTCACCCTTCTTGTTGACACCGAAGTTGGCGTACGACTCGTTGACATCAGGTCCCAGGGTGGGTATGCCGAGAGCCTTGCACTCATCCATCAGTTTGGTGATTTCCTTGATGTCGGAGCGACGGCGCGTGAGCAGTGCAGCCATAAACTCGGCAGGGTAGTGGGCCTTGAGGTATGCCGTTTGGTATGCCACCCACGAGTAGCAGGCAGCATGCGACTTATTGAAGGCGTATGATGCGAATTTCTCCCAGTCGGCCCATATCTTTTCCAGCACCTTCTCATCGTGTCCGTTCTTTTTGCCACCCTCAATAAACTTCGGTTTCATCGCATCAACGATGTCTTTTTTCTTCTTACCCATCGCCTTACGCAGGGCATCACTCTCACCTCGGGTGAAGTTTGCAAGCTGACGTGACAGCAGCATCACCTGCTCCTGATAAACCGTGATGCCGTAGGTATCCTTCAGATACTTCTCTGTGATATCGATATCGTAGGTTATGGGTTCTCTGCCGTTCTTGCGGGCTATGAATTTTGGTATATAGTCCATCGGACCCGGACGATACAGGGCGTTCATGGCGATGAGATCCTCGAATACCGTAGGATGCAGTTCGCGAAGGTACTTCTGCATGCCCGCACTCTCAAACTGGAAGGTACCTATCGTCTGTCCCTTTTGGTAGAGTTGGTATGTCAGTTCATCGTCAATAGGTATATTGTCGAGGTCTATGTCGATGCCTCTTGTCAGTTTGACGTTCTTCACCGCCTCTTTCTGCTCCGACAGTGTCTTCAGTCCGAGGAAGTCCATCTTTATCAGTCCCGTCGATTCAATGACATGACCGTCATACTGTGTCACTGCAGTCTTGGTGTCAGGAAAATCGGGGTCGTCGGCGGTACTCACGGGTACGTGGTCGCTGATAGGGTCACGGCAGATGATGAAGCCACAGGCATGGAGACCCACATTGCGTATCGTGCCCTCAAGCATCTTAGCATACTTTATGGTATTGGCCTCGGCGGGGTTGACAGAAGCCTCAGCATGTTGCAGCTCGGGCGTGCATTTCAGGTAGTTTACAAGCTTTGGTTTCATGCCGTCGGGCAAACGGTCGGGCATAGCCTTGCACCATGCATTGACAACAGCAAGTGGAACCTTCTCCACCCTGCCTACGTCCTTTATGGCATTCTTCGCCGCCATGGTGCCGTAGGTGATGATATGGGCGCAATTCTCGTGTCCGTACTTGTCCATCACCCATTGCAACACTTTGCCTCTGCCGTCATCGTCGAAATCAGTATCTATATCGGGGAGTGATATACGGTCGGGGTTGAGGAAACGCTCGAACAGCAGGTCGTACTTCAAGGGGTCGAGTTTGGTGATGCCCAGACAGTATGCCACCACAGAACCCGCTGCACTGCCACGTCCTGGCCCCACCCACACATCGAGTTGCTTGCGGGCGCTGTTGATAAAGTCCTGTACGATAAGGAAGTATCCAGGGAAGCCCATCGTCTTCATGATGTGCAGCTCAAAGCGCACGCGCTCGTCCACCTCCTTGCTGATATTATTCTCCGCCGCCCATGCCGACAGTTCATCGGGCTGCATTGGCTTCTCTATCACCTTATAGCCGCTGCCGTAGATGCGCGATGCACCTTCGTAAGCCAGCTTGCCAAGGTAGTCTGCCTCAAACTTTATGCGATATAGCTTGTCGTAGCCTCCGAGTTTCTTAATCTTGTTCTTTCCATCTTCTTCGGGAAGCTGGTTCTTGCCATATTCATCCGATGTAAACTCATTGTACAAGTCTGTTTCCGAGAAGCGCTCGCGCCACTGTTCCTCCGTGCCAAACTCCGATGGAATGGGGAAAAATGGCATAATAGGGTCAGACTCGAGGTCGTATGTCTCTACCTTGTCGAGTATCTCAATAGTATTGTCAAGAGCCTCAGGTATATCGGCAAAGATTTCATTCATCTCCTCCTGAGTCTTGAACCACTCCTGCTTGGTGTATAACATACGCTGCGGATCGTCAAGATCCTTGCCTGTTCCGAGGCATAGCAAATGGTCATGGGCCTCAGCAGCATCCTTGTCAATGAAGTGGCAGTCGTTGGTACAAATCAGTTTTATGCCATACTCCTTGGAGAACTCTATGAGTTGACGGTTTACCTTCTGCTGCATAGGGAATGTCTCTCGGTTGGCACGTTGGCTGGGGTCCTTCACCTCATGACGCTGCAACTCAAGGTAGAAGTCATCGCCCCACAGGTTCTTGTGCCACTCCACCGCCTTCCTTGCACCCTCTATGTCACCGTCAAGTATCAGCTTAGGTATCTCTCCACCTATACACGCCGAGCAGACGATGAGGTCTTCATGATACTTTTCGAGGTCTTCATGATCGGTTCGAGGTCTGCCGTAGAAACCATCAACCCACGAATGTGACACAAGACGTATAAGGTTTTTGTAGCCGTTAAGGTTCTTGGCAAGTACTATGAGGTGCCATCCACCGCGGTCTATGTTGTCGTCACGGCGATTCATGCCACGCCGCGCCACATACATCTCGCAACCGAATATGGGCTTAAAGGGTTCTTTGCCAGCCTTTTTCAGTTCCTTGTTGGCTTTGTTACACTCGTCAAAGAGATCCTTTACACCAAACATGTTGCCGTGGTCGGTAATAGCCATTCCGCGCATGCCATCGGATATGGCACGCTTGACAAGGTCAGCGACTTTGCTCTGACCATCGAGTAGGGAATAGTGGGTATGATTGTGGAGGTGAACGAAATTATGCATAGTGACTGCGAAGTTAATAATTTTTATCCAGTAAAAGGGGTATTGCCCTTTCTAAATACTTTTTTCGCACATATTTATTCATTTTATTTGCACAATTCGGTAAAAATCTTTACCTTTGCAAAGATTACAAAGCAACTTGACGCTTGTCTCAAACGCTACTCACCTAACAGACCTTCTAACAATACTAACATTGACATGGGAGAAAAAATACAGAAACTGAAGAAGATAAAGAAACTGAAGAAGATACGTATCCACCACGAGGGTACGGACACGCTGATATACAGTGCCATGATACTCATCGCCATTGGCGTGATACTATGGCGTTCTTTTGACAGCCATATCCCATTCTATATCTTTGCCGTCATATTTGGTTCTATATGGTGCGTGGTGCTCAATTTCTTCCGCTGTCCTATACGTCACTATGGTACTGATGACACTGACAACCTTGTCATAGCTCCTGCTGACGGACATATCGTGGTGATTGAAGATGTTGAGGAGAATGAGTATTTCCATGAGAAGAGAAAGATGGTGAGCATCTTCATGAGTCTGTGGAACGTACATGCCAACTGGTTTCCTATCGATGGCACCGTCAAGATGGTAAAGCACAAGAACGGAAAATTCCACAAGGCATGGCTGCCCAAGGCGGCAGAGGAGAATGAGATGGCAGATATCATCATAACCACCCCCGATGGCGTCGATATCCTGTGTCGTCAGATAGCGGGTGCTATGGCGCGTCGCATCGTGACGTATGCCAAGGAGGGTGAGATATGCTATATCGATGAGCATCTCGGATTTATCAAGTTTGGTTCGCGTGTTGACCTGTATCTTCCTATCGATACCGAGATAAAGGTGACGATGGGGCAGTCCACCACAGGTAACCAAACTGTCATAGGCATTATGAAATGAAGAAACACTTACCAAATATGATTACGTGCTGCAACCTCATCTGCGGTTGCATAGCCACCACATACGCCATCACGGGGCAGCCTGCGATGGCTTTGCTATTTATTGTGCTCGGCGCTGCATTTGACTTTTTTGACGGTATGACAGCACGACTGCTGAACGTATCGAGTGAGATAGGTAAGGAACTGGACTCACTGGCTGACGACGTTACTTTTGGCGTAGCACCCTCTGCCATCATCTTTTATGAGTTGCAGGTGTTGGACAGCCCTTTTCGCTCATTGCATTTCCAACTGTCAACTGTCAATTGCCAATTATCAACCATCATCCCTTACCTCGCCTTCATCGTTGCAGCTTTCAGTGCCGTTCGCTTGGCAAAGTTCAATCTCGATACCCGACAGACAACATCGTTTATCGGTCTTCCAACGCCTGCCAACGCCCTATTCTGGGCTTCGCTGATAGCAGGTTTTGGACCCGTGCTCGAACAGTACGGGTGGTTCTCCCTGCTCATCATCATTGGCATATTTCTCAGTTCGTGGATATTGGTGGCAGAGATTCCGATGTTTGCTCTCAAGTTCAAACATTGGGGTTTTAGGGGAAATGAGATAAAGTACCTTTTCATAGCCTTCTCTGCCCTCGTGCTGATAACAACCGTTGCAGTGGGTATAGTGACAGGACAGACAAATCTGTGCTACTCGGGATTCTCCATCATAATCGTGGCATACGTGCTAACAAGTCTTGCAGTTGACAAGTTGACGAGTTGACAAGTTGACAAGTTAATACAAAACATAATCTTCAATTTTCAATTTTCAATCTTCAATGAGCGACGAAGACTACATGCGCAAAGCGATTGCCGAGGCTGAGGCAGCAGCAGAGGAAGATGAGATTCCCATCGGTGCCATAGTGACCTGTCGCGGAAGGATTATAGCACGTACCCATAACCTCACCGAGACATTGCATGATGTCACCGCTCATGCCGAGATGCAGGCCATTACTGCAGCTGCCAATGCTCTCGGGGGGAAATATCTGCAGGACTGTACCATGTATGTCACCGTGGAACCCTGTCCCATGTGCGCCGGTGCTCTCGGGTGGGCGCAGATATCACGCTTAGTGTATGGCACTAAGGATGAGAAACGGGGCTATACCACCTACGCACCTAAGGCCCTGCATCCCAGAACAGAAATCGTCAGCGGAGTGCTCGAAGATGACTGCCGTCAACTGATGCAACAGTTCTTTCAAAAGAAGAGGTAACCATCTGTAATCTACAATCTATAATCTATTAATCTACAACAATGCTAACCTTCTTTTCTACTAACCTATGGCTTCTGTGGCTCATCGTGAGTCTTGCATGCCTCGTCATCGAACTCAGCAGCGGTGACTTCTACTTTATATGTTTCTCGCTTGGAGCATTAGTATCCATAATCTTTGCCGCGTGTGACGCACCGTTCATAGCGCAGTTGCTATCGTGGGTGATAGCCTCCGTGCTCTGTCTCGTCTTTGTCAGACCATCACTGGTCAAGAGGCTGCACAACCGCAAGGAGCGCAAAAGTAATGCTGATGCGCTGATAGGACGTAGCGGAAAGGTAACTACTGCCATACCAGCAGATGGCTATGGCTACGTGCAGATAGACGGCGACCAGTGGCGCTCCCTCTCTGCTGATGGCACAGAGATACCGGTAGGCACTACCGTCAGCGTAGTGTCACGTGATAGTATCGTACTTACGGTAAGGTAGAGTATAGAGTATAAAGTGTAATGTATAAAGTATAATGTGTAATGTATAAAGTTTTAGTTTTATGGAATTTCTAACCGTACTATTCATCGTGCTGCTCATACTGGCAGCTATCGTCTTGAAAAAGACTATCGTAATCATCCCGCAGTCAGAAACTAAGATCGTGGAACGACTGGGTAAGTACTACCAGACCCTCGAGCCTGGCATCAACTTCATCATACCCTTTATCGATAGGGCGAAGGACATGGTGGCGATGGCACGCGGACGCTACGTCATGACTGACCGCATAGACCTTCGTGAACAGGTGTACGACTTCGACCGTCAGAATGTTATCACCAAGGATAACATACAGATGGAGATCAATGCTCTGCTATACTTCCAGATTGTTGACCCATTCAAGGCGGTCTATGAAATCAGCAACCTGCCCAACGCCATCGAGAAACTGACGCAGACGACGCTGCGTAACATCATCGGCGAGATGGAACTCGACCAGACACTGACTTCACGTGACACCATCAACTCAAAGCTGCGTCTCGTGCTCGACGATGCCACAAACAAGTGGGGTATCAAGGTAAACCGTGTAGAGCTACAGGACATCATACCACCTGCAACAGTGCTACAGGCTATGGAGAAGCAGATGCAGGCAGAGCGTAACAAACGTGCCACCATCCTTACCTCAGAAGGTGAGAAGCAGGCTGTCATCCTCAAGTCAGAGGCTGACAAGACAGCTGCCATAAACCGTGCTGAGGCAACAAAGCAACAGGAGATACTCCGTGCTGAGGGTGAGGCACAGGCTCGCATACGCAAAGCAGAAGCTGAGGCTATCGCCATCGACAAGATTACAGAGGCAGTCGGCAAGTCAACCAACCCAGCCAATTACCTACTCGCACAGAAGTACATACAGACGCTGCAGGACATTGCCAAGGGAGGCGACACTAAGACCGTCTATCTGCCTTACGAAGCAACAAACCTCATGGGTTCTATTGGTGGCATAAAGGACCTGTTTAAAGCAGATTAAGATATTATAGAATTCATAAAAGAAGGCTCCCGCTTGGGAGCCTTCTTTGTTTTTATTTATCCAGCGCTTCGTACTTCGAGTGCTGACTCTTGTATTCTGGAACTATCTCCTTCATCTTCTTCACTATCGCCATGTCATCATAGCTCTTGGAGAGTTGGAGGAGTTCCTCTTCATCCTTCAAAGCTGCCGTATAGTCATACTCGCGTACTGCAGCAATCTTGATTTTCGGATGGTGCGTAGGCTTTGTCAGTTCGGCATCGTTGAGCACCTCCTCATAGAGTTTCTCACCGTCACGCAGACCTGAGTAAACTATCTTCACGTTCTTTGCTCCGCTGAGGTCTATCATACGTTGTGCCAGGTCGGCTATGCGTACTGGTTTGCCCATGTCAAAGACGAATATCTCGCCACCCTTGCCCATGGTGCCTGCCTCGAGCACCAGTTGGCATGCCTCAGGTATGAGCATAAAGAAACGTATGATATCGGGGTGTGTCACAGTGACAGGACCACCCTGCTTTATCTGTTCGCGGAACAGAGGTATCACCGAACCATTAGAACCCAACACATTGCCGAAGCGTGTGGTGATAAACTGCGTCACTGCCGGCTTTCCGTCACCCTGCTTCATCTCGCCCATTGCCTTGTTGAGGCTCTGGCAGTATATCTCGCATATACGTTTAGAGCATCCCATCACGTTAGTTGGGTTGACAGCCTTATCGGTGCTTATCATCACAAACTTCTTGGTGCCGTACTTCACGGCGAGGTCAGCTATCACGCGCGTACCATATACGTTATTCTGTATCGCCATGGCGGGGTTGTCCTCCATCATCGGCACGTGCTTGTATGCAGCAGCGTGGAATACATATTCTGGTCGATGGGCGCTGAAGATTATTTCCATGTGCGACATGTTGGCTATGTTGCCCACGATGCATGCGCATGGTATTTCGGGGTGTGTCTTCTTCATGTACAGACTCACATCGTGCATAGGCGTCTCCGCTTGGTCTATGAGTATCAGCTGTGCAGGATCATAGCGAGATATCTGCTTCACCATTTCGTTGCCTATGCTTCCGGCAGCACCTGTGATGAGTATCCGTTTGCCCTGCAGCATCAGTCCGATGGCGTTCATGTCAACCTCGATCTTGTCGCGTGGCAAGAGGTCTTCGATATCTACCTCTCGCAAATGCTGCGTGGCATCCTTCGTAGGATCCCATTCCTCAGTATCGGCAACCATCATGATTTTTATGCCAGCCTTTATCAGTGAGTTTTGCAGTGCTGTGTCCTCACGGAATACCTCCTTCTGTATAGGGCTCACTACCATCACAGTGGCTCCCTCTTCCTTCATGTGACGTATCAGGTTGGGACCATTGCGGCGAACCTTTACACCAAGCAGGTACTTAGACTTCAGCGAGCCGTCGCTCACGAAGCCGCGTAGGTCAAACTTGCTGCCACCCTCCTTAAATGAGTGTCCCAGAGCTATACCTCCCTCATGTACGCCAAAGATGAATGCCTTTTGTTTGTGATTTGAGGCAAAGAGAGTCTCGTACAGGTATTTCACTATAATACGCATTCCCCACTGTCCGATGATGCAGAAGAGCATCATCACCACGATGGTAAGCCAGCGCAGGCTACCCACGACACTGCTATCGGGAGCCACCAGGTGAATGATGGATATCATAAGTCCTCCCAGAAAGACAGCGTTCATCACCTTTATGAAGTCCACCGTCGTGGTATAGCGTATCACACCGCTGTAGGTATGGAATATGCGCATGCCAACCATGAAAAATGGTACGGCGAGAGCCCATGTCCTCGCATGGCTCCAGAAGTGTTTCGACAGACTCAGTCCGCCCGATACGGCATACGTCGCCACCATACCTGCAACAAATACTATGATGCAGTCAATCACTATGATACACCAGAATGGCAACGCCCTTCGGGTAAACCATCTGTTTCTTATTTCATTAGTCACTGCCATAATACGACTCCTTTCTGCGTCGCTCATAGTAAATGCGACACTGATGCAAAGGTACAACTTTTTTGTAAAACGCAAAAAAAAATGTACTTTTTTCATCAATTTAGAATTTAAATTAGTACTTTTGCATCGTTTTATAGCAAAATATTGAGCACTATGACTACCTATCAGTCCATATTCCAGCAGATACGTAACATCCCGCGTCCATCTCACCATGAGGAGCGCATCGCAGATTACCTATGCCGCTTTGCCGAGGAGCATCACCTCACTCATCGTCGCGATGCGCATGACAATGTGGTGATAGAGAAACCTGCATCCCCAGGTTACGAAGACCACGAGGCGGTGGTGATACTCTGCCACATGGATATGGTGTGTGTCGCGGAACCCGGCAAGGCCTTCAATCCACTCACCGACCCCATAGAGGCAGTCACATACAGTGAAGGTGGACACCTATGGATGAAGGCCGATGGAACTTCGCTCGGTGCGGACAACGGCATAGGGCTCTCCATGGCTCTCGCTATACTTGCCGATTCCTCGCTGTCTCATCCACATCTCGAGGTACTTGTCACCACCAACGAGGAAGATGGCATGAGCGGAGCACAGGGATTGTCACCCGATTTTATCAATGGACGACGTGTCATAAACCTCGACTCAGAGGCATACGATGAGATTACTGTAGCCTCTGCAGGTGCCATAATACAGCGGGCTTCTCTCCCCGTTGCCAAAATACAGATGCCCTCCGACTACGTAGCATACAGCATAGAGGTGACAGGTGGCAAAGGCGGACACAGCGGAGTGGATATAGGCAGGGGCAGGGCAAATGCTATCAAGGTGCTCGCTAATCTGCTTATCGTTGCCATACGCCAGTGCAACATCAAACTATATATTGTAAACTTCAGTGGTGGACAGGCTGCTGCCTCCATACCCTCTGCATCGGAGGCAAAGATAGTGATACCTCGTGATGACACATCACGCTTCCTTACGCTTGTGGCACAGTGCAACCATGCACTGCTGACACAGTATGCCACCACCGATCCAGATATCGTGATACGTGCCACACCATCGGTATGGCATGGCAGCATCATGAACGAAGAGACTACACAGGTGCTCCTCGCCTCGATCAATGCCATACCCGTTGGAGTGCTACAGTCGTCACCCACTGACGACAGCCTGCCCCTTACCTCCAATAATATCGGCAAGGTAACTGTCAACTCTCAACTGTCAATTGTCAACTTAGAGATTCACACCCGCAGTTTCATTGATTCCGAGATGAGACGCATAGCCTCCGAGATAGGAAAGATATATCTCCTCTCAGGTGCCACTGTCGATAAGGTTATGGAGTCACCTGCATGGACGGAGACCGACACTGCGTTGCTTGATGTCACGACTCAGGTATTTAAAGACGTCCTTGATATTACGCCACGTTCAGTCTCCATGCACTTCGTACTTGAAGCAGGTTACCTCGTGCGCACTTTCCCAGGACTGCACATTGTCAGCATAGGGCCTCGCATACTCGAGCCTCATAGCATCCATGAGCGTGTGGACCTTGATACCTGCGATGATATTTGGCGTGTCACCATCGAACTACTCAAGCGATTGTAACATTGCAAGTAAGGATGAAAAAGATACTGTTTGTCTGTCATGGAAATATCTGCCGCAGTCCCATGGCAGAGTACATAATGAAGCATCTGGTGAAGGAGGCACACCTCACGGAGGAGTATGAGATAGCATCAGCAGCTACCTCTACGGAGGAGTTGGGCAATCCAGTATATCCGCCTGCCAGACGTAAACTCGCTGAGCATGGCATAGGGTGTGAGGGGCATCATGCACGTCAGTTGACGAGGGCTGACTACGAGTACTACGACCTGTTGATAGGTATGGATCAGTATAACATACGCAACATGGAACGTATGTGTGGTGGTGACCCAGAGGGAAAGATACATATGCTACTCGACTATGCTGGTAGGATGGGCGAATCGGTTGCCGACCCTTGGTACACTGGTGACTTTGAAGCTACATGGCGTGACTGCCTCAGTGGATGCAAGGCGCTGCTACACAGTTAGCAGTGCATAGTGCATAGTTCACAGTCAAATCCTAAAAGTTAAAAAAGATTAAAGAATAACAAACTGTGAACTGTGAATTGTGAACTGTGAACTATTTTTTGTAACTTTGCACCCGCAAAAAATGTTGGCGGGATAGCTCAGCTGGTTAGAGCGTCGGATTCATAATCCGGAGGTCGAGGGATCGTGACCCCCTCCCGCTACATTAAAAAGGACCCGCAAAAAATAGTTGCGAGTCCTTTTTTACTTTATCATACTTTGAGGGTCTTGATATATATGGAACTTAGAAGACTACATACAATAATAGTATTACTTATGATATGCGCCGTGATGATGGCGCAGGGTAAGGCACCACGCAGGAGAGCACAGGGAAAGTCACTGGTCGATTCTATAATGATGCTCAGCGAGGTGACAGTGACTGGACAGAAGTCATCCGTAAAACTGGAGGTGGACCGCAAGACGTATGACGTGTCCAACGACCTCTCAAATATTGGAGGCACGGCATCTGATGCTCTGGAAAACATACCGTCGGTAGAAGTGGACAACGATGGCAACATATCACTACGCGGCAGCACCAGTGTGGAGGTATGGATCAATGGACGTGCCAGTGGTCTTACAAGTGACAATCGTGGTACCATACTGCAACAGATACCGGCAGAGAGTATCGACCGCATAGAGGTGATAGACAATCCTTCGGCAAAGTTCTCGGCAGAGGGAAGTGCCGGCATCATCAACATCATACTGAAGCGCGACCGCAGGAAGGGCTACTATGGTTCGGTGCAGCTGGGCGCCAACACTGCAGGCGGTGCAAATACCAGTGTAAATATCAACACGAGTTCCAAGACTCTGGATACATATGCCAGCATAGGCTATCGCCATCGCGAGGATGAGAGCGGTGCTAAGACTGAGCAGACATTCTACGCTGGTGCTGACGGGATACCGACAAGCTATCAAAACTCTGAATCTGTTTCCAATAACCGTGGTAACAATCTCTTTATGCGTGCCGGACTGACCCTGCATGCCACAAAGAATGATGATCTGTCGCTATCGGGCATGTATATGCATGGAGGTTCCAACAGTTTCTCTCATACACCATACGTATATGGTGACTACCAGGCATCTGACCTTACACCCGTCACCACCCACGTGCTGGACCGCATAACGACAGGACGCGGTAGGATGAATATGGTGCATGGTGAGTTTAACTACCGACACACGTTTGCCGAGAAGCACTTCATAGACTTCGTGATGAGTCATAGTACATGGCATAGTAATAGTAGCAATCGTTATCAAAACCGCACGACCTACGAGGATGGTGTCACGCCACCCAAGGAAGAGTATCAACTGCGACCGCAAAAGATACGCAACCGCTCTACCGAACTTAAGCTGGACTACGAGAACGTACTATCACAGAGGGTATCGCTGCAGGCAGGATACAACGCCAAGTTCAACCGCGAGAACACTCCACAGGAGGCATGGAAGAGCGACGACTATGATGGTAGCGACCTGCAACCTGACGAGGCATACTACAATCGCTTCATATATAACATGGATACCCACGCATGGTACACTAATGTGACAATGAAGTTTGGTAAGTTTGGTGTGATGGCAGGTCTGCGTGGTGAGTACTGGAAAGTAAGCACCGAGTCGTATGACTATGAGCACGATCATGGTAATCCTAATGAAAACTCTAATGGGAACGGTTTTAAGAAAGATTTCTTCCAGCTTTTCCCTTCTCTGTTCTTGTCATATCAGTTTACAAAACGCGATCAGCTGCAACTCAATGTAACACGCCGCCTGAAGAGACCATGGGGTGGCCAGCTTAACTCGTTCATGGATACGAGAAACGCATCGAGCGTATCATTCGGTAACCCCGAACTGACACCGGAATATAGTTTCTCCTATCAACTCAACTACCTCAGGACGTGGGATAACCATACTCTGTTGCTCTCTGCCTACTATCGTCCCACCACCGATGTGATACAACGCATAAAATATACGATAGATGGTGATGAACGCACATTCCAGACCAACATGAATCTATCGGAGAGTGTCAATTCGGGACTGGAGATGACGCTTAAGAACAAATTTGCGCGTTGGTTGGAACTTACCACTACTGCCAGTGCCTTTTACTATAAACTTGATGCCTTTAACTATACCCTCGTCGATCCGTTGTATGGTAAGACCATCACTGTAAGTGGTGATAGCGAGAGCCGTTTTTCATGGAATGCACGTATGCAGGCAAACTTTACCTTGCCTCATAACTTTACCATACAACTGAGGGGTAGATACCAGTCAAAACGATTGGTAACACAAGGCTCTCGCCGTCCGTCATACAGCATGGACATAGGAGTGCGCAAGAGTTTCTTCAACAGAAAACTGATACTCGCTCTCAACTGTCGCGACCTGCTCGATTCCAAGCGCAACAAGTCAGAGACATCAAGTGACACTTTTTACCAGTATAGCGAGAACTGGCGCCACGCACGAAAGTTTAACCTAACCGTTACATGGGCTTTCGGTAACAACAACTCCAAGAAGTCTAAGCGACAACGCGAAGATGAAGGTGATGAAGATGAAATGACAGGCTCATACAGCGGAGCAGACGAATAGATAATAAAAAGGCTGACGATTGTAGTCGTCAGCCTTTTTTGTATTCAAGTGGCTTTTGTTACTTAAGCAGTTCTTCTGGAACGGCATAGGCCATTGCCTCATAAGCCGTTTCTGATGGATGCAGATGGTCGCCCGAGTCATATCCCAAAGCAAAGCGCTCAGTACATTTCTCATCACGTACTGCCTTGTCGAAATCCACACAACCGTCGAACAATGGCGACGTGCGTAGCCAATCATTGAATGCCACACGCATCTCTTCACGCATCTCATTGTATGTGCGCCATCCGTATATAGGGAGCAATGTGCCACTATATACCTTTATCTTTTTGAGAATCTCATGCTGACGTACATAATCAACGTAAATAACCTTCATTCCTCTCTCCAGTTCCTCCAGCGTGGGCATATCGCTCCACGGGCGGAATGGGTTGACATCAGTGCCTACAGGGTGTATGATATCGTTGATGCCATGCTGTATGATGACCGACGACATACCTGCCACATCCATCTCAATGGGAAAACGTGTGGCACCCTTCAGTCCGTATGCCTGGTACGTTATGCAGTCATACTGCCTAAGAATACGAGTGCCACTGACGGCACGACGTATTATGGAAACATCATGATAATCCTCCCTCCATGCTCTCAGAGCAAGGTAGTCAGGCCAACTCTGTGCTGTAATGGAGTCGCCATAACACACGAGGGCGTGGTTTTTCTCTTCAGTCAGTATGTCGATGGTGTTGAGAAAATAAAACCAGTTGGTATTGCGCGTCAGGTCAAGGGGCAACTCATCTGCTTTGGCAAAGTCGCCATAAGCATACTTTCCCTTGGACAGCGGACCAGTGATGAGTGTGCCGGCATTCATCTGTGTGTAGTCGGCAAGGTAGATGCTTACATCTATGGTATCGCCAGCATTGATTTGACATTCCACTTCTTCCGTTGTCACTTCCCTGCCTGGTTCGATAATCTGCGATTTCATCGGTATTTTCCTACCATCGGCAGTAGTTATCACTATCTTCGACAAACTGACAGGCTCCGTGCCAGTGAGGTTAGAGAAGCGCAGTCGCAGTTTGCTGCCGGAGAAAGGCATGAAGATAGGGTAGCGCAGCGTGATGTCCTTGGCATATACTGCCTCCTTGCGGTCGGTGATTGATGTTGCATTGCCCCAGCAGGCAACCCACTTGTTGTATAGCATATCTTGATATTTTTTGCAAAGTTACAAAAAAAACTTTATACTTTATACTTTATTCTTTACACTTTTTAGTACCTTTGCATCCGTGAAAGCTATACTCTGCACATTTCTCATATCGTTCGTGCCGCTGATGATGGTGGCTCAGGACACATTGTCCACACATATATATTACGATGTGCAGACAGAGATGGCTGTCGGTACGGGCGACTATACGGCATATCAACTGGTGACAAACCGTCACCATACGCTTGGTACACGTTCCAATACGGCATATCTGCGCGGTGCTGTCGGCATAAGGCATGACTTTGGACCGAACACCGTTCTCACAGGCAAGGTCGATGCCATCGTTTCGCTGCATGCCGACCACAAGGTATATCTGCAACAGTGTTATGCCAACCTGCGATACAAGAATTTCTTTATTGAGGTAGGTAGCAGGGAACAGAAACCCGTGATGCGAGATGACTTTCTCTCCATAGGCTCGTTTATCAAAGGAACGAATGCCAAACCCATACCACAGATACACATAGGAACAAACGGCTTCTGGACTGTGCCCTATACCAAGCAGTGGCTACAGATAGACTTTGACTTCGGGTACGGTCACTTCCTCGATGGTGGTTATAAGGAGAGAATGTTTGAGACAGGTCGCGATGTCAATACATCTTATACAGATAACACGTGGTATCACCAAAAGCATTTGTATTTCCGTTCCAATCCCACCAAACGCTTTTTTGCTGTCATAGGCATAGAACATGCGGTGCAGATGGGAGGCATCAAACACTATTATGTTGATGGAGTGTTACGCGAGACAAACAAGAAGGCCAACCTAAAAACATTCCTGAAAGTAATACTGCCACTTGGCAACAGCGACTACTATAATGACAATGCCATGGAGGACTGGGTATATGGCAATCACATAGGCGTGATGACATATCAGATAGGGTGGAACATAGACAAGGACCACCAGTTGCAGGCTTATCTCGACAATATCTTTGAAGATGGCTCGGGCATAAGAAAAGGCAATGGTTGGGACGGGCTATGGGGCTTGGAATACAAGAACAAGAAACATGGCAGGCAGTATGTGAGAGGCGTAGTGGCAGAGTTTTTCCAATCAACAAACCAAGGTGGTCCGCTACACTGGGATCCAGGTGACTATCCTGAACCTGCAAGGAGCCAGATAACAAGTATGGTGACAGGTAACGACAACTACTATCACCATATGTTCTACGATGGTTATTCACACTATGGCATGACACCAGGCATAGCCCTCATCACCTCTCCTATATATAATAAGGATGGCTACATGGGGTACCGTGATAACCGAGTAAAAGCATGGCATGTGGGTATCAATGGCGAGTTGACACCCTGTCTGTCATATCTCGTAAAAGGCTCATACCGTGAGGGGAAAGGCACATACAATACCCCTATCTACCCTAAGACACACTCATTTGGAGCCATAGTGCAAGGCACATACACTATGGGAGGATGGACTTTCTCCGCAGCATACGCCTTTGATAAGGGCAATGTCATAGGTGACAACTCCACATTTGACATAAAAATAGGTTATCATGGCAAGATACTGTAAAGAGTTGACATATATTATGTTAACGTTATTGTTAGCGTTATCCTCTTGCCAGGAAGGCCATGAGGCAGGTGACTTGCTGGGACAATGGAAGCGCGAAGGAATATCTGCCGACAACCAGTATATAGCATTCTCAGGTGACATAGTACTGATGCGCGCCGTGGGACAGCGAGAGGTCTTCGGCAGTTTTCAGCATGTGGGTGACAGTATCTTCATACAGTGCTGCTCCATTGATGATGAAGCGGCAGACAAGACAATCGTAGAGGAGGCCTTCGGATTCAAGCCATTTGACAATATACGCCTTCGCATAGCCACCCTCAACAGCAAAGCCCTCGTCCTTACCTCAAAAGAGAAGGTGTGGAACTTCAAAGCCTACTAACTAACTCTATTACAATCATAACTACAAAAACATTCTGCTATATGGATTCTTTGATTATATTATCACTAACTTTCCTTCTATCGCTCCTTCTCGGATTTCTCATCATACCATGCGTAGTAAGGCTTTCACATGAAATGCACCTCTACGACCTCCCCGACAGCCGCAAGGTTCACGCACTCCCCATACCCCGACTGGGCGGAGTGGTATTCCTTCCTATCGCCACAGCCATAATAGCAATAGTGCTGGTAATAATGCTCCGAGTAGGTGTAACTGGCGAGTTTCTGTGGTCAAACGTCACTATACAACATTTCCTCGCCTACATTGCAGGAGCCATGATGCTCTATAGCGTCGGACTCTTCGACGACCTCCACGGCGTGTCCTATCGTGTGAAGTTTTGCATACAGATTATGGCAGCTATTCTGCTGTGTATTGCTGGACTGTGGATAGCCGACTTCTCTTACGTATTCTTTATCGAAGAAGTACCTTGGTGGATAGGCATGCCCGTCACTATACTCTTTGTGGTTTATCTTACTAATGCCATGAACCTCATCGACGGCATTGACGGTCTGGCATCTGGCCTCAGCATTATAGCCCTCAGTGTTATCGCCTGTTTAAACTATTTCGCTAAAGATATAACGTGGACGATGATACCTCTGGCATTTGTCGGAGTTCTATTGCCATTCTTTTACTACAATGTCTTTGGCGACAAATACAAGACCTTTATGGGTGACGCTGGAAGTCTCACGCTCGGTTTCACCCTCGCATTCCTCGTACTCCACTTCTGGCAAAGAGAACCAGTATGGGATGGTCACATTCACAATATCGGTATCATAGCTCTCAGCACACTCGTAATACCTATGTTCGACGTCGTCAGAGTATTCGCTTCACGAGTTAGAGACGGACGCAATCCTTTCCTGCCCGATAAGAACCACATACACCACAAGTTGCTTCGCACCGGCATGAAACCCAAGATAGCAATGGCCACCCTGCTCTTCCTTTCGATGCTTTTTGTCTTCATCAACTATCTCGTAGCCGAATTCATGTCACAAACCATCATGATTATTGGCGATGTGGTACTATTTTGCCTCATGCACGTTATTATTAACTACTTCATAAGTAAAAAGGAAGAAGGTAAACCCCAGTATGAAAGAGCATACTGATAATCCATACAAAAACACCAAGCACGTGAAAGTATCAATAATAACCGCGACATACAACAGTGCCCAAACTTTGGGCGATGCCATGAAGTCTGTCCTTGACCAGACTTATTCTGATATAGAGTATATCATTGTGGATGGTGCTTCTTCTGATGGTACGCAAGATGTAGTACGTCAATATGAGTCCCAGTTTGCAGGCAGATTGAAATGGATGTCAGAAAAAGACCGTGGCATCTACGATGCGATGAACAAAGGTATTAGGATGGCTACGGGTGATGTAATAGGTATCCTTAATTCAGATGACTATTTTACGTCTAACGATGTGGTGCAGCGTATCGTGAGCACCTTTGACAATAAGACAGATGCCATATATGGTGATATCCATTTCATCCACGATGGACAACCTGACAAGTGTGTACGCTATTATAGCTCAAAGCACTTTCGCCCTCTGTGGCTCCGCTTTGGCTTCATGCCCGCACATCCCTCGTTCTACTGCCGCCGCGAGGTGTTTGACAAGGCAGGTTTCTATAAAATAGACTATGCCATAGGTTCAGACTTTGAGATGATGGTTCGTCTCTTTATGAAGCATCGTATCAATGCACGCTACCTAAATATGGATTTCGTCACCATGCGCACAGGAGGCGCAAGCACTCGTAACGTCAAGAGTCGCATGCAACTTATCAAGGAGGATGTACGGGGCTGCCGAGAAAATGGTATCTATACCAATGCCTTGATGATTAGCATGAAATTCTTGTATAAGATATTTGAGTTCAAATTTTAGACTCTTTCATCCAAGCTAATGTTCGCTTAATGCCTGTGATCCTATCGACAGGCGGATGTGGAGCGATGGCAATGGTGTTGTCCAAAGGTATGATGTTATCTGTAGTCATATTTTTTAGACGGAAAGAGGTCATGGGGAAGTGAAGACCAAACATTCCCAATATATCGCCACCCCAAGCTGCTAAGCGAATTAGCCAGAAGGGCACTCTGGGTATCTTACGTCCTAATTCTGCTGCAATCTGATTTGCCCATTCCTCAATAAAGATAGCAGGAGAATCTCCCAGATAAAACACTTTGTTAGCTTCATCCTGTGTAGGGTTACTGAGAATCTGGTCTATCTGATAGAGTGCGTTTTCTATATAGCCATATGTCTTGGTGCATGAGCGATGATCGATATGGAAATACATCCCAGCCTTCACTACATCAAAGAATTTACGGTAGGGAACACCAAACCACGGCCCCCACATGGAAGTAGGACGAAGAATGGCCCAATCACATGCTGGCTGATGTTTCCAGGTCAATTGTTCGGTGATAACCTTACTCTCCCCATAAAACGTTGATGGTGCATAGTCGTACTGGTTTTTTGGAATGTAGCCAGTATGGCAGACCAACATAGAAGATGTTATGAGGATTTTCTTTAGTCCTTTGAGTTGGTGGGATGCCTTTAAAACATTATCCACACCAATTGTATTTGCCTGGTAGTCATCTACAGACTTACCATCTAAGTCCGTACGTGCTGCCAGATGAACAATGTAGTCTGGTACATACTGTAGGATGATTTCGCTTAGCTTCTCATAGTCGGTAATATCGCATTGTTGCCAATAATCCTTAGCCTGACTGTTTTGAGGAACTTTGATATCAAGGTTTTTTACATTCCATCCCTTCTTGATATAGTAATCGACCAAATTGGTGCCAATAAAGCCTGAGCCTCCAGTGATAAGTATCTTCATTTTGTTTGAGTCTTTATTTTCCAGTGTTTCTATATTCCTCCTTTAGGTCTTTGGCGATAGCCTTCCATGACAATTCACCATCATGATAGTCTGCTTGTATCTCATGGCTATACTGCTCCAGTACAGCAGGATGTTGCCAAAGTTCGACGATAGCATCGGTCAGCGATTTCCCGTCTCTTGCTTCGATTATCAAACCATAATGTCTGTGCTTGACCATTTCGGGCAGTCCACCAACATTAGTTGCAATTACGGGTTTGTTAAAGGCAAAAGCCGACATTATGACACCACTCTGCGTCGCATCGGTATAGGGGCATACCATAAAGGCACAGTTTTGAATCAATGCCACCATCTCATTGTCAGCAATGAACCTATTGCGGATATCAAAATAATCCGTCTGTTGTTGGTAAGAGGATATATCGAAATGGTACTTGCCTTTACCTGCAACAACTATCTTGCAGTCAGGACATAACTGGTGAACTTTCTCCATAGCGGAAAACAGGTAGTCCAGTCCCTTATACGGCGATATTCTGCCAGCAAACAATATGTAACTGCCCTTTGATGGTATGTCTGTCTCACAAGGCTCAACAGTCTTTAGATAAGTGTAGATGCTCAATTGGCTATCTATGACTCGCTGTGGTGAGAGATGATAATAAGAGATAAAGTCCTGACGTTGTGCCTTATTGAGGATTATCAGTCTGCGGATAAGATTAAATGCCAACTTCCTCCTAATTCGGACGATCAGCGAGTCGTGTGCAGTATGAGGAAATGGATCGTGAACTGTCAAAAGCATCTTGTTGCTTAACAGATAGAGTATAAACTCATAGATATTGGGAGGCCACGCCAAATGTATGGATGTAAACCTTCCTCGAATGAGAAAAAGCAGCAATAGGAAGTTTGTCCAGAACGATTTCAACACCCATAGTCGCCCACTGGTGTTTAACACATAAAACTTGTTAAGGTCGATAAATCCTTGCAATTTTTGAAATTCTGGATATATATCTACTGCCTTGAACAATCCCGACCGTGGATAAATCTCCTTGATATTGAACGCCGGACCAGTCAGAAAACGTGGGCAGACCTCCATGATATATGTGACATCCGACGACTGCTGAGCCTCGTTTATATAAGAGAGGTCAACGTCTGACAATTGTATTTTGCCAAGGTATGCTATCTTCATTGTACTTCTTTTTTTGCTTCTGCTAATGCATCGATATATCCATGTCCATACTCAAGGTCTGGTTCCATATAGTTGCCCTCACCCCACTCGTTCCATGATTTCAGCATGACGATTTGCTCTTCCTCTGGTTTATCTCTCAACATGGAGAAAGCTCTGAGGGCAAGTTTCTTAAAGTATTTTGGGGCACAGTCAGTGAACACTAACCCTTTACGACCTGAACGAGGGGTATGATCCCAATTGGGAGCTATGACAGGAATAACCTTACGCTCTGTGCAATCCGGATGAAGCATATATTTGATAGAATCCTTATACCGATAAATCATAGGAATGCCCAGATACTTCCTGCCGATGGTCCTTAATGCTTTCTTCCATTTAGAGGCAACGTGGTAGATATTGATATAGTCAACGTTATTGATAGCATCGAAGCCCTTGGCAAGAAGCATTTCCTTATGCTCTGAGTTATAGTCGGTAGCCACGAAGTAGAAGTCACCCAGATTATTCTCCATAGCCAATCGACGCCATACCTTGATAAATGTTTCTATATCGTTAAAGCCTAGGGCATCATAAATAACATAGAACAATTTTCCATTTACTCTGACATAGCGGTGGTCATTAAAGGCTGGAAGCAGATGATAGAAGTGCTTGGTGTAATCTTCCTCACCTGGATATAGTTGCTCTGCAAGGAGAAGATCCTTACCCGGTTTGTTAGGATCCCACAACTTTTTGTACCATGAGTGGTTTGCCCAGCAAAGGCAGAAGGGGAAATCTGGCTTACCAGATGCCACTACTTCTTCAAAAGGTCGCTGCATCAATTGTTTGCCATTGCCAAACCAATATTCATAGTAGCAGAAAGCCTCTATACCAGCCCTGCGAGCTAATTCTGCCTGCTGCTCACGCACTTCAGGAATCCTAAGGTCATAGAATCCCAAGTCCGCAGGAATGTGGGGTTGCTTGTGCCCAGGAAAGAGTTTTCTCGCCCTAGCCACATTGGTCCATTCTGTGAATCCCTTTCCCCACCATTCATCATTTTCTGGGAATGGGTGATACTGAGGAAGGTAGTATGCGAAGATCCTTGGCTTCATAATAAGTATCTATTTTGTTCGTCTTGCAATAATATCATCGTATATTTTCTCCACTTCATTGGCTATTTCTTTCCAGGAATTCTTACCCGATGAATAATCCTCCATAATGTGTTTCGACATTTGCTGTGCTGTCTCAGGTTCCAGCATCTTTCTGATAGCATCAGCTAATGCCTTACTATCCCTTGGAGGAACTAGAAATCCTGTTCTGCCATCATCTACCATTTCTGGTAAAGCCCCCACATTTGTTGCTATGACAGGTTTATTAAGAGCATATGCCGACATGACTACTCCACTCTGTGTGGCATCAATATATGGGCATACTACTGCTATGCTATTTGATATTAGAGATGCTAATTCTTTATTTGATATAAAGCG
>JAFXZF010000003.1 GCA_017541365.1 Prevotella sp.
CGGGGTTCCACCTCTTCCCATTCCGAACAGAGAAGTTAAGCCCGCTTGCGCCGATGGTACTGCAATGCAATGTGGGAGAGTAGGAGGCCGCCTTCTTTATAATTTCATCTGAGAGAGTCACTTCAGAAATGAGGCGACTCTTTTTTGTGTCTTGCCAAAATATCTTATACTTTAATACCGAAGACTTTATATCTGCCAACAACAACGGCTTATTGTCAGATATTTTTATAAGAGATTACTTTAAAAACCAAATGGGCACACGTGCATTTTCTTTAGAAATCAAATGACGCACGTGCATTTTCTTTAGAAGTCAAATGACACACGTGCATTGATTTGTCTGCCTGTCAAATAGTTGGGTACAGCATACTGATGATTTGTCACGTCGGTAATCCAGTAATATGAATTTACATTACTGTGGTCGAAAAGGTTAAGACAATCTACTCCTAACCATATGTTTTTCAAACAGAATTGTTTGGACTGTTGATTCTCCCTTTTATATGCTCTATAGCTCATGCCAATATCAATACGCTGATAGGCAGGAGCACGGAAGCTCTGACGCTTGTTGTCTGTATGAGGGGGGCCGAACGGCAATCCGTCAGCATATGCTATCTTGAGTGCCATACGCCATCGGTCGGTGCCTGGGAAATAGTCCGTAAAGAACAGATTGATGGCATAGCGCTGGTCGGTTGGCAGTGGTATGGTTTCGCCACGATACTTCATTTTGGCATTCATCAGAGAAAAAGTAATCCATGAGTCGGTGCCTGGCACAAATTCGCCGTAAAGTTTTAAGTCTAAGCCTGCTATGTGTCCAGATGCCTCGTTCATACCGTTGTATGTTACCTTGACATTGTTAACACTGTATGGTATGAGGTTGCTGAGCAGTTTATAGTACGCTTCGGCAGTAAACTGGAACGGACGGTCGTTGTTTTTGAAACGATAGTCGAAGGCGGCTATGAAGTGTATGCTTTGCTGTGACTTTATTTTGTCGTTGAGCGTGACCTTGGTGACGCCTGCTATAGTCGTGGTGTCTTTTAACTCCTTAAAGAATGGTGCCTGATAGTATATACCGGTGGCAAGGCGGAAGGTGATGTCGTTGTTAAAGGCTGGTACGATAGCGAGGCTCACACGTGGTGAGAGTATGTTTTCCTTGTTGAAGGTCCAGTGAGAGAAACGCAGACCGTAATTGAGTGTATAGTGGGTCAGCGAACTTTCGTCAACTGTGCCATCGCTGAGCAATCTGCCTTGTGATGTGAAGCGCCATGTGTCCTGTATGTATAGTTCGGTGCGACGTGCATTCAAGGAGTTGTTGGCATTGAGGGTGTATATCATATGCAGGTCCTGCCCTGTATGGGGTATAACGTATCCTGCAGAGTCGCGCATCTCATACTCATGGTTTTTCTCTGTTATATCCTCCCACTTCATGGTCAAGCCTGCCTGTACGGTGTGGTGATGCGTCTTGTGGTCGAGCATCAGTTTCAGACTTCCGACATTGGCGGTGAGATAATTGCGGGCATATTCTATGTATTTGCCTACTCCGAGACTTGACTGTGTCTCGGTCTGGGTAAGCCAGTATTCTCCACTGATATCGTAAGTTTCGCTCTCATTGGTATGGAATGCAGATCCGATGAGCGACACGGATGTCTTGTCAGTAATATTGCGTTTGAGAGTAAGTGCACCGAAATATGTACGGAAGAGGTCCTTTTCCTGGCCGTCAAAATATACTTTGAATGATTTTACGTCGTCCTGCGTGCCAAATGTCGTTTCACGATCTTTGGGATAAAAGTTATATTTTGACTGCGAGATATTGCCAATGAAGTCAATCTGCCATCTCTTGTTGGGAGTATATGAGAGGTAGGTTTGGTAATCAATGAATCGTGGGTCGTATTCTCCCGTGGTGTCAAATGATTTGAGCAATGCTTTTGTCTGTTTGTATCGCACACTGTTGCCCCATGAGAATTTTTTATTGCCAAATCCGAAGTATATTCCGCCTCCGAGCAGACTGGCATCGATTTTCATCTCAGTCTTTTGTGGACGGTGATAGCGTATGGCAAGGGCTGATGACATCTTGTCTCCATACTTTGCTTCATATCCACCAGTGGAGAAGGCTATGCTTTCTACCATATATGGATTTATGATAGACAGTCCCTCCTGTTGTCCGGAACGCACCAGGAATGGGCGATACACCTCTATATCATTGATATATACTGAGTTCTCGTCAAAGGAACCACCTCGCACATTGTATTGTGATGACAGTTCGCTGTGGGTGGAAACTCCAGCCTGTTGTTGTATCATCTCCTCCACCGCATTACCAGATGCTGACGGTGCTTGTGATATGTCTTTTATGTCGAGTTCTTGTGTAGTACTAGTCTGGCGTCTTTTTTCCGTTACCGTCACTTCGTTAAGCAGCGTGTTGTCTTCGAAGAGTGTGATTTGCAGGTTCTGTCTGCCACGTGGACGACGCAACACACGAGTTTTGGTCTTGTAACCTATCATGGAGAAACGCACCACTACGGAGTCGGTTGTGGCAAGCGACATAGAGAACTCGCCACGCAGATTGGTCATTGTGAACTTCCCCTGACTTACGCAACTAACCGAAGCCAGTTCTACAGGATTCTGGTCTTGGTCGATTACTTTGCCAGTCAGCATAAACTCCTGTGCTTCAGTCAATAACGGAAACAGAAGCAGCATGAAGATTATTAGCCTTGCAAAGATTGAAGATGTCAGGGATATATGTTTCAAGATGTTGTCGTTTATATTCTATTGCTTGTTTTCGCTTGTCAATACATTACAAATAACGTTTCTGTCTGCAATTTATTGCGCTACTCAATAAAATGAAACATAGCTTTATCTATAGGAGATAAAGCTATGTTTGGTATGGTGTAGTGCAATTATGTCTTTTTATTTTGCGTAAGCCACGGAACGAGTTTCTCGTATAACTGTAATCTTGACTTGTCCAGGATACGTCATCTCGTTTTGTATGCGGGTCGCAATGTCGTTGGATAGAGTCTCTATCTCTGTATCAGTAATCTTGTCAGCACCTACGATAACGCGGAGTTCTCGACCTGCCTGTATAGCGTATGTCTTTGTGACACCAGGATATGACATTGCGATTGCTTCAAGGTCATTGAGGCGTTTAATATATGCTTCAACGATTTCGCGACGTGCGCCAGGACGTGCACCAGATATGGCATCGCAAACCTGTACTATTGGGGCGAGTAGGGAGGTCATCTCCATTTCGTCGTGGTGAGCGCCGATAGCATTGCATATTTCGGGTTTCTCTTTGTATTTCTCTGCGAGTTTGGCACCATAGAGGGCATGTGGCATTTCAAGTTCTTCGTCTGGTACCTTGCCTATGTCGTGCAGCAGACCAGCACGTTTTGCTTTCTTTGGATTAAGTCCTAACTCTGCTGCCATAACAGAACATAAGTTGGCTGTTTCACGAGCATGTTGTAGGAGATTCTGACCATACGATGAACGATATTTCATTTTACCAACGATGCGTACAAGTTCTGGATGCAGTCCGTGTATACCGAGGTCTATTGTTGTGCGTTTGCCTGTTTCAATAATTTCCTCGTTAAGTTGTTTCTTGACTTTTGCGACTACTTCCTCAATGCGTGCGGGGTGAATACGCCCATCAGTGACCAGCTGGTGCAATGCCAGACGGCAAGTTTCTCGACGTATAGGGTCGAAAGCAGAGATGACGATAGCTTCGGGTGTGTCGTCAACGACTATTTCCACTCCGCAGGCAGATTCAAGTGCACGTATGTTACGTCCTTCACGTCCTATTATGCGTCCTTTTACCTCATCATTGTCAATATGGAATACAGAAACGGAATTCTCCACAGCAGCCTCGGTAGCAACACGTTGTATGGTCTTTATGACAATCTTCTTTGCCTCGTTGTTGGCATTGATTTTTGCCTCGTCCATTATTTCGTTGATATAGCTCTGTGCATTAGTACGTGCTTCATCCGTTAGACTTTCGATAAGACGTTTTTTAGCTTCTTCAGCAGATAGCCCTGAAAGTTGCTCAAGTTTTTCTCGCTCCTGCATCTGCATATCGGATAGTTCCTGTTCTTTGAGAGCGAGGAGTTTTTTGTCGTTCTCGATGCGTTGTTGCTGCTGGTCTATATCTTGACGTTTGCGTGCCAACTCATCCTGACGTTGATTGATTGAGATTTCACGTTGCTTAAGGCGATTCTCTGTCTGTTGAATTTTCTGGTTGCGCTGCTGTACCTCGCGTTCTAATTCACTTTTCTTGTTGATAAATTTTTCTTTGACTTCCAATAGTTTCTTTTCTTTCAAAACCTCTGCAGCTTTTTCTGCGTTGGAAATCATTTCGCGATATTTGCCCTTGATAACATATCTGAAAACCAAGTAGCCTAAAACACATCCGACAATGATTCCGGAAATGGCTATAATTACTTCAGTCATATCAAATAAAAATAAAAAATGTATATATGTAGATGAATAAATATTCTCTTATTTCAATGCTTCAGCAATTTCTGAAGACAGTTGAGTGAGAATATCCGTAATTGGTGAAACGTCATTGCGCTTTGCTTCTGTGACACATGTTAGTGCAATGTCAATCATAGCAAAATAGGTGATTTCTTTACTCCCCTTCTTGCCTTTGTATGCATTGAAGTACGCATTGAGTTTCTCATTTATCAACTTACCAGCCAATCGATATTGCTCCTCCTGCTCTTTGGGAACTCGGATAGCAATATCTGTATCATAGATATGTAGGTTGATATGTTGTTTCTCTGACTGTCCGCTCATTATTGCTGAATGATGTTAGTCATCGACCTCCTCTTCGTTACCATTGAGAAGTGCCATGCATTTATTTACGCTACGTATCAACTTGTGTATTTTTTTTCTTGATGCCTCAATGTCACCATCGGTGATATCTATCATTTTGGCCATCATCATAGCGTTGTATTTCTTTTCTTGAAGATTAATTTTTTCGTTTAGTTTTGTGATTTCTGCATCGCGTTGGCTTACCACATTAGTGAGTTCAGTATTTGCTTTCCTTAGTTCATCAACCTTTATGATGAGCTGTCGAACGCGCGTGGTGAAGCCTCTTACTATGGTATCAACGTTTTGCATCTCTTGTGAGTTATATAATATTGCTGTTATACAATAGTTTATAGTTTGGACACAAAAGTAATACTTTTTTTCTTAACAGCCAAATCTTTGTGTGATTTTTTTGTTATGGTATTCAAAATTTACTCCTGTGGCTTCTCCTTCTTAGCCAGCATGACGAGTTGATATACGAAGTTTGTAATCCACTCCTGTGAGAAGTTCAACCTTTGGTTGTATTTTCTTACTGAAGCAACGGCCTTGATTGTTGCGGCATCATCGAAATCGTTTTTAGAAAACAGGTCATTTATGGTTTTCTCCGTCATGGTGTAAATAATCTTCTTAAAGAAAGAGGGTAGACGTAGTTTGAATTTCATAAGATTTCCCATAAGTATCATGAGATCTTGCGTAAATCCCTGAAATTGATAGAGGTATGTCTGTACATCCTGCATTTTTCGGCAGTTCCTTGTTATGCTTTTGTCTATCTCTTTAAAAAAGAGATCGTTGTGCCCATACATTTCTTTTAGCATTTTGCTACAAGCACGTTTCTCTGCAATTCCGAGCTTGTTACGTTCGGTGTGCACTTTGAATGTTGATTTGAACAGTCTCAGGTCAGGTAGCATAGCTATGTTATTGATGCCTACCTGTGCAGCTATGGCAGATTGGAAATATACGCGGATAAGCATCATGTAATCCTGCATGCCAGCCACTTTCTTTGTATCATTCTTGCCGAATAATTTTGAAAATATACCCATGTCAATTATGTTGTAGTTGTTAAAATAAGCGCAAAGTTACAAAAACGAGAGCAAAAAAACAAACAAATTCGTTTTTTTTTCGATGCAGGAGTGTATATAACTTATCTAAAGTTACAAAAATAGGAACTTATATTAAAATAAAGCGCCATTTTTCTTGCTGTTTAAAATAAACTTTGTACCTTTGCAATAATAATTTAAATCCAAGAGATGAATAAAACAATGATGTCAGAAGATAAAAATGCTGTTATAAAATGGATGGTGTTTTTATTTGATGCTTTGACTTTAGCAGGCAGTTTGTCGCTCTTTGTTTTGCTTTTTCCACAGCATTGTCCTCAAAGTGTGATAAATCACGTGCCTATAGCCACAACATTGTTGATGGTTACTTTTTTCTTATTCTCGTTTTCGGCCCCATTGGTCATACACAATAGGGTGGTGCGTTTCACGCAGATAGTACGTCGTAATTTTGCTGTTGTTGTGATGTCGCAAGCGGTATTTGCTTTGCTGTGGCATATGATGACCCGGAATAGCGACAATGAGATGCTGTTTAATTTGTTATTCTGCTTAATGCTCTTTGTCGCCATTGTTATAGTGAGACTGATAGAGCGTGAACTTCTCAAAATGTTGCGTGCCAGCGGCAAAAATACTCGCAGTGTGCTATTCATAGGAAGTGACCCCGCAAATCTGATGGTGTATAATGATATAATGCTTGATGCTACGACAGGTTATCGTGTGTTGGGGTATTACAGTAATGATATCTTGGAGGGCGCTCCAGAGAAATTAAAAAAACTTGGCAGTCGGACTGAGTTGCAGAGACTCATAGAGTCTGATGATATATCGGTACGCGTTGATGAGATATATTGTTCTCTGTCACACAGAGATGACGATGAGATGCTCCGTCTGATGCGATATTGTGACAAACATGTCATACGATTCTTCTATGTACCAAGAGTACAAGGAAACATACGATTGTCATTGAAACCTCAGATAGTGGGTGATAACGTGCTCTACACAAATTTTCATGAACCATTAGCATATACTGGCAACAGATTTGTAAAACGAACTTTTGATGTTATTTTCAGTTTGATGGGGTTGATATGTGCCCTGCCATTTGTACCTATCATTGCGATGATTATAAAGATTCAAAGTCCTGGCCCCGTAATCTTTAAGCAATTGCGTAGCGGTTTGAATGGTAAGGAATTTATGTGCTATAAATTCCGTTCAATGACCCCCAATGATCAGGCTGACATATTGCAAGCAACGGAGAATGATGCCCGTAAATTTCCTTTCGGTGACTTCATGCGACGCACCAATATTGATGAGTTGCCACAGTTTGTTAATGTACTGAAGGGTGATATGAGTATTGTAGGACCTCGTCCGCATATGCTTTACCATACAGAGGTATATTCTTCCCTAATAGAGAAATATATGGTGCGACATTTTGCAAAACCTGGTATTACGGGGCTGGCGCAGATAAGTGGCTATCGTGGTGAAACGACAGAATTGTCGCAGATGGAGGGACGTATAAAGAAGGATATCGAGTATATAGAGAACTGGTCCATTTGGTATGACATAAAAATATGTTTGCTTACAGCCAAGATGACTTTATTCGGTGATGATAAAGCATACTGATTAATATTGTTTAAATAATTTACATCATTAACATTTTACACACATATTTATGAGTGAGAACGCATATGTACAAGACTACGAAATAGAGGAACAGGAAACAGGCGGCCTGAGCATATTCAGTATAGGTTTTTTGTATCGAACATTCCTTTTAAATTGGATTTGGTTCGTATTGTCGCTACTGATCTGTTTGGGTATAGCAGCGATATATCTGCGTTATACCCCTCCGGTGTATGCCGTTAATGCTAAGATGCTGGTAAAATCGGACAATACTCGTGGCGGTCGTGTTTCTACGGGAGTACTGACAGGTCAGATAATCAAGTCAGATGGTTTCGATAATGAGAAAGAGATATTGCGTTCTGTATCTCTTGCTGAGGATGTGGTGTATGATTTGAAGTTATATGTAAACTACACACTCGAAGGTACGGTTACGGACAAACCAATATATGGCAACCAGCCCATTAATGTAGATCTTGATCGCGAGCATCTGGCTAAGCTCAATGGCAGTATAAACCTTGTGGTAGCAAATGATAATGGTACCATAAAGGTGGAGGGAGCATATCCTGGTGGTACTATTAAGAAAGAGGGGACATTGCCATTGAAGATTAATTGTGGTGCAGGAATAATATCAATATCTGCTAATCCTCACGGAGTATGGACGTCAGGTAAGGATATTATGGTGTCAATAAATCAACCACATCAAGTAGCACGTGGATATGCTGGCAGCATTGGTGCTACAGATTATTCAGAGGCAACATCAATAGTCATCATTTCACGCAGTGATATTTTGCCGCAACGTTCTATTGACTATATAAAACAATTGACAGTATGTTACAATCGTCAAGCAAATGACGATAAGAACCAGATTGCTCTTCGTACGGAACAGTTTATAAATCAGCGTCTTGAGAAGATCAACAACGAACTGGGCAGTGCGGAAGGCGAGATGGAACAGTATAAGAAGAATAACCGTATTGCCGGTACTACGTCAAATGCTGGTGCAGCTCTCGCTGGTACCGATCGCGAAGAGGATAATCTCGATGAGATGAATATGCAGATTATGCTTATGGAATCCTTGAAGGATTATATGCGTATGCCAGTGAATAAGTATCAGACACTGCCATCTAATGTCGGTTTGACAGATGCTGCTGCAACATCACTGATAGCACAGTACAATAGTCTTGCAATGACACGTCAACGCTTGATGCATTCTGCATCAGAGACCAGTCCTGCAGTAAAGACTCTCTCAGAACAGATGGATGACCTTGAAGGATCTATTTATCGTGCTATGGATCAGTCAAGACGTATTTTACAGATAAAACGCCAGGCAATACTTGATAGATATAACAAGTTTAATAATAAATTTGAGAATTCCTTCCAACAGGAACGCATACTGTCAGAAATAGGACGTCAGCAGTCTGTAAAGTCAAGTCTTTACACAATGTTGTTGCAAAAGCGTGAGGAGAACTCTATCTCCCTCGCTGCTACGGCCGACAAAGGACGTTTGCTTGATGATCCGCTATGTGTAGGTCAGATATTGCCAAACCGAAATCAGATTTGGGCTATTGCTGCAGGTGCAGGTATTTTTATTCCTTTTGTGGTTCTGCTGCTCATAGAGTTGCTAAGATTCTGCATCGAAGGACATGAAGAAGTAGCACGTCTCACACATTGTCCTATCGTTGCTGACATTGCTTTGGCAAATGAAACAGCAAAAACACGCGCTGACATTGTGGTGCACGAGAATAAGAATAATCAGATGGAGGAAATATTCCGTGGTATGCGTACCAATCTGCAATTCATGCTGAAGGAAAACCAGAATGTCATAATGTTTACTTCATCGGTGTCTGGTGAGGGTAAGACATTTACGGCAGCAAACCTCGCAGTCTCATTCGCGCTACTCGGAAAGAAAGTGTTGCTGGTGGGCCTTGACATACGTCGTCCGCGCTTGTCAAATCTTTTCGGACTTAACAAGACGAATACGGGTATCACCAATATTCTTATACACGACCACCCAACGTGGGAGATGATAAAGGAGCAACTTTCGCCCTCTGAGGTGAATGACAATTTGGAGTTGCTTATGGCTGGGCCTGTGCCACCTAACCCTACAGAATTGGTGTCACGCTCCTCCCTTGATGAGATATTCCAGATACTGCGCAGGGAGTATGATTATATCATTGTTGACACAGCTCCTGTAGGCCTTGTGACTGATACATTGCAGATCGGACGTATAGCAGATGTGACATGTGTCATCTGCCGTGCTGATTATACAGAGAAGTCGGCCTTTCGTACTATCAACGATTTCGCTATCAATAATAAGCTGCCCAATGTGTGCATTGCTATCAATGGTATAGACATGTCAAAGAAAAAATATGGCTATGCATACGGATACGGACGATATGGACGTTATGGTAAGTATGGATATCGTGGCTACAACAAGAAGTATGGTAGCTATTATGGATATAACTCATACGGATATGGAGGCTATGGTAGTTACGGATATCATTCATACGGTTATGGTTCATATGCCGATAGCCATTATGGCAATCCTGATGATGATTCAGTAAAGAAGTAATCATAGGAGAAAGTTTAGGATAGTTCGACAGTAAAGCAAAATGACAATAGCAGTAGATTTTGATGGTACTATAGTGGAACATGCCTATCCCAAAATAGGTAAAGAACTTCCATTTGCTACTGACACCTTGCGACAGTTGATAAACGAGCACCACCGTTTGATATTATGGACTGTGCGTGAGGATGACCTCTTGCAAGAAGCTATAGATTGGTGTAAGGCTCGGGGTGTGGAGTTCTATGCAGTAAACCGTGATTATCCCGAGGAAGAAAGGGAGAAAAATAATCATTTCTCGCGTAAACTGAAGGTTGACTTGTGGATAGATGACAGGAATGTCGGGGGACTGCCAGATTGGGGTACGATATATCGTATGGTAAAAGAACATCTCACATGGCAGGATATAGTTATGGAAAACTCAAGAGGAGGTTCTCCATATCCTCAAAAGAAACATCGCCGTTGGTTTAATTTTTAAAATAACAAATCGGAGCAGCCTAATGAACTGATTGCTTCGATTTGTTATTTTTTAGGGAATAATCTGAATTGTCATGGTTGATTTAGACTACTCCAATAATATCATTAATACTTGAGCAGTTATGTGTGTCTAGCCAATTACCAATACCATCACGCACCTTTATTGTTACGGCTGGATCGAGAAAGTTTGCAGTGCCAATTTCTATTGCTGTGGCACCAGCCATAAAAAATTCTATGGCATCTTCAGCACTACTGATGCCTCCAAGTCCTACAACGGGAATTTTTACGGCTTTGGCAACTTGGTTTACCATACGCACCGCCACAGGTTTTATGCATGGTCCGCTCAGTCCTCCGGTACCTATGGACAACAAACTCTTTCGTCTTTCTATGTCAATTGCCATGCCCATCAATGTGTTAATCAGCGACACACTATCTGCTCCTTCAGCCTCCACGGCACGGGCTATCTCGGCAATATCCGTCACATTGGGCGACAGTTTTACTATCAGTGTTTTGTTATAACGTTTCCTCACCTCCTTTACAACAGATGATGCCCCTTCTATGGTTGTGCCGAATGCCATGCCACCATGTTTTACGTTGGGACATGAAATGTTTAATTCTATGGCTGGAATATTATCCAATTCATTGATACGTGCAGCACACTCTCCGTAATCCTCTATAGTAGAACCGCTTACGTTAACGATGATGTTGGTTTTTATGTCTTTTATCTCTGGATAGATGTGCTGACAAAAGTACTCAACACCCTTATTCTGTAATCCTACGCAGTTTAGCATACCACTTGCAGTTTCGTGCATGCGTGGGTAGTCATTGCCCTCACGGTGGAGTAGGGTGGTGCCTTTTACTATTATACCGCCAATTTGGTCAAGAGGTACAAAGTCCTGAAACTCTATGCCATAACCAAATGTTCCTGATGCCGTCATGACTGGGTTCTTAAACTCCAGTTCCCCTATTTTTACTTTTATATTAGCCATTACCAATCGAGTCTTTTAGAATTAATAACAGGCCCTTCAGTGCAAATGCATATGTTGCCTTTGTCTTTAGTTTTCTCTACGCAACACAAACAAGCGCCCAACCCACACGCCATTTTGTTTTCCAGACTCACCTCACATTCTACATTGAGTTTCTCGGCACATTTGCTTACTGCTGCCATCATAGGTTTCGGCCCACAGGTGGATATGAAGTCAAACTGCTCCTGCTGGAGTATGGAGTGGTTGGTCACAAAGCCCTTTTCTCCCTCGCTACCGTCCTCGGTAGTGATAAATACCCTACCGTACTTCTTAAAATTGTCAAGCATCAGCAGGTCTGAGGCACTGCGTGCTCCGATTAGGAATGTAGGTTCTGCTCCATTTTCCTTTATCTTTTTTCCAAGATATAGCAGTGGTGCGACGCCTACGCCTCCTCCAATCAATAGGTGTCTTCTCTCTGCATTGGAAGGCATCGTAAAGCCATTTCCGAGTGGCAGCATGACGTTCAGCTTATCGCCACTTGTTAGTTTTCCCATTTGTCTTGTGCCATCTCCTATGCATGCTACAAGCAGGTGTAGCTCATTTAAGTCATAATCTACGTTGTTGATAGATATAGGACGGCGTAGGAAGGTTGACGTGGAGTTGTCAACTCTCACTTCTACAAATTGTCCAGGCACCATCTCGGGAAGTGGGGCATCGTCAGTAAGTGTGATGACTACATACTTCTCGTTGAGATGTTCTACAGACTTGACTGTCAGGTCTATACAGCATTTCTTCATTGTGTTGTCTATATGTTCTTTAGTATTTCGAGTACTAGTGCATAAACCTTCTCTACTGAGGGTATGTGCAGTTTTTCGTCGGGAGAGTGTACCCCTCTCATCGTAGGACCTATTGAAAGCATGTCGAGATGTGGATATCGCTTAGAGAACAATCCACACTCCAGTCCGGCATGAATGCCTGTGATGGTTGGTTGTGTGCCAAACAGTTTTGTATAGCATGCCTTGGCTATATCACGCAGTTTGCTATTGGGATTCATTTCCCAGGCAGGATAGCCGTCGTTATGCACTATGATGTCTGCCCCTGCCAATTCAAATGTTGCCGTGATGGTGTTTACCATATTGGTCAGATTGCTCATCACACTACTTCGCTGGCTGGTGTGTATGATCATCTCTTTTTCTCCGGTTTTTATTACGGCCAGGTTGCTTGAAGTCTCAGTGAGGTCTCCGAGTGAAAGATCCTGCACTACGCTGAATACACCATGGTGCATAGCCTGCAGGGCTCTTATGATACGTTGACCAGTTTCCTGTGGTATCACGTTGACGGCATCAGCCGTTTCCATGTGAAACTGCATGTTCCTTTCTGTTACCAAAAACTCTTCTTCCACTTCTGCGCAATATACATTCCAGTCCACGCGCACCTGCTCTCTATATGCAAAAGGAATAGCAAATGTAATCTCACCGTCACGTGGTATTGCATTGTGCAGTTTGCCGGAGTTGAACTCAGCAAGCCGTATGTCGTACTTCTGTTGCTCTAGATATAGGAAGCGTGCCAATATCTTGATTGCATTTGCACGTTTTTTGTTTATGTCGTCACCAGAGTGTCCGCCTGTCAATCCTTTTATCGATACGGTGACAAAAAACATGTCTTTTGGTGCTTCCACCTTATTATTATATTTAAAGGTGGCAGTCGTAGTCTTGCCTCCTGCGCATGACACATAGAATAGTCCCTCGTCTTCCGAATCAAGGTTGAGGAGCATTTCGCCTTTCAGCATATTACCGTCGAGGTTGTTGGCACCTGTCAGCCCCGTCTCTTCATCTATGGTAAACAGGCATTCTATTGATCCGTGTTCTATGTTGTCCGCATCAAGTATGGCAAGTTCGATTGCACATCCTATACCATCGTCGGCTCCCAGTGTTGTGCCTTTGGCTCTCATCCACTCCCCATCGACATATGTTTCGATAGGGTCATTAAGAAAGTCTATATCATGATCCACAAGTTTGTCACATACCATATCCATATGGCTCTGCAATACTATCTTGGCAGCTCCCTCTTTGCCTGGTGTTGCAGGTTTTCGTATCAGCACGTTGCCTGTGTCGTCCACGATAGTCTCAAGTCCTCTTTCTCCACCAAAATTCTTGAGGTAGGCTATCATCTTTTCCTCATGCTTTGAAGGACGTGGTATGTTGTTGATTTCTTCAAAGAAATGGAAAACGCTCTCGGGCTTTAAGTCTTTTTTATTCAAATTTTACGTTTTTTAAAATGTGATATTGAGTTTTTCTTACTATCTTTGCACCAACCTACGTATAGTGTGCATTAAGAACCGCTGGCAAAGGTACAAAAAATTGAAGATAATACAAAATAAATTCATTTCTTTTTACATAAAATGACACAGAAACTTTTTTTTTGCGCAATGGCAGTAGCAGCCTTATCTGCCCTTTCACTCACATCATGTAACAAATCGCCTAAAGCTGATGAGGTTTCAGCATCCAAGGCTGAGACACCATCTGCCCTAAAAATTGCCTATGTAGAGGTTGACTCGCTGATGACTCAGTATGAGTACTGCAAGGAGTATTCTCTCATATTGGAGAAGAAGAGTCAGAACATTCAGGCAACCCTCCAGCAAAAGGGACAAGCATTGCAGTCCGCAGCTGCCAATTTTCAGCAGAAGCTTCAGCAGAATGCTTACACTCGCGAACAGGCAGAGCAGATACAGGCAGGCCTTCAGAAGCAGAATGCTGACCTTGAAACACTACAGCAGCGTCTCAGCGCAGAGTTTCAGGAAGAGACTGCAAAATTCAACGAAGCACTGCATGACTCCCTTCAGCATTTCATTGCCAAGTACAATAAAGACAAGAAATACACTATGATACTCTCAAAGAGTGGTGACAATATACTCTTTGCAGACAAGTCTGCAGATATTACCAGTGATATCATAGAGGGTCTCAATAAGGCATATAAGAAAGGTTCGGCTTCAGAAAAGAATACCAAGAAGTGAAAGAAGTAAGATGGGGCTTCATCGGTTGTGGTGAGGTTACGGAAGTAAAAAGCGGTCCGGCTTTCAGTGAGATAGAAGGCTCGAGCGTAGTGGCTGTAATGAGTCGCACGGCTGACAAGGCACGCTCCTATGCTGAGAGACATCATATACCTAAATGGTACACTGATGCTCAGGCGCTTATCGATGACCCGCAGGTCAACGCTGTCTATATCGCTACCCCTCCCTCAAGCCATGCTGCGTATGCTATAATGTCGATGCGTGCAGGTAAACCGGTATATATAGAGAAACCTCTCGCTGCCTCATACGAAGACTGTGCACGTATCAATCATGTGTCGCAGGAGACCCATCAGCCATGCTTTGTGGCTTACTATCGCCGTTATCTGCCTTATTTTCAGAAGATAAAGGAACTGATAGAGCAACAACGTATAGGCAGGGTACAAAACATACATATTAGGTTAGCCACACCTCCGCATAAAGAAGACTTCCTTGACGAGGCGCACCAGCCTTGGCGTATTAAGGAAAATATTGCGGGTGGTGGCTATTTTTATGATCTCGCCCCACATCAGTTTGATTTATTACAGGATATATTTGGTGTAATTACCCATGCTACGGGGTACAGTTCCAACCGTGGAGGACTATACAAGACAGAAGATACTATCGGGGCATGTTTTATGTTTGACAACGGCATAGTAGGAAGTGGGTCGTGGTCTTTTGCAGCACAGGAAGCAGCCAGAGAGGATCGCATAGAGTTGATAGGCGACAAAGGGCTGATATGTTTCTCAGTCTTTCAAAATCAACCTATTCGTCTGCATCTGTCAAGGGGGGTAGAGGAGTTTGATATTAAGCACCCCCTGCATGTTCAGGCACCCATCATAAGGGCCGTCGTGGAAACGTTGCAAGGTAAGTGTGACACACAGTGTACTTCGCTAAGTGCTACACCTACCAATTGGGTTCTGGATAAGATACTGGGCAAGATATGAGTCGTTTCATACACATATTCGTGCTTTTGCTCTTTTTCGCGACTACCTATGCTGATGATATAGGCAGTGACAGTATCGTAGCAGGAGTAGATATGGTTATGACGGCAGAAGCAGATACTGCCGCAACTGCTGTGGTGACAGATACCCTCTTAAAGCGTCCTAACGTCTTTAAGAGGATTTATCGTTTTATGAACAAGTGTTTCTCGCCTCCCCGTGACCCCAAATACATCGACGTTCAAGACTACTACAATTGGTGTGGAATGTTGCAGGTTACTACCCGATTTGAGGTTTGTCAGCTAGATGCAGATGAGAAGTTCCTTATCCGTGTCTCTCCGAGACCTCGTACTCGTGTAGGACCTTTTTTCGGTTGGAGGTTTGCATTTTTCGGATACAACATAGACCTAAAGTCTATTTTTATCAATAGTGATGACACAGACCTCAGCGCCTCTATATATTCTGCTGCCTTTGGCTTCGATCTTTTTTATCGTAGGGTGGGGGGTAACTATAAAATTTACAAGCTCGTTGTCAATGATGTTGACATTTCAAAATACTTGCGTGGGGAACCATTTGACGGAATACACATGGGAATGACGCGAGTAAGTTTCAATTATATTTTCAACTATAAGCACTATTCCCAACAGGCGGCATTCAGTCAGACTCACCGTCAGCTTATATCCGCTGGTTCGGCCATAGCTGGCATACAGTATGCCCACAATCGGAGCGATATTAATTGGCAACAACTCACAGACAAGATGAATGCTGTCAGTGGTACTACACTGGAGAATTCCTCCTTGTCGGGAGAGCAATATAATGATGAGATCTCACTCTCGGGAGGTTATGGCTACAACTGGGTGTTTGCAAAAAACTGGATATTTGGAGTGGAGGCAACGGGCTCAATAGGCTACCTCATACAACATACCAATAATGAATATAAACCAGATGCGGACCGTTCGAAGTTCATCAATGATATGGAGGCTGTCTTGCGAAAGAACATTGCCTTAGGGGTCACCACGCGTTTTGCACTGCTATACAACAGTGGTCCAATATTTACAGGCCTGCAGGGTGTTTCGTTCTATTACCAACATGGCAATGGTGTAATGATGTCTCGTGACCTCATAGCCTCCGTCTATGCTCTTGTAGGTGTAAATTTCTGACAAGAGAAAGTCATAGTTTCGATTATACAAACAAAATGCAAAGAAAAATCACATTTTTGTGACAAAATGAAAAAATATTTGTGTAAATAAAAAAAATGTAGTACTTTTGCACAAATATTGTAAGTCATTCTCATCATAAACTATTACAAGATGAAAAAACTTCTTTTGGGCATCGCTTTACTCGTGTGTGCAATGTTGTTTTCTGGGTGCACACTGACCAAACACCTCGTTTATTTCCAAAATATTGATACTGTGAATCTTGCACAGGGCGAGATGAGACCAAAGATAAAGATTAAGCCGAATGATGAGCTGACTATCAACGTTACGTCAATCACTCCTGAAGCTGCAGCACCTTTCAATTTCAATGCAAGTTCCGTAAACGCTGGCAGTTACATGGGTAGCACGGGTTCTATATATACCTATATCGTTGATAAGGATGGTGAAATTAACTTCCCTGTTTTGGGTAAGATAAAGGTCCAGGGCAAGACACGTCCAGAGTTGGAAGACTTTATAGCAGAGCAGATACAGCCATACTTTACGGAAACGGAGAAACCTGTCGTTAAGGTGCGTATATCCAACTTTAGTGTGATTGTGATAGGCGCTGCAGGTCCTTCTGTTATCAATGTACCTAATGAGCGAATGAGTATCATCGAGGCATTGGCAAAGAGTGGTGATATCAGCCTGTATGGCAAGAAGACCAATATCATGCTTATTCGTGAAAACGAAAAAGGAGAGAAGATGACAGCACGCTATAACATCAACGATGCTAACATACTCAATTCGCCTTATTACTTCCTTGAGCAAAATGATATCATCTACGTCGAGCCACACAAGATACAGGCTCGTAATGCCGATATCAGTGCCAATACATTCTGGACCTCACTGACGAGCTTGGGTATGTCGCTGGCTACGATGATAGTGGCAATAACTAAGTGGTAAAGGAACGATACGATGAATAAAATATAACAAAGTTATGTGCGGAATAGTAGGATACATAGGAACAAAACAGGCATATCCCATATTGATAAAAGGACTGCGCCGACTGGAATATCGTGGCTATGACTCAGCTGGTTGTGCAATGATATCTGATACCACAAAGCAACTTAACGTCTATAAGGCAAAGGGTAAGGTGTCAGACCTTGAGAAAGTGGCTGAAAACAACGATGTGACAGGCACAATAGGCATTGCTCACACACGTTGGGCTACTCATGGCGTACCAAGCGAGGTCAATGCCCATCCTCACAAGAGCCAGTCAGGAAACCTCACGCTGGTACACAATGGTATAATCGAAAACTACGCCACACTGCGCGATCAGCTCAAGAAGCGTGGATATGTTTTTAAGAGCGAGACGGATACAGAGGTGCTTGTGCAACTCATTGAGTATGTCATGGAGAAGAATAATGTGGACCTTCCCACGGCAGTGCGCACAGCTCTCGGCAGGGTGTTTGGTGCCTATGCTATCGCTGTTATCGATTCACGCAATCCTGACCAACTCGTGGCAGCACGCAAGTCATCGCCACTCGCTGTCGGAGTAGTAGAGGACCATTCGGAGTTTTTCCTTGCCTCTGATGCCAGCCCGATAGCTGAGTACACCAACCAGATAGTGTATCTCAACGATGAGGAGATGACGGTGATAGAGCGAGGTAAGGAACTGAAAGTTTATAAACTGACGGGAGAAGAGGCCAATGCTGAGATAAAAGAAGTAAATGTGGACCTCTCCATGCTTGATCACGAGGGATATCCCCACTTTATGCTTAAGGAGATATTCGACCAACCCAATGTGCTGAAAGACTGTATGCGAGGACGCATCGTGGAGTCACCATACTCCCACGACCCACAGGTGATACTCTCTGCCGTCACCAACCATCGTCGTGAGTTGCTTCAGGCTAAGCGTATCGTGATAGTGTCATGTGGTACATCGTGGCATGCTGGACTCATCGGTAAGCAACTCATAGAGCATTTTTGCCGCATACCGGTGGAGGTGGCATATGCTTCGGAGTTCCGCTATTCCGACCCAGTGATAAGCAATGATGACGTAGTGATGGCGATAAGCCAGTCTGGTGAGACTGCTGACACGCTTGCTGCCATACAGTTGGCAAAGCAGCAGGGAGCTATGATATTCGGCATAGTAAATGGTGTGGGCTCGAGCATCGCTCGTGAGTCAACGACAGGCACATACATACATGTCGGACCAGAGATAGGAGTGGCATCTACAAAGGCCTTCACAGGTCAAGTTACAGTACTCGTCATGCTCGCACTCGCACTGGGTATGGCAAAGGGTACGGTAAGTCAGGATGAGTATGAGGAAACTATTCGCGAACTCATGGCAATACCTGAAAAGATAGAGAAGGTGCTCCTGCAAAACGACAAGATAAAGCAGATGGCGTCAAAGTTTACCTTCGCCAAGAACTTCTTGTACCTGGGACGTGGATGGAACTACCCCGTTGCACTTGAGGGAGCACTAAAACTCAAGGAGATAAGCTACATACATGCCGAGGGATATCCTGCTGCAGAGATGAAGCACGGACCGATAGCACTCGTTGACGAGGAGATGCCTGTGATTTTCATCGCTACGCACCACAAACTGTATCGTAAGATAATATCCAACATGCAGGAGGTGATATCACGTCACGGCAAGATAATCGCTGTGGTGACAGAGGGTGATGAGGATGTGAAGAATATTGTTGAAGAGGTTATAGAGGTGCCCGAGACAATAGCACCACTTGCACCGCTGCTCAGCGTCATACCTCTTCAGTTGCTTTCTTATCATGTGGCAGTTGCAAAGGGGCTCAACGTTGATCAGCCACGTAACCTTGCTAAGTCAGTGACAGTAGAGTAAGTCTGATTACTTAGACTATTCAGATTATCCAGATTATTCAGAAAAATAGATAATGAGAAACGTAACATTAGTATTACAGGACGGAACAAAGTTTCATGGTAAGTCATTTGGATATGACAAACCCATTGCTGGCGAGGTGGTATTCAACACTGCCATGATGGGCTATCCAGAGAGTCTTACCGACCCTTCATACGCTGGACAGTTGATGGTGCTCACATACCCACTCGTGGGCAACTATGGAGTGCCGTCATTTTCTTTTGAGAAAAATGGATTGCCCACATTCATGGAGAGCGACAAGATATATGCCTCTGCCATAATAGTTGCTGACTACAGCACTGAGTACAGCCATTGGAATGCGAAAGAGAGCCTTGCCGACTGGCTCAAGCGTGAGCAGGTGCCGGGCATTACGGGCATCGATACACGCGAACTGACAAAGGTGCTGCGTGAACATGGTGTGATGATGGGTAAGATACTCTTTGACGACGACCCCGACAATATTCCAGAGGCCAACTACGAAGGAGTAAACTTCGTGGATCTGGTTTCTGTGAAGGAAATCGTTACATACCAGCCTGCTCCAGGCAGCGTGCCTGCAGGCAGTAAGGCAAAAAAAGTAGTGCTCGTGGACTGCGGCGTGAAGGCAAACATCATACGTTGCCTCATAAACCGTGGTTGCGAAGTGGTGCGAGTACCATGGAACTACGACTATACCGATATGGATTTTGACGGATTGTTCCTTGCCAACGGTCCTGGTGACCCTGACATGTGTGAGGATGCTGTGAAGATAATCCAGAAGCAGATGGCAAAGAGCGACAAGCCGATATGTGGCATCTGCATGGGTAACCAACTGCTCTCAAAGGCTGCAGGAGCAAAGATATACAAACTTAAGTATGGTCATCGCTCGCACAATCAGCCTGTACGCATGGTGGGAACAGAAAAGTGTTTCGTGACATCGCAGAATCATGGATATGCCGTTGATGCAACAACTCTCGGCGCAGATTGGGAAGAATTGTTTGTCAATATGAATGATGGCTCCAATGAGGGCATAAGGCATAAGACAAAACCTTGGTTCTCAAGCCAGTTCCATCCTGAGGCATGCTCAGGCCCTGTCGATACAGAGTTTATGTTTGACAAATTCGTGAATTATTTATAAAGTCTATTGAGTGAGAAAAAGGTAATCACAATTTTCAATTCTCAATTTTCAATTTTCAATTCGAATAAGGATGAAAGACGAAAATATAAAAAAAGTACTGCTGCTGGGCTCTGGCGCACTGAAAATCGGTGAGGCGGGTGAGTTTGACTACTCTGGCTCACAGGCACTCAAAGCTCTCAGGGAAGAAGGGGTGGAGACTGTGCTCATCAACCCCAATATCGCTACGGTGCAGACGTCAGAGGGTGTGGCAGACAAGGTTTATTTCTTGCCCGTACAGCCATACTTCGTAGAGCGTATCATAAAGAAGGAACGTCCTGACGGCATACTGTTGGCCTTCGGAGGACAGACAGCACTCAACTGTGGCGTTGAGCTATATCAGTCAGGAGTACTCGATAAGTATAATGTACGTGTCCTTGGTACTCCCGTTCAGGCAATCATGGATACAGAGGACCGAGAACTCTTTATCGGCAAACTCGACGAGATAGGTGTCAAGACCATCAAGTCACATGCTGTGGAGAATATCGATGATGCACGTAAGGCTGCTGCCGAACTGGGCTATCCTGTCATCATACGTGCAGCATATGCCCTCGGCGGACTTGGCTCAGGTTTCTGTGACAATGAGGAGGAACTCAACAAGCTGGCGGAGAAAGCCTTCTCCTTCTCCCCACAGGTGCTTGTCGAGAAGTCTCTCAAGGGGTGGAAAGAGATAGAGTATGAGGTGGTGCGCGACCGTTATGACAACTGTATCACGGTCTGCAACATGGAAAACTTTGACCCACTGGGCATACACACTGGTGAGTCTATCGTGATAGCTCCGTCTCAGACTTTGACCAACTCCGAATACCACAAACTGCGTGCCCTCGCCATAAAGATAATACGTCATATCGGTATCGTGGGCGAGTGTAACGTGCAGTATGCCTTCGACCCACTGTCGGAGGACTATCGTGTCATAGAGGTCAATGCACGTCTGAGCCGTTCTTCTGCTCTCGCATCAAAGGCTACAGGTTATCCTCTCGCCTTCGTAGCAGCAAAGCTTGGCATGGGCTACGGACTCTTTGAACTCAAGAACTCTGTCACCAAGACCACCTCGGCATTCTTTGAGCCAGCCCTCGACTATGTGGTATGTAAGATACCTCGCTGGGACCTCTCCAAGTTCCGTGGCGTGGATAAGGAGCTGGGCTCTTCTATGAAGTCCGTTGGTGAGGTGATGGCGATAGGCCGCAACTTCGAGGAGGCTATACAGAAGGGCCTTCGTATGATAGGACAGGGAATGCATGGATTTGTGGAGAATAAGGTGCTGCAGATAGACGATATCGAGGCAGCTCTCACGGCTCCTACCGATAAGCGTATCTTTGTCATTGCCAAGGCTTTGAAGCGTAAGATATTCAATGTGCAGCAGATTCATGATATGACGAAGATTGACCTGTGGTTCCTGCAAAAGCTACAGCATATCGTGGATATCGATGACCAGCTTGACAAGTGCACCTCCGTCAATGTGCTCGACAAGGAACTGCTGCGTACTGCAAAGGTATATGGATTTACCGACTTTCAGATAGCACGTGCCGTAGGACTGCAGAAGGATCTGGGCAATATGCACAAGGCGATACTCACCATACGTGCCCTGCGCAAGAGTTATGGCATCACCCCTGTTGTGAAGCAGATAGATACCCTCGCAGCAGAGTATCCTGCCCAGACCAACTATCTGTATGTGACATACGCAGGTGTCAAGCACGACATCAATTACGAGAATGACAAAAAGTCTATTGTAGTGCTCGGCTCAGGTGCTTACCGTATCGGCTCGTCAGTGGAGTTCGACTGGTGCGGAGTGCAGGCACTCAATACTATACGCAAGCAGGGCTATCGCTCAGTGATGATCAACTACAACCCCGAGACCGTATCCACTGACTATGATATGTGCGACCGTCTCTATTTCGATGAGTTGACCTTTGAGCGTGTCATGGATATCCTCGACCTTGAGATGCCTTACGGCGTGATAGTATCTACTGGCGGACAGATACCTAACAACCTAGCCATGCGACTCGATGCCGAGAACGTTCCTATTCTTGGTACGTCGGCAAAGGATATTGACAACTGCGAGGATCGTGCACAGTTCTCTGCCATGCTCAATCGCATAGGTGTAGATCAGCCAGAGTGGGCTGCACTGACATCTATGGATGAGATGAACGCCTTTATTGATAGGGTGGGTTTCCCAGTCCTTGTGCGTCCTTCTTACGTACTGTCAGGAGCAGCGATGAATGTATGCTCCAACCGTGAGGAATTGGAGAAGTTCCTCCAGCTTGCCGCCAACGTCAGCGCTGAGCATCCCGTAGTGGTGTCCAAGTTCATTGAGCATGCCAAGGAGATAGACTTCGACGGTGTGGCAAAGGACGGCGAGGTGATAGCCTATGCCATCTCTGAGCACGTGGAGTTTGCCGGAGTGCACTCAGGTGATGCCACTTTGCAGTTCCCACCACAGAAACTGTATGTCGAGACAGTACGTCGCATAAAGCGTATCACCAAGCAGATAGCCAAGGAGCTGCATATCTCGGGACCATTCAATTGTCAGTACATGGCAAAGGATAATGATATCCTTGTCATAGAGACCAACCTGCGTGCTTCGCGTTCGTTCCCATTCGTTAGTAAGGTCTTAAAACTTAATCTTATAGACCTTGCTACTAAAGTAATGCTCAATGTGCCGTTTGAGAAGCCTGACAAGAATCTCTTCGACCTTGACTATGTAGGTATCAAGGCGAGTCAGTTCTCTTTCAACCGCTTGCAGAAGGCTGACCCCGTGCTGGGTGTCGATATGGCATCCACGGGTGAGGTAGGATGTATAGGCAATGACACCAGCTGTGCCATACTCAAGGCTATGCTCTCTGTAGGACAGCGCATACCTGAGAAGAAAATACTCCTCTCTACGGGTTCTACGAAGCAGAAGGTCGAGATGCTCGATGCAGCACGCCAACTCGTGGAGCATGGCTACACCCTCTATGCTACGGGTGGCACCTATAAGTTCCTTTGTGAGCACGATATACCGAGCACCAAGGTCTATTGGCCTTCTGAGGATGGTCAGCCACAGGCTCTCGATATGCTCCGCAATAAGGAGATTGATATGGTGGTCAACATACCAAAGGATCTCACCGTATCCGAGCTCGACAACGGCTACAAGATACGTCGTGCAGCCATTGACCTCAATGTGCCTCTAATCACCAACAGCCGCTTGGCAAGTGCATTCATCAATGCATTCTGCACCCAGCCACTCGATGAGATTGAGATAAAACCTTGGCAAGAATACAAGTAAGGTTTGAGGTTTGAGATTTGAGGTTTGAGATTTGAGGTTTGAGATTTGATAGTTGATATTTTAATGTTTTCGTAGCGTAGCGTTTCGTAGCAATCACAGATTGCGTATCGTAGCGAAGCGTATCGTACGAGCAAAGCGAGTTTAGTATGCAAAATATATTCCGTGGACTTGGCATAGCCTTAGTCACTCCGTTCAATGAAGATGGTACCGTCGATTACGAGTCGCTGGCATCCATCATAGAGTATCAGCTCAGCAATGGCGCTGATTTCCTCTGTATCCTGGCAACGACAGGCGAGACACCTTGCCTGTCAAGTGATGAACACTATCAGGTGAAGCAGTTTATCGTCAAGCAGGTAGCAGGTCGTGTGCCTCTCCTCATGGGTTGTGGTGGTTACAACACCGCCGCTGTGGTCGAGATGTGTCAGACCTACGACATGAGTGGCATCGATGGTTTGCTGTCAGTATGTCCTTACTACAACAAACCCTCGCAGGAAGGCCTCTACCAGCATTTCAAGGCTATCGCTGGCGCTACCCGTCTGCCCGTAGTGCTCTACAATGTGCCAGGACGTACGGGCATCAATCTTAAGCCCGAGACCACATGCCGTCTTGCCAACGACTGCGACAATATCGTGGCTATCAAGGAGGCATCAGGCTCCATTGAGCAGGTCGATGAGATAATCAAGAATAAGCCTGCCGACTTCGAGGTCCTCTCAGGCGATGATGCCATCACCTTCCACATGATAGCCACAGGAGCCGTAGGAGTAATCTCCGTTATTGGCAATGCCCTGCCTAAGGAGTTCTCGCGTATGATACGTCTCGAGTTTAATGGCGAGTACGGAGCAGCACAAAAGATACACCATAAGTTTACCGAGCTCTATAGCCTCCTCTTTGTCGATGGCAACCCAGCAGGTGTCAAGGCGCTGATGAGCGAGATGGGACTGCTCAAGAATGTGCTCCGTCTGCCCCTCGTGCCCACACGCCTCACTACCAAGCAAAAGATTTCTGCCGTACTCAAGGAGCTGAAATTATAAAAAAGTCCCCCAATCTTGGGGGGCTTCCTTCCTTTACTACTAAAACCTAAACCTAAACCTAAAATCAAAAATGAATACTACTGACCATGGTAGCAAGAGCTACCTCTTTTCCATCGTGATGGTCGCTGTCCTCGGTGGCCTCCTGTTTGGCTATGACACCGCTGTCATCTCAGGTGCCGAGAAGGGTCTCCAGGCATTCTTCCTTGGAGCCACAAACTTCGACTACACCGATTACCTTCATGGCATCACCTCGTCAAGTGCCCTCATAGGCTGTATCATCGGTTCCGCCATTTCAGGTGTGCTGGCCTCCAATCTGGGCAGAAAGAAGTCTCTCGTCATTGCTGGCATGCTGTTCTTCATATCTGCTTACGGCAGTATGGAGCCCGAGACATTTTTCTTTGAGCGTGGTGTGCCAGTATATGAACTCCTTGTAGTATTCAATATCTACCGTGTCATTGGCGGCATCGGCGTAGGACTTGCCTCAGCCATCTGCCCTATGTATATCGGTGAGATAGCCCCTTATAAGATTCGTGGCATGCTCGTCAGTTGGAATCAGTTTGCCATCATCTTCGGTCAGTTGGTAGTCTATTTTGTCAACTTCATGATACTTGGCGAGCATACCAATCCTATCATCGACAGCATCGGCGCAGGCATGAATCGTGTGCTGCCTGAGAGCGACCCATGGACTATTGAGGTAGGGTGGCGCTATATGTTTGGTTCCGAGATGATACCCGCTGCCCTCTTCACCCTCCTTATCTGTTTCGTACCCGAGAGCCCACGTTACCTTGTCTCCATAAGCAAGTTTGAGGTGGCGCGAGTTGTACTTGCCCGTATCAATGGCGAGCACCAGTCACACGTCATACTCCAGGAGATCAAGGATACCATGCACACCAAGACCGAGCGTCTCTTCACCTATGGCTGGCTGTGTATCTTCGTAGGCATCATGCTGTCAGTATTCCAGCAGGCAGTAGGCATCAATGCCGTGCTCTACTATGCCCCACGTATCTATGCCGACATGGGTATGGACAATCCTATGGTTGTCACCGTCTTCACTGGCATTGTCAACATACTGTTCACCCTCGTTGCCGTCTTCACCGTCGAGAAGCTCGGTCGCCGCCCACTCCTCATCGTAGGTTCCATAGGCATGGCGATAGGAGCCTTCGGAGTTGCCACGACCTTCGGACATCCAGGACTGGAACTCCTCTGTATGGCGAGCATCATGGTATATTCCGCAAGCTTCATGTTCTCCTGGGGACCCATCTGCTGGGTGCTTATTGCCGAGGTGTTCCCTAACACCATACGTGGTGCAGCAGTAGCCATCGCCGTAGCCTTCCAGTGGATATTCAACTTTATCGTCAGCTCCAGCTTCGTGCCCCTCTTCAATATGCACCTCACTGAGGGTGACGACTTCGGCCATTGGTTCACCTACGGACTGTATGGCGTCATCTGCATCCTCGCCGCCATCTTCGTATGGAAACTCGTGCCTGAGACCAAGGGCAAGACCCTCGAGGATATGACAAGGCTGTGGAAGGACAGATTGTAGAAATCTTCTAACCCTTGAAACAATATGAGTTTAAATAGTTTTTTCATTTTTCATATTCCTCGTGCCATGTCCTAAACTGAAAAGTCGCCAAGGTCACCAAGGTTGCCAACAAGATTTTCTACACCAGAGGACTGATTATAGATTATAGATGAAAAATACGACTTAGAAAAAGAAGAGAGAAACCATTAAAGGAAAAGAGATATTAATATTGTATATATAATAATAACCTATATACGCACGCACGTAACAGCAATGGCGACCTTGGCGACCTTGGCAACATCGACGACCTACTTAAATGTTAAAAACGGAGACAACGTTTTGGGTAAATGACAATTGACAATTGACAATTGACAGTTTTTTTGTATTTTGTATTTTATAGTTGTAACGTGTTGTAACACAATCGGTTATATATTAAGTAAACGATGCGTACATTTTGGCTTGTTCTGGCACTGCTTGATGTACCTTCTAGCATAGCAAGAAGGTCATTTCGGCATAGCCAGAAGCACCCTCTGGCATAGCCTCTAAAGCGGAGAGATGACATGATGTTAAAAACGGAGAAAAGTTTGCACAGGTTAAGTTAATGTAGTAATTTTGCATTGTCTTTTAAAGGAACGACAACTATGATCCTCCGAGCTCTGCTCGCCAGAGCACCAACTAGAGCGCAAGAACATAGAACAACATTAATGACTGTATGAGACATACGCTCATAATTTTGCTTTTTTTTATTATTTTATCCGCGTATGTCATAAAAAAATTGTAACTTTGCATTCGCAAGAAAAAAAAGGATAAAAAGATACAATAGACCAATGGAATTAGCAAGTAAATACTCTCCACAGGAGGTAGAGAATAAGTGGTACCAGTACTGGACTGACCATAAGCTGTTTGCCAGCAAGCCTGACGATAGGGAACCTTACACGATAGTGATACCGCCACCAAACGTGACGGGAGTGCTCCACATGGGACACATGCTCAACAACACCATTCAGGACATCCTTATCCGTAAGGCACGACTGGACGGCAAGAACGCTTGTTGGGTGCCTGGCACTGACCATGCCTCAATAGCTACGGAGGCGAAGGTGGTGAACAAACTGGCGCAGCAGGGCATAAAGAAGCGTGACCTGACGCGTGAGGAGTTTCTCAAGCACGCATGGGAGTGGACCAACGAGCACGGCGGCATAATACTGAAGCAGCTCCGCAAGCTGGGTGCTTCATGCGACTGGGACCGCACGGCATTCACCATGGACGAGAAGCGTTCGGAGTCGGTGATGAAGGTATTCGTGGACCTGTATGAGAAGGGCTACATATACCGCGGACTGCGCATGGTAAACTGGGATCCGAAGGCGCAGACGGTGCTCTCTACCGAGGAGGTGATATACCGTGAGGAGAAGTCGAAGCTGTACCACCTGAAGTACTACGTGGCTGATGCTGACGTAAACCCCGTGGTGCTGACAGGCGCTGAGGGCGAGGTATGGCACAAGGATGAGAAGGGCTACTACGCAGTGGTTGCCACCACGCGTCCTGAGACCATCATGGGCGATACGGCGATGTGTATAAACCCCAAGGACGTGAAGAACCAATGGCTGAAGGGCCACAAGGTGATAGTACCGTTAGTGAACCGCGTGATACCTGTGATAGAGGACAGATATGTGGACATAGAGTTTGGTACGGGCTGCTTGAAGGTGACACCTGCTCACGACGTGAACGACTACAACCTTGGCAAGACGCACAACCTGGAGATAATCGATATATTCAATCCTGACGGCACGATATCGGAGGCTGCTGGCATCTATGTAGGCATGGACCGCATGGTGGTGCGCAAGCAGATAGCCATAGACCTCGAAGAGGCGGGGCTGATGGACCACGTGGAGGACTACGATAATAAGGTGGGATACTCTGAGCGCAACCAGGACACGGCAGTGGAGCCTCGCCTGTGCAAGCAGTGGTTCCTGAGCATGCAGCACATGGCTGACATAGCTCTGCCTCCTGTGATGAACGGCGAACTGAAGTTCTACCCAACGAAGTATGTGACCACATACAAGAACTGGCTGGAGAACATACAGGACTGGTGCATATCACGTCAGCTGTGGTGGGGACATAGGATTCCGGCGTACTTTATTGCCCCCCTCCAACTCCCCCCTTCAGGGGGAGAGTCCCTGGGTGGGAACGGGAACGTTAACGAAAACGATAACGATAACGATAACGAAAACAATAACGAAAACGGGGAGGAGCGCTATGTTGTTGCCCTGACAAAGGAGGAGGCGCTGAAGAAGGCGCAGGAGAAGTATGGCAAGGACATCACGATGGACCAGCTCCATCGTGACGAGGATGCCCTCGACACATGGTTCTCATCATGGCTGTGGCCTATATCACTCTTTGACGGTATCAACAACCCTGGCAACGAGGAGATAAAGTACTACTACCCAACGGCTGACCTGGTGACGGGTCCGGACATCATATTCTTCTGGGTGGCAAGGATGATAATGGCGGGCTGCGAATACGAGAAGCAGATACCATTCCGCAACGTATATTTCACAGGTATAGTACGTGACAAGCTGGGCAGGAAGATGAGTAAGTCACTGGGCAACTCACCTGACCCACTGGAACTGATAGAGAAATTCGGTGCGGACGGTGTGCGCATGGGTATGATGCTCGCAGCTCCTGCTGGTAACGACATACTCTATGATGATGCCCTCTCGGCTCAGGGTATGAACTTCTGTAACAAGATGTGGAACGCCTTCCGACTGGTACAGGGATGGGAGACGGAGGACAAGGCGGCATCGGACTCCAACAAGAAGGCTATAGCATGGATGAACGCCAAGATAAGGAGCGTGTATGCGGAGATAAACGACGACTACTCTAAGTACCGCCTTAACGAGGCACTGATGGCTGCATTCAAACTCTTCACGGATGAGTTCTCGGGTTGGTACCTGGAGATGATAAAGCCAGCATACCAGTGTCCTATCGACAAGGAGACGCTGGAGGCTACGCTCGACATATTCGACAAACTGCTGCACATAATACACCCATTCATGCCATTCATCACCGAGGAACTGTGGCAGCACATCGCTGAACGCAAGGACGGTGAGTCGCTGATGGTGGATGTTTTCAAACTCGATGCTCCAACGGAGGCTGACGAGAAGCTGATGGTAGACTTCGAGGAGATGAAGCAGATAGTATCAGGTGTGCGTGGTGTAAGGCAGACAAAGAACATCGGTCCTCGTGAACCGCTCACTCTCGAGGTGATAGTGACGGGCGACGACGACAAGGTGATAACACAGTGCCCCGCTCTGGGACCCGTCATCACGAAGATGGCAGGACTCGGCGACATACAGTACGTACAGCAGAAGGGCGAGGGTTCGTCGGCATTCATGATAGGCACTCGCGAGTATGCCGTGCCTCTGGGCGACCTCATCGACGTAGAGGCAGAGATAGCCAAGGCGGAGGCTCAGCTGAAGCATCTCGAGGGATTCCTCATGGGGGTAAGGAAGAAGCTCTCCAACGAACGCTTCGTAGCCAATGCCCCAGAAGCCGTAGTGGCTCTGGAGCGCAAGAAGGAGTCGGACTCGCTGGAAAAGATAGCTGCGCTGAAACAGACTATCGCTGAACTAAAAAAGTGATCACCAACCTCTACACATACCGTTCATACGCCAGGTGCGTGAGTGAGGGATACCGATTCCTCGCGGGGAACCTGTGGATGGTGTGTAAGGTGATGGGACCTTACTTCTTGGTGCTCTCATTGCTCTGCGTACTGTCAAACGCTGTGAACACCCACGCCAATGTGGCGGTGATGGCCGATAAGCCTATATATATAGAAGAGGTGATAGTGGCAGTGGTGCTGGCAGTGCTCTGCATCATAGCCTACGTGGTGGCGATGGTGAGACTATACAGGATGTTTAAGCGCCTGTGTGGCATCAAGGGCAAGAGAACGATAAGATGGGGTAGGGTGATGAAGGCCATATTCAGGCACCTGGGCAAGGTGGTGGGCACTACGCTGCTCTCGCTATTCGTACTGGTGGTGGTAAGTGCAGTGGTGTATCTGCCATACGTGGTATCGACCTATGCCTATTTCAGCAGTGTGGAGGGAGAAGTGAATTTTGGCGATACGGCGCTTATACCCATCAGCGGCTACGTGATGATGGTGGTGGCGTGCACCGTGTGCTATACCATTATTAATATATTGTCAGTAGGGTTTTATGCCTCGCTGGTGTTTTTGTATGGAAGCGTGAGAAAATGAAAAAGGTATTATTCATAGACCGCGACGGCACCTTGATAAAGGAGCCAGCAGATGAGCAGATTGACTCTTTCGAGAAGTTGGAGTTTGTGGAGGGCGCGATAACCAATCTCGCCTTCATACGCAAGAACCTCGACTTTGAGTTTGTTATGGTTTCCAACCAAGACGGACTGGGTACAGACTCTTTCCCCGAGAATACCTTCTGGCCTGTACATAACTTCATACTCAACACCCTGAAAGGTGAGGGAATAGAGTTTGATAATATACTGATAGATAGTCATTTTCCACAGGATGCTCATCCAAACCGTAAACCTGGCACAGGGATGCTCACGGAGTATATCGACAACTCAGACTACGACATTGCTGGTTCATACGTGATAGGCGATAGGGAGACGGACGCACAGCTTGCCGTCAATCTCGGATGTAAGGCGCTGATACTTGGCAAGGACGGAATGGACTGGAAGAAAATCAGCGAACTGCTCTTTGCCGGCGAACGCATAGCCGAGATAACACGTACCACGAAGGAGACGGACATCACAGTGCGCATAAACCTCGATGGTACGGGAAAGTGTGACATACAGACGGGACTGGGATTCTTCGACCACATGCTGGAGCAGATAGGCAAGCACGGCATGACAGACCTATACATACGTTGTAAGGGCGACCTCAACGTGGATGAACACCACACCATAGAGGATACGGGCATAGTGCTTGGAGAATGCCTGCTCAAGGCACTTGGCGACAAACGTGGCATAGAGCGCTACGGATATTGTCTGCCGATGGACGACTGCCTGTGCAACGTGGCTCTCGACTTCGGAGGAAGACCCTGGCTGATATGGGATGCAGAATTTAAACGTGAGAAGGTAGGCGAAATGCCGACGGAGATGTTTCAACACTTCTTCAAGTCGGTAAGCGATGCTGCCAAGATGAACCTCAACATAAAAGCAGAGGGCGACAACGAACACCATAAGATAGAGGGCATATTCAAGGCTTTCGCTCGTAGCATAAGGATGGCAGTAAAGAGGGACATATACCACTACCAGCTTCCATCGACAAAAGGAGCACTGTGATGAGTTCACAGTTGATAGTTGATGGTTAAAAAAACTTAAAGCGAAAGGAACTTTCAACTTTCAACTTTCAACTTTCAACTATTATTGCTACCTTTGCAAAAGAGGAAAACATTATTAAAACATAACCATAAATACTAAACAAAAAATGGCACAGCTAAAATCTTTATCAAGACTGACTGCTCCAAAGAGCACAGCTCCTGAGAAAATCATCCAGTTTGGTGAGGGTAACTTCCTACGCGCTTTCGTTGACTGGATCATCTGGAATATGAACGCCAAGACGAACTTCAATGGTTCGGTAGTGGTGGTTCAGCCTATTGACAAGGGTATGGTGCAGTGGCTGAACGGTCAGGACTGCCTCTACCACGTAAACCTGCAGGGACGTCTGAACGGTGAGCCTGTAAACCAGCTCGACCGTGTGGACGTTATATCTCGTGGCATCGACCCATACGCACAGAACTGGGCATTCATGTCACTCGCTGAGCAGCCAGACATCCGTTTCGTTATCTCTAACACTACAGAGGCTGGTATCGCTTTCGATCCAGCATGTAAGTTTACTGACGCTCCTGCCTCTTCTTACCCCGGCAAGCTGGTTCAGCTCCTGTTCCGTCGATACCAGACTTTTGGCGGCGACCCAAAGAAGGGACTTATCATCATGCCTTGTGAGCTGATATTCCTCAACGGTCATCACCTCAAGGACTGCATACGCAAGTACATCGAACTGTGGAAGGACGACTTTGGCAAGGACTACGAGGGCTTCAAGGAGTGGTTTGAGAAGTACAACTACGTATGTGCTACACTCGTGGATCGTATCGTACCAGGATTCCCACGCAAGGAGATTGCTGAGATACAGCAGAAGATAGGTTATAAGGACAATCTCGTGGTACAGGCTGAGATATTCCACCTTTGGGTTATCGAGAAGGCTGAGAATATGACATGCGAAGAGCTCCGTGCTGAGTTCCCTGCTGACCAGGCTGGTCTGCATGTTCTTATTGCAGAGTCTGAGGCTCCTTACCATGAGAGAAAGGTTACACTGCTCAATGGTCCTCACACAGTGCTCTCACCTGTGGCTTACCTCTCTGGTATCAACATCGTGCGCGATGCACTGCATGACGAGGTCGTAGGCAAGTATATCAAGAAGGTACAGTATGACGAACTCATGCAGACACTGAACCTGCCTATGGACGAGTTGCAGCAGTTTGCTGCCGACGTATTGGAGCGCTTCGACAATCCATACGTTGACCACCAGGTAACGTCAATCATGCTCAACTCATTCCCAAAGTTCCAGGCACGCGACCTGCCAGGAGTAAAGGTATATCTGGAGCGCAAGGGCGAGCTACCTAAGGGCTTGGTACTCGGTCTGGCTGCTATCATCACTTACTACAAGGGTGGTACACGTGCTGACGGTGCTCCTATCGAGCCAAACGACGACCAGAAGATTATGGATCTGCTCAAGGAACTTTGGGCTACAGGCGACACACACAAGGTGGCTGAAGGTGTTCTCGCAGCAGACTGGATTTGGGGCGAGCACGGCGACCTCAACAAGATTCCTGGACTTACCGACATGGTTGAAGGCTTCCTGAACGACATACAGTCTAAGGGTATGCTCGAAACAGTGAAGTCAATATTGTAAGCTTTGTATAAAGTATAAAGTTTAAGGTTGAATGCATGACCTCAAGACTTTAGCTGAACGATACGAGACAAGGGAGTTCCTTGATGGTGACCCATCTTGGTTTATGCACCAAGTGGAGGGAGATGCCAACAAGGAACTACTTGCTTTTATTGCCTCCTCACTGAGCTATGGCAGCAGGAAACAATTTATGCCAAAGATACAGTATATACTGAATTGCTCTCATGGGGAGGTGGAGCACTGGCTCCTGTCAGGCAGGTACAAGGATGACATACCTGATAATGATGAGTGTTACTACCGACTATACTCCAACCGCACTATGCGTGAGTTTCTTGACTCACTGACGGATATGCTCTTTAGGTATGGTTCGCTGAAAAACTACGTTAAGGAGGAACTGGCTGCAACATCACAACCGCCATCACGTCAGGCTCTTGATGCCATCAAGGCAATAGTATGGTGGTTTCGGATAAAGGTTAAGGTCAACGTTAAGGTTAAGGTTAACGTCATCCCCCAATCCACTTCGTCATCCTGCAAGCGCCTGTGCATGTTTCTTAGATGGATGGTGAGAGAGGGGTCGCCCGTGGACCTCGGACTGTGGACAGACGTTATAGACAGGCGCACGCTCATAATGCCCCTCGATACACACGTCATACAAGAAGCGAGCCGCCTTGGACTGCTTGAGTCCAAGACGGCTTCAATGGGTTCCGCATTAAAACTTACGGAGAAATTGCGTATGACATTTCCCGATGACCCTTTGAAAGGCGATTTCGCCCTCTTCGGGTTGGGGGTTACTTCTTAGCCAAAAGATCACGTATCTCGGTGAGAAGCTCCTCCTGTGTAGGACTAGCAGGTGCCTCGGGCTCTGCAGGTGCCTCCTTCTTCATCTTGTTCATAGCCTTGATCATGCAGAAGATACAGAGTGCGATGATGATGAAATCAATGATGTTCTGCAGGAAAGTGCCATACTTGATATTTGCCTCGCCCACGGTGATAGCAAGCTGAGTGAAATCTACACCGCCCGTTATCATACCGATGATAGGCATCAGCACGTCGTCAACCAGGCTGCTGACAATCTTACCAAAAGCGCCACCGATGATAACACCGACAGCCATGTCCATTACGTTGCCCTTCATGGCAAACTCTTTGAATTCCTTAATAAATCCCATAGCTTGATAGAAAATTGAAAAATTTAAAATTAGAATTATTTGTTATTATTCGTAATCTGAATACCTTTTGCAAAGTTGATATTACAATTTTTCTGTGATAATTGATTTGTGTTAATTGTTTGGTTCAAATATGGCACAAAGATAACATTTTTTTTTCAATAACAAACAATTTGTCAGAAAAAAAACGTAAATTTGCAATGCAAATCTCGTTAATCAATATATTTGGTTACATTTTTACATCGGGATAACAAGAATAAAGCTAAAGGATAATATAACGTTTCCATATTTAAATTAATAAAAAAAGAAAATTATGACAAAAGTAGCTATTAACGGTTTCGGCCGTATCGGTCGTCTCGCTTTCCGTCAGATGTTTGAGGCTGAGGGCTATGAGGTTGTTGCTATCAATGACCTTACTTCACCAAAGATGCTCGCTCACCTTCTTAAGTATGACACTGCTCAGGGCGGTTTCTGTGGTAAGTTTGGTGAGAACAAGCACACTGTAGAGGCAACAGAGGACTCAATCATCGTAGATGGTAAGGAAATCAAGATCTCTGCTGAGGCTGATGCAACAAAGTGCCCATGGGCAGCTAACGATGTTGACGTAGTTCTCGAGTGCACTGGTTTCTACACATCAAAGGCAAAGGCTGAGGCTCACCTCGCTGCTGGCGCTAAGAAGGTAGTTATCTCTGCTCCTGCAGGCAACGACCTCCCAACCATCGTTTACAACGTAAACCACGAGACACTGACAGCTGACGACAAGATCATCTCTGCTGCTTCATGTACTACCAACTGTCTGGCTCCTATGACAAAGGCTCTTAACGACTTTGCTCCAATCCAGAGCGGTATCATGACAACAGTACACGCTTACACAGGCGACCAGATGATTCTCGACGGTCCTCAGCGTAAGGGTGACGTACAGCGTGCTCGCGCTGGTGCTCAGAACATCGTACCAAACTCAACAGGTGCTGCTAAGGCTATCGGTCTCGTAATACCTGAGCTCAATGGTAAGCTCATCGGTGCTGCACAGCGCGTACCAACTCCTACAGGTTCTACTACCATCCTGCACGCTGTTGTTAAGGGTGAGGTAGCAGTAGAGGATATCAACGCTGCTATGAAGGCTGCTGCTAACGAGAGCTTCGGCTACACAGAGGAGAAGCTCGTTTCTTCAGACATCATCGGCATGAAGTTTGGTTCACTCTTCGACGCTAACCAGACTATGGTAAGCAAGATCGGTGACGGCAACTCTCTCGTACAGGTAGTATCTTGGTACGACAACGAGAACTCTTACACTTCTCAGATGGTTCGTACTATCAAGTACTTCTCAGAGATCTAAACCGAGTAAGAATACTTGTAAGAAATATAAAAAAAAAGAAAGTGTGCTCACTACGATGTGGGCACACTTTTTTTGGACCCTCTAAATCCCCCTTAAAGGGGGACTTTTGGGGAGTGATAAGGGGGTGATATGGTCCTCAATCACAGTTTGGCGTTAAAAGAGTTTTGAGAAGTTTTTTCTTCCTTTGACGTAATACTGCCAAAGTAGCGAAAAAGATGTACGGCCAGCGGGGGAGGTGACGATGGCAGACTGCTGGATATGCTGACGGTCGGCATCAAAGTCACTGCGCCACGCATGGAAGTCGCGACGTGCCCTTACGACAGCCATAAAATGGGCGATGCTGTGATTGAGTATCAGCATCTTGAAAGCTGCGACATAGTCGAGCAACAGGCGCATGCGCATGACAGGCTTCAGTTCTGCCTCGGGAAGGTTTTTGTAAAGCATGGTGAGATTGTTGCGAAAATTGAGGTAATCCTTGCGTGGATTGCCCTGGGGCAGGGTGCCACCGCCATAATGGTACACCTTGCTTTGGGGGATGCACACCACCTTGCGATTAAGGAGGTTGAAACGCCAGCAGAGGTCTATCTCCTCATTGTGGGCAAAGAAGCGCCCATCGAGTCCGCCTGCCTGCCAGTAGTCCTCGCGTCTGACGAGCAGACATGCACCAGTAGCCCATAGTACCTCCATGGGGGTATCATACTGCCCATGGTCATCCTCTACGGTGTCGAAGATGCGTCCTCGACAGAAGGGGTAGCCATAGCGGTCGATGAAACCACCACAGGCACCAGCATACTCAAAGTGGGTGGGAGAGACGTCGCTGAGCAGTTTGGGTTGGCATGCAGCCACCTCATGATGCTCCTGGATATAATGGAGCAGGGGGGTGAGCCACCCTTGTTCTACCCTGACATCGCTATTGAGCAGCAGATAGTAGTCGGACAGCGGCTTGCCTTGCTGTTCGTTTTCCTTGTCGAGAGTCTCGAAGGCCTTGTTGTAGCCATCGGCAAAGCCCCAGTTCTTGTCTAACGTGATGATGCGTACGGTAGGAAAGTCCCTGCGGAGCATCTCGATGGAGTCGTCCGTAGAGGCATTGTCGGCAACGATGACCTCGGCTCCCTCAGAGCATGATATGACAGAGGGGAGGTACTTCTGCATCATGGCAGAGCCGTTCCAGTTGAGTATGACGATGCTACAAGTCAATGGTTTTGAGGTTTGAGATTTGAGATTTGAGGTTTAAGAGTTTAAGAGTTTAAGAGTTCTGCTCTTAGGGGTGCTACATCATCGTTCTTGCTTATGATGCGTGAGGGCAGTAGTTTGACAGGCACTATCTGGTTGTCAAGGTCGGCTTGTGGCGTGCAGAGCGTCACTCTGATATAGTTTTCGGTAAATCCTTGCAGAGCTTTGCCTCGTGAGGCTTTTTCGAAGAGCACCATAGCCTGTGTGCCTATATGGTTGTTATAAAACTCCTCCGTCTTGCGTCGCGATAGTTCGAGAAGACGCTGGCTGCGTGACTTCTTGTCCTTGTTGTCAACGATGTATGGTATCTTCAGTGCAGCAGTACCAGGTCGTTCGCTGTAGGGGAAGACATGGAGTTGGGTGACGGGCAAGCGGTCGAGTAGGGCGTATGTTTCTTCGAAATATTCGGGGCACTCACCTCTGCATCCCACCATCACGTCAACACCTATGAAGGCGTGGGGCATCGAAGACTTTATGCGTTCTATCTTCTCAGCAAAGAGATGGGAGTCGTAGTGTCGGTGCATGAGTCGGAGTACCTCGTCGCTACCACTTTGCAGGGGTATATGAAAGTGTGGCATAAAGGCACGGCTGGTAGCGCAGTAGTCGATGAGAGAGTCGGTGATGAGGTCGGGTTCGAGACTGGAAATGCGGTAGCGCTTTATCTCCTCTATCTCGTCGAGCGCCTTTACGAGGTCAAGAAACGACTCGCCTGTGGTGCGTCCGAAATCGCCTATGTTGACTCCTGTGAGCACTATCTCCTTGCCTCCCTCTGCAGCAACCTGACGGGCTTGTTGTACGAGCGACTCTATGGTGGGGTTGCGACTGTTGCCTCGTGCAAAGGGTATGGTGCAATAGGTGCAGAAGTAATTGCACCCGTCCTGCACCTTGAGCCAGTAGCGAGTTCGGTTGCCACGTGAGCACGATGGTGCAAAGGTGGTGATGTCCTTTACGTGGTTGGTAGCATAATAGAGAGCCACCTCCTGACCTCCCCCTGCAGGGGAGGTGTTACCATTTGAATTGAAATTCTCTGACAGAAACTGTATGAGGTTGGCTTTCTCGTTGCTGCCGAGTACCAGGCTTACTCCATCGATATGGGCTATCTTTTCAGGTTCCAACTGTGCATAACATCCTGTTACGACGATGAAGGCTCCAGGATTATCCTTTACCATTCGCCTTATCTGTTGTCGGCATTTGCTGTCGGCTACCTCTGTCACGCTGCATGTGTTGATGAGGCAGATATCCGCTTTCTCACCTTTTTCAGCGGTTTGTACCCCCATGTCATCCAGCATCTTTGCGAAGGTGGATGTTTCGGAGAAGTTGAGTTTGCAACCGAGCGTATAGTATTTTGCTTTCTTTCCCTGAAAGGCGGACGTATCGATCATTTTTGAGTGATTATGCTACCTATACCTTATTATATATATATGTACAAAAGAGGGGGTGGTAGGATTATTATATGCAAAAGTAATAAAAAGTCGGTGATTAGGCAAATAAAACTTGTAAAAAGTGGCGTTTTTAGCTCTGTGTACGCACACATGCGTAATATTAACATTTGTTTGCATTCTCTAACTATCACATTTATAGAGTATTACAAAAAAGTTACAAAAATAGTGTAAAAAAAACAATAAAAATGTTTGCGTGTAATGAAAAAAGTGTGTAACTTTGCATCGTTTTAATAAACAAAGATTGTTTTACAGATTTAAAAAGCTTAGAAAAATGAAGAAATTAGTTTTTATGTTCGTAGCTATGGTTGCTATGTCAATGGTATCTTGTGGTAACAAGACTGAGCAGGCTGCTGGTAACGACACAGTTGATACAGCTGCAGTTGACACAGTTGCTGCTGACTCTGTTGACTCTATCGCTTAATAGAGCACTTAGTTTACAGAACTAAAAGGATTATCACTGGTTTGACGCGAGTCATTCCAGTGATTTTTTTTTGTACTTACGTCAGCCTGCTGCCCTTGCCATGTCTTCATTTGTGGAAGCTAAGTATCCGCATGTGGAAGCTAAGCATCCGCACGTGGAAGCTAAGTATCCGCACGTGGAAGCAAAGTGTCTGCAAATGGAATCTTTCACTATAACAATAGATAAAAAAAGACCCTCCAAAAGGGTCTTTCTTTGAGGTGCGTGGCGGAGTCGTAATCGGACGCACCCCTGTGGTGCTACGCTTTTACAAAGCTTTAGCGACTAAAAGAGCCGCCTGGCGTGTCTGACTTCGCAAGCACAAAAAAAGACCCTCCAAAAGGGTCTTTCTTTGAGGTGCGTGGCGGAGTCGAACCGCCCTGGCCGGTTTTGCAGACCGGAGACTAAACCGCTCATCCAACACACCATGAATGTTTTGTTCTGCTGTTCCAGTGGATACCTGTCTGCGATTTAGCGGGTGCAAAGTTACTAAAATAATTTAAGAATGAAGAATGAAGGGTGGGGAAATGTGCTATATTTTTCATTTTTTAACAATGAAAGCAAAAAAACTTTCAGCTTTCAACCATCAACTGTCAACTTTTTTGTACCTTTGCAATGATTTTTTGCGCCTGTGGCGAAATTGGTAGACGCGCCAGACTTAGGATCTGGTGTCTTGCGATGTGCAGGTTCGAGTCCTGTCAGGCGCACGCTCTCAATCCCCGAATGTTCCGTTTTTTGGTCATTTGGGGATTGTTGCTTTATCTTTTTAAATACTTTTCTTCGTTGTTTCGTTTTTTTTTAGTAACTTTGCAACCTATTTTATAGGTATATAAAAAAACGAAAAAGATGCCAGTTATTTCAGTACGTGGCGTAGAAATGCCAGAATCACCGATACGTAAACTCGCTCCCCTTGCTGCAGCAGCAAAGAAGCGTGGTGTCAAGGTGTATCACCTCAATATCGGTCAGCCCGACCTGCCCACTCCCAAGGTAGGGCTTGATGCTCTGAAGAGCATTGACCGTACCATCCTTGAATATTCGCCCTCACAGGGTTATCAGTCATTCAGGGAGAAGATGGTGGGTTACTATGCCAAGTATAACATCAATGTCACTGCTGACGACATCATAATAACGAGTGGCGGATCAGAGGCGATACTGTTTGCTTTTATGGCTTGCCTCAACCCTGGTGATGAGATTATCGTGCCAGAACCAGCTTATGCTAACTATATGGCGTTTGCCATCAGTGCAGGCGCCAAGATACGCACGATTGCGACAACCATCGACGAGGGCTTCTCACTGCCTAAGGTGGAGAAGTTTGAGGAGCTCATCAACAGCCGCACCCGTGCCATCATGATATGCAATCCCAACAACCCAACGGGTTACCTGTACACACGCAGGGAGATGAACCAAATAAGGGACTTGGTGAAGAAGTACGATCTGTACCTGTTCTCTGATGAGGTATATCGTGAGTACATCTATACAGGCAGTCCGTATATCTCGGTATGCCACCTTGAGGGCATAGAGCAGAACACGGTGCTTATTGACTCAGTATCAAAGCGATACTCGGAGTGTGGCATACGTATAGGTGCCCTGATAACGAAGAACAAGGAGATACGTCAGGCTGTGATGAAGTTCTGCCAGGCAAGACTGTCGCCACCGTTGATAGGTCAGATAGTGGCAGAGGCATCGCTTGACGCTCCTGAAGAGTACTATCGTGACGTGTATGATGAATACGTAGAACGCCGTAAGGTGCTTATTGACGGGCTGAACCGCATACCAGGCGTATATTCGCCGATACCGATGGGTGCTTTCTACACGATGGCACAGTTGCCTGTTGATGATGCAGAGAAATTCTGTCGCTGGTGTCTTGAGAAGTTTGAATACGAAGGGGAGACTGTCATGATGGCACCAGGAGCAGGATTCTACACCACTCCAGGCGCAGGAATTAACCAGGTACGTATAGCATACGTATTGAAGAAACCCGACTTGGAACGTGCCCTTCTCGTACTGCGTAAGGCCTTGGAGGCTTATCCAGGCAAGACAAACATGTGATGAACCTGCCATTCTACATAGCACGTCATCTGTACGCTGCAGGTGATAACTCGCACAAGGTTAGCAAACCTGCTATACGCATCGCTATGTTGGGCATTGCCCTTGGTGTGGCAGTGATGATAATCTCGGTATCTGTGGTGCTGGGATTCAAGCATACCATAAGAGATAAGGTGGTGGGATTTGGCAGTCACATCGTGGTGGCAAACTACATGACCCTGCAGACGGCAGACCAGACGCAGCCTATCAATGCCACAGACTCAGTGGTGAAGGTGCTGAAGGGTATCAAGGGGGTGAGACATGTAGGAAGATACTCACACAAACAGGGAGTGCTGAAGACAGACAAGGACTTTCTTGGCGTGATATTCAAGGGCATAGGTGAAGACTTTGATACTACATTCGTCGCCTCCAGTATAGTACAAGGTGCTATGCCGTCACTAAGCCAGAGTAAGAACACCCGTAAAATGGTGGTGTCAAAGGCGATAGCTCAGAAACTGCATCTTAAGGTTGGCAGTAAGGTATATGCCTATTTCCTTGGCGATGGCGACGTAAAGACGAGGCTATTTGAGGTTGCTGCCATATATCAGACAAACCTCACCAAGTATGATGATGCCTACTGCTTCGTGGACCTGTACACCGTAAGCCGCCTCAATGGTTGGACATGCGACAAGGCTGAGGGAAAGGTGGAAGTGACGGGATGCGAGTTGCTCGTAAATGATTTCGACAGCATCGATGTCGTAGAGGACAGAATCATAGACCACGTAAATAAAACCCTCGATGATGAGGGACATACACTGTCATCATTGACTATCAAGGAGATGAGTCCGCAGATATTCTCATGGTTGGACTTGCTTGACCTCAACGTATGGATAATACTTGCGCTGATGGTGTGTGTGGCTGGCGTGACAATGATAAGCGGACTGCTCATAATAATACTTGAGCGTACCTCGATGATAGGACTGATGAAAGCCATGGGCGCACGTAATGCGCTGATAAGGAAGACCTTCCGATGGCTGGCGCTATTCATAGTGCTCAAAGGTATCGTCATAGGCAATATAATAGGAATAGGGCTGTGCCTACTGCAACAGCATACGGGCATCGTGAAACTCGACGCTGAGACGTATTACGTGGCAGAAGCTCCGATAGAGCTGAGTTGGACGGTCATACTGCTGCTTAATGTGGCAACGCTGATAATAAGTATTGTAGCTCTCGTGCTACCCAGTTTCTTTGCCTCTATGGTAAAACCGGCACAGACGATGAGGGTAGAGTAAGGGCTCGCTCCTGGAGCTAAAGTAATAAGTAAGAAGTAAAAAAGTAATAAAAATAGATGAGTAAGAAATTTGCAGAGCATAAGAGTCTTAACCTTGTTGAGACCAATAATGAGATACTTGCAGAGTGGGAGAAGAATGACGTCTTCCACAAGAGCATCACAGAAAAAGAAGGATGTCCGCAATTCGTATTCTTTGAGGGACCTCCCTCTGCCAATGGTCACCCTGGCATACACCACGTGATGGGACGTACTATAAAGGATACGTTTCTGAGGTATAAGACCATGAAGGGCTATCAGGTAAAACGCAAGGCTGGCTGGGATACACACGGTCTGCCCGTGGAACTCTCGGTGGAGAAGTCACTCGGTATAACCAAGGAGGATATAGGCAAGAAAATCAGCGTTGACGACTACAACGATGCCTGCCGCAAAAACGTGATGATGTACACCAACGAGTGGACACAGCTGACAAACAAGATGGGATACTGGGTTGACCTGGAGCATCCTTACATCACTTACGATATCAAGTACATAGAGTCATTGTGGTATCTGCTCAAGCAGCTCTACAACAAGGGACTGCTCTATAAGGGTTACACCATACAGCCATACTCACCAGCAGCAGGAACGGGACTGTCATCACACGAGTTGAATCAGCCAGGCTGCTATCGTGACGTGAAGGATACCACGGTGACGGCACAGTTTAGGGTTGAGAAGAGTTCATTAAGCTCTCAACTCTCAACTCTCAACTCTCAACTTCCCGTTTACATCCTCGCATGGACCACTACACCGTGGACTCTGCCATCTAATACCGCTCTCTGCGTAGGTCCAAAGATAGACTACGTAGCGGTGAAGGGACGTAATCCATATACTGACGAAGAGGCTGTGTATATCATCGCCGAGGCACGTCTTAGTTCGTACTTCAAAAACGAAAACGATAACGATAACGAAAGCCAGGTTGAGGTGCTGTGGAAAGGCACGGGTGCCGACCTCGTTGGCTTGCGCTATGAGCAACTGATGCCTTGGGTTAAGCCTTCCGCTCTCGAGGGTGATAAGGTGGTTGATAAGTCTGCTGACGCCTTCCGCGTAATCCCTGGTGACTATGTGACCACTGAGGATGGTACGGGTATAGTACACATTGCTCCAACCTTCGGTGCTGACGATGCCAAGGTGGCAAAGGATGCAGGCATCCCCTCGCTGTTTATCCTCGACAAGGCTGGTGACACGCGTCCTATGGTTGATTTCCAAGGTAAGTACTTTGTCAAGGACGACATTGACTCTCAGTTCTGCGAGTTGTGCGTCAATGAAAGCTACTGGAAGCACTCCGGCGACTACGTCAAGAATGCTTACGACCCCAAGTATAACGTTGACGGCAAATACGACGAGAAGGCAGCCGCAAAGGATATGGACCTTAACGTGGTGATATGCCTTGAGATGAAGGAAGAGGGCAGTGCTTTCAAGATAGAGAAGCACGTGCACAACTACCCTCACTGCTGGCGTACGGACAAACCCGTGCTCTATTATCCGCTTGACTCGTGGTTCATACGTTCTACGGCGAAGAAAGACCGTATGTTTGAACTCAACAAGACCATCAACTGGCATCCAGAGTCAACAGGTACGGGACGCTTTGGCAAGTGGCTCGAGAACCTCAACGACTGGAATCTTTCACGCTCCCGCTACTGGGGTACTCCGCTTCCTATATGGCGCAACCGCGATACCAAGGAGGAGATATGCATAGGCAGTTTGGAGGAACTCTACAACGAGATAGAGAAGGCTGTTGCAGCAGGCGTGATGGAGAGCAATCCGCTGAAGGACAAGGGATTTGTACCAGGCGACATGAGTCAGGAGAACTATGATCGTATAGATATACACCGTCCATACGTGGATTATATCAAACTCGTGGGCAAGGATGGCAGCGTGTTGACGCGTGAGCTCGACCTCATCGATGTGTGGTTTGACTCTGGCGCTATGCCATATGCACAGATACACTACCCATTTGAGAATAAAGAACTCGTAGATAACAATTTAGCCTATCCTGCTGATTTCATAGCAGAAGGCGTTGACCAGACACGCGGATGGTTCTTCACCCTCCATGCAATCGGAACGATGGTGTTTGATAGCGTGGCATTCAAGAACGTGATCTCAAATGGTTTGGTGCTCGACAAGAACGGCATAAAGATGTCGAAGCGCTTGGGCAATGTCATCAATCCGTTTGAGTGTATAGACACCTACGGAACGGATGCTGTGCGTTGGTATATGGTTACCAATTCCAGTCCTTGGGACAACCTCTCCTTTGACCCTGATGGAGTGAAGGAGGTGACGTCAAGCTTCTTCATCAAGCTCTATCAGGCATACTCATTCTTCACACTTTATGCAAATGTTGACGGCTTTGAGTATAAGGAGGCTGATATAGAATACAGCAAGCGTCCCGACTTTGACCGTTGGTTGCTCTCTGAACTCAATACACTCGTGAAGGATGTTGACAAGTATCTCGCCAACTACGACGTGACACCTGCAGGACGATTGATACAGAGTTTCGTTATCGACAAACTCTCCAACTGGTACATACGCCTGAACAAAAAGCGTTTCTGGGGTGGGGGAATGACTGATGACAAACTCTCTGCTTACCAGACCCTATATACATGTATAGAGACTCTGGCACGACTCATCGCACCAGTTTCGCCATTCTATGCTGACCGTCTCTTCAAGGACCTCAATGAGGTGACAGGGCGTGACAGCGCTGTTAGCGTGCATCTTGCAAACTTCCCCGAGGCAGAGGAGTCATACATCGATACCGAACTGGAAGCTGCCATGCAGGTTGCCATGCAGGTTACCTCTATGGTGCTCTCACTCCGCAAGAAGGTTAAGATGCCAGTAATACAGGCACTACAGACTATATCTATACCTGCTGGCGATACACAACTTCGTGAGCGTATAGAGCGTATGAAGGGTGTTATCCTCGCCGAGACTAATGTCAAGGAACTCTCATTTATCGATGACGATTCGAATATGCAACTCGTCAAGAAGGTGAAGTGCAACTTCCGCGTTATGGGTAAGAAGTTTGGAAAATTGATGAAGGACGTCAATAATGCCGTACTCGCTATGACGCAGGAGCAGATAGCCATGCTTGAGGAGAGTGGCAGCATATCACTCACTGCAGCAGGACAAAACGTCACGGTCGAGGCAGCCGACGTGGAGATTATATCCGAGGATATACCAGGATGGACTATAGCCCAGGAGGGTACTATCACAGTGGCACTCGATATAGAGATTACACCACAACTTAAGAGTGAGGGACTCGCGCGCCTGATTATCAAGAGGATACAGACGTTGCGTAAGGACTCCGGATTTGAGATAACAGACCGCATAAAAGTGGTAATAGAGAGTAAGCCTGAACTCGAGGATGCTGTGAAAACCTTTGGGGAACATATATCATCACAGGTGTTGGCAAATAGCCTCACCTTTGGCGATGCCTCACAAGGTACCGAGCAGGACTTCGGTGACTTCAGCGCAAGTGTGCTCATTGTAAAGGATTAATAATAAAAAAAACAACTAATAACCTAAAAACATTTTATATTATGGCAGAAATTAAAAAACGTTACAGTGATGAAGATCTCGCAGAGTTCAAGCAGATTATAGACGAGAAGTTGGAGCGTGCACGTAAGGACTATGCTGACATGATGAAGCAGCTACGTAATGACGAGGGAAACGACGTTGCTGACACCTCGCCTACATATAAGGTGCTTGAGGAGGGTTCAACCACCCAGAATCGTGCAGAGATACTTGTGTTGGCAGAGCGTCAGCAGAAGTTTATCAAGGGACTGGAGCAAGCTCTCATTCGTATCCAGAATAAGACCTACGGCATCGATCGCATGACTGGCGAACTGATACCAAAGGAGCGTCTGCGTGCAGTACCTCATGCTACCCTTTCTGTAGAGTCCAAGATGAATAAAAACCACTGATTTTAATTCACAATTCTTAATTCACAATTAAGAGTTCACAATTCATAATTCACAATTAAGAGTTTACGATTAGGAAATAAGGGATTTTTGCTCACTTCGTTGGTGGTGCTGCTCCTCGTTATTGACCAGATCATCAAGATATCGGTCAAGACGGGTATGTGTCTGCATGAGAGTGTACGTGTGACGGATTGGTTTTATATCTCGTTTATTGAGAATAACGGAATGGCATATGGTATGTCCTTTATTCCCAAACCGTTGCTAACATCATTCCGGTTTGTAGCCTGTATCTTTCTCGTGTGGTATATACGCAAGCAGCTACTGTCGGGAGCGCGTATGGTGTGGCTGGTGATGCTCTCACTCGTACTTGCCGGTGCAGCAGGCAACCTTATAGACTGCATGGTGTACGGACTCATCTTCTCAGGCTCATCGCCCTACAGCGTGTCGTTTCTTGTACCCTTTGGCACTGGTTATGCGCCTTTTCTTGAGGGTAGGGTCGTCGATATGTTCTACTTCCCCATAATCGTCACGCAGTACCCCGACTGGTTTCCTATGTGGGGCGGTCAACCGTTTATATTCTTCTCACCAATATTCAATTTTGCTGACGCCTGCATCTCAGTAAGCGTCGTGGCGATACTCCTTTTCTGCAGACGGGAACTTGCCGTCCTCAATAATGGCCTAAGATGATACGTCGCAGCTACATACTGCTAATAGTATTCTCGCTGCTGGTAGCGTGCAGGCCTGCAGTACCCTCTGGTGTACTGTCGGAAGGCGACATGGCAGACATACTCTATGACATACACTTAGCACAGGCGATGTACGAGTCATCCGACGTGCTCCATGACGGGCGTGATGTGGTAGCACTTCGTTCCGCCGTACTCAAGAAGCATGATGTCACACCAGAAGAGTTTGAACGCTCATACCAGTTCTACTGCAGCCATGCCGACCGTATGCACGATATCTACAGCGAACTCTCAGAACGCATAAGGGAAAATGTCATAGCAGCTGGTGGTAAGATACAGGGTATAGAGACCGAAGAGGCCGATACAGCCAACGTGTGGAATCAGGAACCCAGCGCCATACTGATGGATCAGCCACCATATAACAAGGTGACCTTCTCCGTACTCCCTGACTCAACATTCCGTCTTGGCGACCGCATCAATCTGCAGTATGACTTGCAGACTGTGGCACCCGATGCCGCTTGCGACATCATGGCATGCCTAAACATATTCTACCCCAATGACAGCATCGCCAACAAGAATACTCAGATAAGCAGCAACGGCAGGGGAGTGCTCTCTCTCAATAGCGACAGCACTATGCCCCTCTCAAAGATTACAGGGTACTTCCTCTTGATGCCACGTGCTGCTGGTGGTGCCGAGCGTCTGCGCACCCCTTTCCGACTCGCCGTGCTGCGTAATATAAAACTACTTCACCTACATGAACAAGGAACAGGAACTGTTAAGGAAGAAAAGCCCAGTGCAGATCAAGAATAAGAAAGCTGCATTTGACTATTTCTTCGTTGATACATATACCGCAGGCATCGTCCTCACGGGTACCGAGATAAAGAGTATCCGTATGGGCAAGGCCTCACTTGTCGATACATTCTGTTATATCCATAATGGTGAGATGTGGGTCAAGGGTATGAATATAAGCCCATACTTCTATGGGTCATACAACAACCACGAAGCACGGCGCGACCGCAAACTACTCCTCACCAAGCGGGAGATACACCGTCTGACAGAAGATACTAAGGCTGTCGGATATACCATCATACCTACGTTGCTATTCATCGATGACAAGGGACGCGCCAAACTCGATATCGCACTCTGCCGAGGAAAAAAAGAGTACGATAAACGCGAAACGATGAAACTAAAGCAAGATAAACGTGAGATGGAACGTGCAATAAAACACTTCTAATTATTCGCTAAAGCTCATCACTTCGTGTTTATAATTTCTAAATAATAGTAATACCCTTGCCTACACTTTTTGATAATGCCGTAACACAGTTTTCCCGTCTGCCAGGGATAGGGCGCAAGACAGCCTTGCGCCTCGTGCTCTATATGCTACGCAGCGATCAAGAGGATGTTAATGCACTTGCTGAAGCACTCACCATACTACGACGTGACGTAAAGTACTGCAGCGTATGCTATAATATCTCCGATACCGATATCTGTCCTATATGCGCCGACAACCACCGCGATGCCACCACCATCTGCGTAGTGGAAAATATACAGGATGTCCTCGCAATAGAGCATACTCAGCAGTATAACGGACTCTATCACGTTCTTGGAGGTATCATATCACCCATGGACGGTATAGGACCTAGCGACCTTCGTATTGACGAACTTGTAAAGAGGGTAGAAGAAGGGCATGTCAAAGAGGTAATATTTGCACTTGCCAGCACCATGGAGGGAGATACTACAAATTTTTATATCTCACGACGACTACAACAGTTTGATGGTGTGAAATTATCGGTTATAGCACGCGGCATTAGTGTCGGTGACGAATTGCAGTATACCGACGAGGTCACGCTCGGACGCAGCATACTCAACCGTACACCACTTACCTAAAGATAAAGAGACTAAAAGACTAAAAGATTAAGAGACTAAGAAACAATCACAAATTCTTCGAGATGGTCATCCACGTAGGTTGCTACCTGCTCTGACCATTTCTCCTCATTACTGACAAACTCGTCGTCCAGGTCCTCAAAGGCAGGTAGTTTCTCATACAGCGACATAAACTCCTCATCGCTCATCTCCTTTTCTATGTCATCCCTATAGCGCTGGTATTGTTTCTTTGCGTGTCGTATCAAACTGCAAAGGTCTGCTATTCCCCATTCCCTTACAGCTTTGTCAAACGGATTACGAAAGAAGAATGGAGCGTAGCCGTTGTGTATCAGTTGCACGAAACCTCCGTCCATCAGTTCGTCCCTCAGTGTGGCATATCCTATCAGCGTTATCTGTTGGCTCGACATCTGAGCCATATTCTCAGCTGTCAGTTCTCCGCCTATAGCTTCACGCGTCTTGTCTATTACAAGGTTCAGGAATGCGTCCCATCCCTCCATAGCTGCCTCTCTCAGTTCGGCATCCTGTATTCTTACGTCTGTCATAACCTATATCTTTTTTTGCTATCTTTACTTTGCAAAGGTAGTAAAAATTTCCTATACAAGTAAAAAAACGCTCGCTAAAAGCGCTTTTTCCTGTTTTTTTTTGTACCTTTGTAGGGATTTTTCGGACATTTATTTTATTAACAAACATTAGAATATGATTTACACTAAGGAAATCAACGACATGTGTGTCGTTGCAAAAGGTCCTAACCACGGTCCTGCTCCTATTCCAGAGGAGGGCAAGTGGATTCAGGCTAAGGAGATAAAGGATATCTCTGGTATGACCCACGGCATCGGTTGGTGTGCTCCACAGCAGGGTTGCTGTAAGCTCTCCCTCAATGTCAAGGAAGGTATTATCGAGGAGGCTCTCGTTGAGACTATCGGTTGTTCAGGTATGACTCACTCTGCCGCTATGGCATCTGAGATTCTCCCTGGCAAGACCATCCTCGAGGCACTCAACACCGACCTCGTATGTGACGCCATCAACACCGCCATGCGTGAGCTCTTCCTCCAGATTGTCTATGGTCGCACCCAGTCAGCCTTCTCTGAGGGCGGTCTCGCTATCGGCGCAGGTCTCGAAGACCTCGGTAAGGGTCTCGTTTCACAGTGTGGCACACTCTATGGCACCAAGGCTAAGGGCACACGTTACCTCCAGCTCACTGAGGGCTACATCACCAAGCAGTTCCTCGACGAGGACAACGAGGTTTGCGGCTACGAGTTCGTTCACATGGGCAAGTTCATGGACGCTGTCAAGAAGGGCGTTGATGCCAATGAGGCTCTCAAGCAGGTAACAGGCACCTACGGTCGCACCACCCCAGAGCAGGGCGCAGTTAAGTTCATCGATCCACGTAAGAATTAAAAAATAGAGGAGGATAAAAATATGATAAGAGAAGTAAAATTCGAGTCACAAGACCGTCGTATGAAGCAGGTGCTCGCAGCCCTGAACGAGAACGGTATTTCCTCTATTGAAGAGGCAAACGAAATATGTGAGAAGGCAGGTCTTGACCCATACAAGACTTGTGAAGAGACCCAGATGATATGCTTTGAGAACGCCAAGTGGGCTTACGTGGTAGGTTCAGCTATCGCTCTCAAGAAGGGTTGCAAGACAGCTGCTGAGGCAGCTGAGGCTATCGGCATCGGTCTGCAGTCATTCTGCATCCCAGGCTCTGTTGCTGACGACCGTAAGGTTGGCATCGGCCACGGTAACCTCGCAGCACGCCTTTTGCGTGAGGAGACAGAGTGCTTCGCATTCCTCGCAGGTCACGAGTCATTCGCAGCAGCTGAGGGTGCTATCAAGATTGCAGAGATGGCAAACAAGGTACGCCAGAAGCCACTCCGCGTTATCCTTAACGGTCTGGGTAAGGATGCAGCCATGATTATCTCTCGTATCAACGGCTTTACCTACGTACAGACACAGTTCGACTACTTCACAGGCGAGCTCAAGGTTGTCAAGACCAAGGCTTACTCTAACGGTCCACGTGCCAAGGTAAACTGCTACGGCGCTGACGACGTTCGTGAGGGCGTAGCTATCATGTGGCGTGAGAATGTTGACGTTTCCATCACAGGTAACTCAACCAACCCAACACGTTTCCAGCACCCAACAGCAGGCACCTACAAGAAGGAGCGCATCCTCGCTGGCAAGCCATATTTCTCAGTAGCATCAGGCGGCGGCACAGGTCGCACCCTGCACCCAGACAACATGGCAGCAGGTCCAGCCTCTTACGGCATGACCGATACCCTCGGCCGTATGCACTCTGACGCTCAGTTTGCAGGTTCTTCATCAGTACCAGCACACGTTGAGATGATGGGCTTCCTCGGCATAGGTAATAACCCAATGGTAGGTTGCACAGTAGCTTGCGCCGTAAACGTAGCACTTGCACTCAACAAGTAAACCTACATATATAGGTTACACATAAATAAATGTTCTTTTTATGTCACGAGTTAGCTTTATGCCAGCTCGTGACATATTTTTCTATTTCCTTTTGCCTTAATTATTATTTTCCGAACTCTTTTTGGAAAACTACGCCGATACCCTGTGTGTTGAGAGAGTTGCGGGTGAAGTATCGGTCGTTTGACTGATTATAAACCTTGAGTGATATTGTGCCACTCTTGGTGAGCAGGTACTGCAGGGAGAAATCTCCTATGAAACTCTGGGAGTTTGTACGTATGTTGTCACGGTAGCCAAACTGTCCGTTGAATATAAGGCGGTTGTTGAAGAGTCGTCCGCTGAGCAGTCCTTCATATTCGGCATTATTGAATCCCTCGGCGCCAGGTGCTATATTAGCTCCAAAGGATAGGGTGCCCGCCTTGCCGAGCAAGCCCGACATGACTCCGCTCATAACATTATTAAACTGTTGTGAGAGGGTGCCGCTGAGGAAACTCTGCATGGCGAGGGTGCCCTGACTGACACTACGTTCGTCACCCATGACGTTATTATTGATATTACTTGGGGCATAGAAGCGTCCGATGGCAAGGAGGTATAGCACTTGCTGATTCATCTCCTCCTCGGAGTTGATGACCGACTGTACCATGTTGCGGGCATCAGATGAGAGTGATGGTAGGAAGAGGTCAAAGTCAACGGAGGGTTTGCCTGGCGTACCCGTGATATTCATGAGACAGTTTACGGGTACGTTGTTTGCCGACAGCGTGTTGCCGATGTTGAGGTCAGCGAGTGGTACGCTGTTAAGTGAGTATAGCGCTTGCATTTGTAGTGTGGCATCGTATGGATCTCCACCAAAGGTGATAGTGCCACCTTTCTGAAATGTAAAGTCACGTCGCAGCAAGTTCTGGATAGTCATCTTGTATGTACCATGACTTACGGTATAGTTGCCAAAGATGTCGAGTGCTCCCTTGTTGTAGTATCCAACCTGTAGGTCGCCATTACCAAAGAGGTCTATATAGTCTCCTGACTGCTCATCCATTATGAGGTGCAGTTTTGCATTTGGTGTGGCATGGATGAGGAATCTCATGCGTATGTTGGTGCGTTCGTTGCCAGCATCGAGGACCTTGGCAATTGCGCTACGTGGTGGTCGTTGCTGTGTGGTGCGCTGGGTAGCGCTTCGCCACGTGATGATGTCGTCTGAGCGTATGGCATCGGGTGAAGAGGCGTTGTAGGTGAGGTATGTACCTGCAAGTGGAAAGGCGTCAGCGTTTATGAGTAGTTCGGTGCCTTTGCCGTGTATGCCTATATCACCGTTGATGATGGCATGACCACAGAAGGTGTCGTTGCCCTGAATGGTAGGGAAGTCGTAAGCGAGGAATCGTGACGTGGTGGCATTGATGTCGTACGACATCTGGGTGAGGTGCTTGTGGTGTATGCCACCGGTGAGGAGTGCTACGTTGCCAAATTTGTCATAAAGGCGTGCATCGCGTAGCATTATCTCATCAGGTATGAATGTTATGGTATCTCCAGGAAGGGAGTAGCGACAGTTGGTTGACGAGAGAGTAAACTCGCCATCTGCTACGAGTGTGCCCTTGAGGTTTATATTGCTGAAGGGGCCGTAGAGCAATACTTTGCCAGTGCCGTGAAGGTCGGCATTCTTCATAAACGAGGAGCAGAAGGTCTGCATAAACTCCATACGTGAGTTGACTGCTTCTATATCGAGGTGTATCTCCCCTGGTGATGGTACCACATATCCACTTAGCAGTGTTCTGCCGTATGCTGACGGGTCGTCGCAGATGCCTTGTATGTTTATCCTGCCTTCATCGTTGGAGTATGTGGCATCGACTGAGAGAGTACCCATGCGCCCCTGTTCGAAGGTGAAGTCGGTGACGTCGATATGTCCTCCAGCCTTTATGCCGTCAGTTATACTGCTTAGTGCTATGCGTCCTGATGCGTAGCCGCCGAAGTCCACGGAGTGGAAGTCTGCGAGGTTAAGTATATAGCTGACGTCGATATCGTTGAGCGTAGCGATGATTGAGTCGGTGCCGTGTCTGGTATATGTACCGTCGAGGGTTACCTGCTGTGATGCTCCCTCGACCTTGAAGTTGTCGATATCTACGTTGTCCTCCTCATAGTGTATGTTTCGTGCCTGTATGCTCCACAGACTGTCGCCTACCTCAAATGTGGAGTGGGGTATTGAGATGTCTAATGTTACGGTGCCGCGTGGGGTGGCGTGAAGCGTAGTATGTGTGGTGACTGTGCCTCTAAACAGATTGGAGCGTCGGTTGTCCCATGCTATGACGGTTGTGGCATGGTCGTCGCGGCACTGCATGTCGAGGCTAATATCCACGGGACCTCCTTCTTCCAAGAAGGTGGTGGACAGCGATGCTTGCAGCGAGCCCTCGGGGGCACGGAGGTGCAACACGGCATCCTTGAGTTGACGTTCGTATAATGTCATGTTGGATGTCTGAAGGGTGAGGTCTGCCGTTGATGTGGTGGCATCGAGGAAGCCGCTTAGCGTAACGCTGTCTGCACACTGTATGGGTAGTGAGGTGATGCGCTGCAGGAATGTAAGGTCCTTGATATTAGTTTGTATGGTAAAGCGGTCTGTAGTGTGTGTGTTACGTGGCAGTCCATGTATGGATGGCATGCGTGATGCTACGATGCTCATGACGCTCTGTGGTAGTGTGGCAAGATTGATATTGCCGTTCATGGTGATATCGGCGATGTCAGATGTCACCTCTATAGCATCGGGGGCTACCCTTATATGCGCGCTAAGCTGTGTGTCGCCAAATATATCGGTGAGGTGAAGGTGCTTGGCTGAGAGCCTGTCGATATCCACGGTAGCATTCGTGACCGCCTGCCTTCGTATGTCGCCACTGCCCTGTGCACGGAGTGTGACGTTTGGGTCATTAATGTCGATTGCTCCTGACACGAGGTCGCCACGCAGAGTGCCGTCAAGGTTGATGTTGTGGTACGTGTAGTTATTGTACGTCAACTGGTTTACCTTACCTCTTACGGTAGTTTGACGCCGTATATTATTGATATCCTGTGTAGTGAGGGTTATATCGCCACCGATATGATTTATGGTTGATTCGCCGAGTATGGGCGTCAGATTGAGGTCCGAAGTGACGATGTGTGTGGTGACAGCCTTATCGTGGAGTGTGCCCGTCAGTTTCATGCTGCCAGCCTTGGATAGGGCTATGTCGGCATTTCCTGAGATGTGTGTGGGACTGATTATGTGCGAGTGCCCCTTGATACTTATGTCACCGAGACGCAGGAGAGCCTCGGGTAGTGGAGCTGCCTGTCTGTCGATGTCTGCGAGAAGTGTTTCTGATGCGTGAAGGCTACGTATATTCACATCGCCGTGCATGGCGGTGAGTATGTCATACATGGTAGCATCGGCATCAAGTACCATGGTGCCGGAGGGTGCCTTGGCCGATATGTCGGCATGGCACTTCCTGTCAGTACCCTTTGCCCTCATCGTGAGGGTGACGGTGGTGTGTAGTGACTTCAGAGTGTTTTGGAGAAATGCGAAGTCGGAGGGCGTCACGCTGCCATCTACGCCCATATCACAATCAAAAGACGTGATGTGACCACTTGCGCCGTTGGTGGCATACTTCAGGTGCGATGACTGTGAGCGGATGTCCGACTGTGGCAGTTTGAGTTGTAGGTTTTTCAAGTGTATGTCGCCATTTGTGGCAAGGATGTCGCACGATAGGTGACGTATGTCGAGCCCCGACTGCTCCTTGAGGCTGAGGCGCTTTATGCTCACATCGAGCGAGTCGTCTGTGAGGTGATGCAGCATGAGGTGGGTGGAGAGCTCTGTGACGCTCAGGTGATGGGGTGACAGCACACCTCGTGGGCGTGGCATGTCGAGCCGGTCGTATGTCACCTCTCCGTGGCGTACTACGAGTGACTGTATGCTCAGGTCGAGTGGGGTATGGCTTAGGGTGTCGCGGCTCTTGAGAGAGTCGATTACAAACTGGCAGTTAAGTGGTGACGAGGCATCACGCTGCGTGATGTGAGCCTTCATGCCGAATATCTGCGCAGAGGATATGCGTATCTTACCCCAGAAGAGTGGCATGATATCCACCGACGCTGCCACACGCCCTATGCGCATCATGTCGTGGTGCTGCTGGTCGAGTATGTTGACATCATCGATAACTATCCTGACAGGCAGTCGCAGGTCCACATGTCCTATCGACACCTCTGTGTCAAGTTTGTCGCTGAGTGCTGCGCCTATCCTGTCGCCGAGAAATGACTGTACTGCCGGTATGCGTGGTAAAACAAACGTGAGGAACCATAGGAAAAGTACGGTTCCTGCGATAAAACGCAATATCGTTTTTACCTTATTCACTAAATATCCTGCTACCTACGCGGACGTGGTTGGAACCACACTCCTGCGCGAGGAGATAATCATTACTCATGCCGTATGATCGCACGTTGAAACTCTCATCGTCCATAAAGTAACGCTCTTTGATGGTGTCAAACAACTCCTTGGCGCGAAGGAACTCTGACTTTATCTGCTCACAGTCATCGGTGTTGCTTGCCATCATCATAATGCCACGTATGCGCACGTGTGACATGGTACGCCATTCGCCATCCTCAAGTAGCTGCAGGCACTCCTCGGGCAACATGCCGCTTTTTGTCTCCTCTTGTGCCAGATGCAGTTCAAGAAGTATATCTATAGTACGGTCATGCTTAGCGGCCTGTTTTTCTATCTCTTTCATTAACTTGAGTGAGTCAACAGCCTCAATCATAGCGATATATGGCGCGATATACTTTACTTTATTGGTCTGCATGTGACCTATGAAGTGCCACTGTATGTCCTTAGGCAACTGCTCGTACTTTATGCGCAGTTCCTGCTCGCGGCTCTCACCAAATACACGTTGCCCTGCCTCGTATGCCTCCATTGCGGATGAGACGGGGTGGTACTTGCTCACCGCCACAAGTTGTACGTTAGTCTTCAGACTGCTGCGTACCTGTTGTAGATTTGATTTGATGCTCATAGACGTCAAGTATAGATGTTTCAACGACTGATGCTATCTTCCAGTCCTGCATACCGGTGTTAAGTACATCCTCGATATTCTTTACGGCATTCTGGAAGGTGTTGCTCTGCACGAGGTATTTGACGCCAGAGAGTTTCTCCTTGCCTGTCTTTTCGTCGATGAAGATAAAGTTCACTTTAGCCCTGTACCACTTGTCGTCGCTGGGGTTGTCGGAAAAAAATATCTCGCGGTATGCTGCCTTCTTGATATCCGTAACGTCAAACTCGCCTGTAGAGAAGTGCGCAGCTTCCTCGGTCACAGCCTCTTCTGCTTCGGTAAATGATAGTGCATCAACGACATACAGTTCGTCAACCTTCTTCTGTGAACCATCCTCCATCAACTTGTCGTACTTTACTTTTGTTTCAAACCATTCTGCTGTTCTTGATCGCATTATTTTTTATTTGTTAAGAGTTAATATTTATTTTCTTCAAGGGGTCAATTGCCTGCTATCCAATTCTTTATTATCGTTCGCCCTTCAGGTGTGAGTACGCTTTCGGGGTGAAACTGTATGCCGTGTATGTCGTACTCCCTGTGGCGCAGAGCCATGATCTGTCCCTCGTCGCTCTCGGCTGTTATTTCGAGGCAAGCGGGGAAGTTGTCCTTGCTGACCACCCACGAGTGGTACCTTCCCATGGTGATGCGCTGGGGCAGTCCTGCGAATATGCTGTCGTTGCCATACTGTGTGCCCTCCGTTGCTATGCCGTGAAATACGTCAGAGAGGTTTGTCAGCGTGCCGCCGAAGTACTCGCCGATGGCTTGGTGTCCGAGGCATACGCCGAGTATGGGTTTCTTGCCAGCGTATGTCTTTATCACGTCGAGGAGCAGTCCAGCCTCACTTGGTATGCCAGGGCCTGGCGAGAGAATAATCTTGTCAAACGCCTCGAGCTGTGGCAACTGAAACTGGTCATTACGGTACACCGTGACGTCGGCGCCCAGTTCCTTCACGAGATGGCTCAGGTTGTATGTGAAAGAGTCGTAGTTGTCTATTATTACTATTTTCATGATGCTGTGTCCTTACAATTTTTCAGCCATTATGATGGCCTTGCGCAAAGCGCCAAGTTTGTTGTTTACCTCCTGTAGTTCATACTGCTCGTCGCTCTTTGCCACGATGCCTCCGCCAGCCTGGAACCACAGTTCGCCGTTGCGGCTTACGAAGGTGCGTATGGTGATGGCCTGGTTGAGCGATTTGTCAAAGCCTATAAATCCTATGCATCCGCCGTATGCTCCGCGGTTGTGTGGCTCATACTCCGAGATGAGCTGCATGGCACGTACCTTGGGGGCTCCTGACAGGGTGCCTGCTGGGAAGGTGTCGATAAATGCCTTGATAGGGTCGGCACCCTCGTCGAGGATACCGCTGACGCGGCTTACGAGGTGTATGACGTGCGAGTAGAACTGCATGTCCTTGTAGAAGTCCACGTGCACGTTGTGACAGTTGCGCGACAGGTCGTTGCGTGCGAGGTCCACGAGCATCACGTGTTCGGCATTCTCCTTCGGGTCGTTGCGCAGATACTCCGCATTCTTACGGTCCTGCTCAGTATCGCCGGTACGCTTTGTGGTGCCTGCTATAGGGTCGATGTATGCGTGGTATTCGCCGTCTCGGTGCTCTATGCGGCAGTGGGTTTCAGGAGAGGAGCCGAAGATGCGGAAGCCTCCGAAGTCGAAATAAAACAAGTACGGGCTGGGATTGATGGAGCGCAGGGCGCGATATAGTTTGAAGTCGTCGCCCTCGTACTTCTGCTTGAAGCGTCGTGACAGTACTATCTGGAATACATCGCCCCTGAGGCAGTGCTTTATGCCCTTACGTATGTTGGCCTTGTGCTCCTCGTCGGTGAGTGTTGACCAGCATTCGCCTACGGAGTGAAAGTCGTAGGTACGTATCTGGCGGTTGTTGATATCCCTTTCCAGCACGTCGAGGTCTTCCTGCTCGCCGTCGCCGATGAGTTCGATGATGAGCATCTCATTACGAAAGTGGTCAAACACCACCACGTCCTTGTAGAGTATGTACAGCAGGTCGGGAGCATCGTTTTTACTCTGCGTCTCGTCCTTGACGTCGATATTTTCGAAATACCTCACGGCATTAAACGAGGTGTAGCCAAACAGTCCGCAGCAGTCCTTGTTGTCGCCCTCTATGTCGAAGTGGCAGAGAAAGTCGTTGATAAGCTGTGCCGAACCGTATTCCGACGTTATGTCATGCTGTATCTCGGTGCCGTCTGGCAGTTTGCATATACCCTTGCCGTGGGCTATTGACACGCTGGCTATGGGGTGTACGCCGATGAATGAGCGTGAGTTTTCGCCGCCGTGATAGTCGCTGCACTCCATGAGAGCCGACATGGGGTAGTCGTCGCGTATCTTCATGTAGGCAGATACTGGGGTGTTGAGGTCGCCCAGTATTTTCTTCGATACAGTGTTGTATTTATATTTCATGACTGTTTGCTTTTTGCTTTAAGATATGTATCCAGGTCTTTGTCGCCTCTGCCCGATACGGTAAGTACCACGACGTCGTCTTTGCTGAAGCGGTCTGCCACCTTTGGCAGCAGGGCGAGGGCGTGGGCCGACTCAAGAGCAGGTATGATGCCCTCCATACGAGTGAGTTCGAATGCAGCCTTAAGCGCCTCGTCGTCATCAGCTGGCAGCACCTGTGCACGTCCCGTATCGTAGAGGTTACAGTGCATAGGTCCCGTACCAGGGTAGTCCAGTCCGGCAGAGATGGAGTAGGGCTCTATGATCTGTCCGTCCTCCGTCTGCATGAGTTTTATGCGTGAGCCGTGCAGTATGCCCAGCGTGCCCACCTGCATTGATGCAGCAGTCATGTCGGTATCCACTCCCATGCCTCCTGCCTCGCCGAGTATTATCTTCACCCTCTCGTCATCGAGGTAGTGGTATATGGTGCCGGCAGCATTTGAGCCGCCTCCCACACATGCCATGAGATAGTCGGGGTAGTCGCGTCCTATCTTTTCCTTCAGCTGCCACTTTATCTCCTCCGATATGACGCTCTGCAGTCGTGCCACCATCTCGGGGTAGGGGTGCGGTCCTACTGTCGAACCTATGATATAGAATGTGTCGGCAGGATGGCAGCACCAGTCGCGTATTGCCTCGTTGGTAGCATCTTTAAGGGTCTTATTGCCCGACTCCACGGGTTGCACCTTTGCTCCCAGCATCTTCATACGCTCCACGTTGACGTGCTGTCGCTCTACGTCGAGTGCTCCCATATACACGGTGCACGGCATATCCATGAGAGCACACACCGTGGCAGTTGCCACGCCGTGCTGTCCTGCTCCCGTCTCGGCTATGATACGTGTCTTGCCCATCTTCTTTGCCAGCAGTATCTGTCCTATGGCATTATTTATCTTGTGGGCTCCGGTATGGTTGAGGTCTTCACGTTTGAGGTATAGCTGGCATCCGTATTTCTCGCTCATGCGCTTGGCATAGTAGAGGGGTGAGGGACGTCCCACGTAGTCTTTCAGCAGGGCGTGGTACTCCTTCTTAAACTCCTCACTCTCTATGATAGGCTCATAGGCTTTCTTAAGGTCTTCTACAGTCTTGTAGAGTATTTCTGGTATGTATGCCCCACCATATATTCCGTAGAATCCGTTATTGTCAACAGTATATTTATTCATTTTCCTTGAAAGTCGTTTTGTTCTTCTTTTTTACACTATTTGCTCAGGGCATCGTAGAGGTTGTCCATCGCCACCTCGGCATCGCCGTTGGCATCGCTGAGCAGCTGTACGAATTTCGAACCTATGATGGCTCCTGCAGCGTTCTGCTGACTCGTCTCGAGGGTCTGCTTATTGCTTATGCCAAATCCTATCATACGTGGGTTGCGCAGGTTCATCGCGTTGATGCGCTGGAAGTACTCCTGCTTCGCCTCGTCAAATGACTTCTGGGCACCCGTTGTCGATGCTGACGATACCATGTATATGAAGCCGTCGGTATTGTCGTCGATAAAGCGTATGCGCTCCTCTGATGTCTCAGGCGTTATGAGCATTATGATGCGTATGTCATACTTGTCGGCAATGGGTTTCAGCTCGAGGTAGTCCTTGAATGGCAGGTCAGGTATTATGGCACCGCTCACGCCACACTCCTGGCATGAGTGGAAAAACTCCTCAAATCCGTACTGCATCATCACGTTGAGGTATCCCATGAGTATGAGAGGTATGTTGACACTCTCCTTTATGGCTTTCAGCTGTGCGAAGAGTTTTCTCAGCGTCATGCCGTTTTTCAGTGCCCTTGTGGCAGCCTCCTGTATCACGGGGCCGTCAGCCATAGGGTCGGAGAAGGGCACTCCCACCTCTATCATGTCTATGCCGCGTCTTTCGAGTGTCTGTATTATTTCGCCTGTTCCCTCCAGGTTGGGACATCCTGCGCAGAAGTATAGCGATAGCAGTTTTCTGTCCTTATTATCTGCAAAAAGTTTATTTATCTTGTTCATTTACCTATTATCCTTATTTATTTCACTTATAAACACCCTAAGCTTTTCAACGTCCTTTATGCCTGGCTCAGTTTCAAATCGTGAGTTGAGATCTATGCCTATGCACATGGGATGGTGAAAATCATTTACTCTCTGAGCATCATCTGGTCCTATGCCCCCTGACAACAGGAAGGGTATGTCGCCGTCGTACGCCTCGAGAATATCCCAGTCAAACTGCTCTCCCGAACCACCGTAGTTAGCACACTTGGTGTCAAAGAGCAACATGTCTGCGATACCGTCGTACTGTCGCCATCGTTTAACGTCGTCAGCTTCGCGGATATTCAGTGCCTTGATGATTTTCACGTTAGGCAGGATATCAGGTATTATAGTGCTTTTCAGATTGGCTATATATACCGGCGTCTCGTTGCCGTGCAGTTGTATGTAGTCAAGCTTGTAGTTATATGCGTGGGTGATGACCGTTTGTGGCATTTCATCGACAAACACTCCCACCTTCTCCGGCTGACGGTTATTCAGTTTGCTGCTCTGCATTATCCTCCTGTCAGCCATGTTGGGTATAGTGCCGGCATTGGTATTGATACTCCTGACGTATCGTGGACTTTTGGTATAAAATATAAACCCCAGCATGTCGATGCCGAGTTCTGTTACCGCGCGAATGTTGTCAGGCTCACGCATGCCACAAACTTTTATCTTCAAGTCTTTAACTATGAATTGTGAACTCCTTCAGCGCCTTGCCGGGGTCGGCAGTCTTCATAAAGTTCTCACCTATCAGAAAGCCGTTAAATCCCGCCCTGCGCAGGTCCCTTACCGTGTCGGGGTTGCTTATGCCGCTCTCGCTCACCTTACATGCCTCACGTGGCAGGAGCTCCGCCAGTCGGTAGCTGTTCTCCACCTTTGTCACGAAGGTTCCGAGGTTACGATTGTTTATGCCACACATGTCAGGCTGTAGGTCAGCATACTCCAGTTCCTCCTCCGAGTGCATCTCGAGGAGTACTTCGAGCCCCATTTCGTGAGCTTTGTGCAGCAGACCGCCGCACTCCGCCTTGCTCAGGCATGCAGCGATGAGCAGTACGGCGCTGGCACCACATAGGCGTGCCTGCAGGAGTTGGTATTCGTCGATGACAAAATTCTTGTACAGTATAGGAATCGTGACGCCGCTCTCACGCGCCATGGTGATAAACTCGTCCTTGCCGCCGAAGTAATGCTCGTCAGTAAGTATCGACAGGGCGGCGGCGCCGTTCGTTTGGTAGGCGAGGGGTATCTCGCTGGCCTTGCCTTCCTCCTTTATCCATCCCTTAGAGGGGCTCTTGCGCTTAAACTCCGCTATGATGCCCCAGTCCGACTCCATCAGCGCTCTGCGCATAGATGGCATGGGGTAGGGTGCAGTCATCCGCTCCACCTGCTTTTCCAACATGGCGTAGGGGCGCTCCGCCTTAAAGGCAGCCACTTCAACCCTCTTGTGGGCCACTATTTCATCAAGTATATCCACGTCTTTTACTTACTATCTTCCCAGTTCCACATATTTCTTGAATGCCGCCAGCGCCTTGCCGCTTTCTATCGACTCACGCGCCATATTTACGCACTCCTCTATAGACTTGCCACTTGTGTCAATGGTCTGTATAGCGTATGCCGCATTGGCTATCACCACGTTTTTCTGTGTCTCGGTGGCGGTGTTGGCGAGTACGTTGTCAAAAATCTTCACCGCCTCTTCTTTTGTCTGTCCGCCTTTCAGCTCGTCCGCCTTCGCTACGGGCAGTCCTATGTCGGTAGGTGATACTATGCGCTCGTAGCTGTTGGTGGTAATCTTGAAGTTGCCCGTCAGCGATATCTCGTCATATCCGTCTATGCTGTTCTCTATGCAGTAATCCACGCCCAGCCTCTGATATACGGCGTTGTATAGGCGCATCTGGTCGAGTGTTGCCACACCGAGGAGCTGGCACTTGGGCTGCGACGGATTGACTATCGGTCCGAGCAGGTTGAATATCGTGGGGAAAGAGATGTTTTTCCTTATAGGAGCGACAAACTTCATGGCACGGGCAAAGAGCGGCGCGTGCAGATATGTGAAGCCCGACTCGTTGATTTGCCTGTTCAGCGTGTCCGTGTCGTTAGTAAACTTCACGCCATGCTCCTCTATGACGTTTGAAGCTCCCGATACAGATGTAGCGGCATAGTTGCCGTGCTTAGCCACCTTATAGCCAGCGCCTGCCACCACCAGACATGCACATGTAGAGATGTTAAACGTGTTTTTCTGGTCGCCTCCCGTACCCACTATGTCGATATAGCGTGGGGCCTGGAGTAGGGCAGGCACACCCGTCTCGAGTATGCCGTCGCGAAAGCCGAGCAGTTCGTCAACGGTGATGCCTCGCATCTGTAGCGCGGTGAGCAGGGCAGCGATCTGCTCCGTCGGATACTTCTCCTGTGTTATCCCGATAAGTATATCATGCATCTCCTGACGTGTCAGAGTCTCGCCAGAGAGCATTTTTTCCAATATCACTTTCATGTCCTTTTTTCTTTTGTCGTTTGCTGTGATTTATTATGTCTGTTGTTGTCACTGCAAAGGTACAAATAAAAATCGGAACGGCAAAGAAAATGCAAAGATTTTGTCCTTCTCGCTTACTTGCGACGGCACGCCGGCAGGCTCACCGATGTGGCAGTCCTGTAGGCGCACATCCTCCGTATGCTCAAAGCTCAGCCCATGGCGGGCCTCCCCGATGTCGGCACGACGTATGGTGACGTCGCGTATGGGCTTCGCCGTCGTACCCTGCAGCACAAAGGCGTGGCTACGCACCTTGCGACAGCGCAATCCGTCGATATGCACCCCCCTGATGTCGCTGAAATGGGTGTTTTTGAGTCCCTCGCCACCATACATGCTCGTGACGTAGCATAGGTCCTCCACCTCGTCAAAGGTGCAGTTACGCATGTTGATATTCTCCACGTATCCGCCTCTGTCGGGATTGGTCTTGATGTACAGAGCCCTCTTGCAGTAGCCGGCATAGTCACAGTCGTCTATCCACACATTACGTACCCCTGCTGACATCTCGCTGCCTATCACCACGGCATGCAGCCCCTTGAAGTGACAGCCACGTATGATGATATTCTCCGATGGGGTGCCCGCCGTCCATCCGTCGTTATCCCTGCCGCTCTTGATGGCCACGTTGTCATCACCGTTATTGAAGTGCACATCCTCTATCAGCACGTTGCGCGACATCTCGGGGTCTATGCCGTCATTATTCACCAGTTTGGCATCGTAGCGTATGCCCCTGCACACCACGTTCTCGCTCTGCAGCAGGTGCACACACCAGAAGGGCGAATTGATAATCATCACATCGCTCACCGTCACCCCCTTGCACTTATACAGCTGTATCAGCTGCGGACGCAGGTAGTGCCCCTCGCCAAAGCGGCGCTCTTCCACCGCGCGCCCCTCGTGGTTCATCTTTCGCGACAGCTGCATGTCCTCTTTCTGCCGTGCTCTCCATGTGGCAAACGTCTCAGCGGCATTACCGTCGATGGTGCCCTTGCCAATGATACTCACGTCGTGCAGCCCGTAGCCGTATATGAAGGGGCTGTAGTTATACACGAATGTCCCCTCCCAACTGGTCTTCACCACGGGCAGGTAGTCCGCAGGGGTTGCTGAGAAGCGCAGCACCGCCCCCTCCTGCAGGTCTATGCATACGTTACTCACCAGGTGTATCGGCCCTTGAAGCAGGTATGTACCCTTCGGCACCACGATATGCGCGCCACCCCTCCGTGTCGCCACTCTCATCGCCCTGTCAAAGGCAGGCTTGCAGTCCTTCAACCCGTCGCCCTTAGCACCCAGCTTCGTGATACTCACCGTATAGATCGGCATCTCCGCTCCCGTGATCAGCTGCATTATGCTGTCACGCGTCGCATCCTCCCGTGCCGCAGCAGAGCAGGCATATGCCCCCAGCACGGCCACCATCATTATCTTTATGTACTTCTTCATCGTGTCTCTTGTATGTTATCCACCTTATCTTCCCCGCTATCACCGCTGGAAATCAGCCCCTTGATAGGCACGTATATGAATATGCCGAGCACTACTATGAATACCACGACAGCTACGTAGAAGTAGTCAGGATGGAGCCATCCCTCAAACACGTCGTCTATCAACTTGTCATAATAGAGCGACGGCGCACCCTCTCCCGTAGCATAGTCCTTTATCTTCTTGTCGTAAGCGCGTTCGTACGCACTCTCGCTCGCCTCCACCCTGTATATGCTGCCGTTGTATTTCACCATCAGGAAGTACGTGTCCTCCGCTTCCTTCCTCTTGTTGCCCTTTATGTCCTCCGTCTCTATATCCGTCCACTCCATGTCCGTGTCCACCACGCTGTATGTCGTGATAGGTTCGTTCACGCACTCCACCCACAGGTGTCTGAACTGCTTCAGCATGATGAGTATCACTACCAGGGCTATGCCACAGAATACACCCATTAAGGTGAAATATAGCTTCACGCCATCCTTCGAGAACTTCCGTCCTTTCTTTTCCTTCATCTCTTCCATAGTGTCCAATTTTTGTTTTGTTTTAGTTTACAACTAAGTAATTAGGTTTTAGTCTTGCAAAAGTAGCAATAATTTCTGTAACTCACAAAAAAATGTTTTTTTATTGTGTGAATATCAAGGGAATTTTGTTACCTTTGTGGGCTGATATTTAGTGTAATGAAGGAAAGCTGTCAAACCAGGCGAATGTATGGGCACGACTACGCGGTGCCAGGGACATACGAGGTGACCATAGTGGTGCGTGCGCCCACGGCACGCTGCTCATCCTTGCACCCTGGCCGGAGGACATGCCCGCCTTCAACAGCGACTACGAGCGCTTCCATTACCTCAACCATCTGGCAGGGACCATCAGTGCCGTCAGTCACATGACGAGCGTAGCAGTTCAAGGCTTACGCCATGAACACGGTGGGTGATACGCCTCTCACACAGTGGATAATAAGCCCTTGGCACGGGGGATGATTACTAAACAACAAAAATATTCTTATTATTTATTTCTCTATTTCCCGAAAATTTACTAAATTTGCAAGGTAAGTCCCATTATAGGGAAATAGTATCAAATTATTAAGGAAAAAATAATAATGATATACGATAGACATATAGATAAAACGGAAGAAGAACTCTGTGAACTGAGAGATGTTTACAGCAATAATGATGTGGACCGTTTTATAGACGGATTAGAGGCAGGAAAAATAGTTAACGAGGAAAAGGTTATTACGTTTACTAACTATATACGTAATAGCGATGGTTTGACTCAATTGGAATATTCACGATTAAAACAACTTGTGAATGAAGGCTTTATCGAGAAGTTTGCCACTAACTACAATAAGCGCTTTAGTACGTGCCACATGCTTATGAATAAAATGAAAAGTTCTGTTAGCAGAGGCTTAAGGATGTTGGAGCGTTTATGCGAGAAGAAACATTCGCGTGCAGGAAAAAGATATAAACACAAGGTGGTAAGTAGTTCAAAGATAGGCAAATGTGCTTATACCACCTCGTTATGGGGATTTGAGCCCTACAGAGAGTCTGTTCAGACTTTATATAACGAAATCCGTATATATAAAGGACACCTGAAGGAGTGTATTGAGTTGTGTTTGACGATTATAGAACGTGTCAAATACGTCAAGGAACACCCCGAGGATGCTCACGAAAAGCATCTGAAAAACCGTAAGGAGGTTCTACTGAATAACCGTTCGGTAATTAAGCGATTTATCAGCATGAATGCCGAAATGGAGAACGACCTGATGGAGAAGGTTGAGGCATGGAAACAGGAAAAGAAGAGCATGGAGGAAATATGCGCCAAGCTATACCATGCGCTTGACGAAAACGAGTATAGCGACTGGGTTATTAGCGAGGAGGTAATGGCAGCCCGAAGGGATGGTATCACTAATGAGGAACGTGCCATCTGGGGTAATAACAAACAACAAGTAATGAGATGCCGAACTGCCTACCAGCATATTGATGAACTACAACCTGGTGGTCAGAAAGACCGTATTGGTGGTGAGTTTGTTGCTATGCTTTACAAATGGTCAAACACACAACCAAATCGCGGAATGGAATATTGGCTCACCTACTTTACTGAATTCTATAAAAAGAGTGGTGGCAAACTGACGCCCGTAAAGAAGGGTGCTGTGAAGAGATGTCTGAGCAAGATAGCCACCGAAGATATATCCAAACAAGAGGTTGAGGAATTTAATCTGAAAATGGATAATCTTGTAAAAAAATATATGGATTCGGCAGCAGGTGAGGGTGATGACATAAAATTAGCTGTAAACTTTTGACCTTTTTACAAGGTTATTGTAATATACACTGGATTGGTACCTACGGGTGTCAATCCTTTTTTTTGACCAAAACTTTGTACTGCTTGGTCAATAGTTGGACAACTTTTATTTAACTCTGTTCGAAGGTTGGTCAAAGAAGTTAGAAGTTTTATTTTAAAGGGTTTGAATAGCAGTTAACTGTTTAATACTATTGCGGTTAAAAACACTGATTATCAGTCAAATATGTTCTTTTCAACAAGTCAGTTATTTTTGTTGGAGTATAAAATCTTATAGCTAACTTTGCACTACCAAACAACGGGGAAAATGGTCAAGCGATGGACCGTAGGCCTGTCTCACTTCCCAGTTGTGCGGAGGGCTCCTCGTGTGAGACCGAGGATATACCCGGAAAGAATTTTGGTTATGACTACTAAGATAACCAACAAGCGTGCTTCTGTAAATAATAAAAAGGAGGAGAAGCAGCAAGTGATGAACTGCAACACAACGCTCTGTTGTGATGTAAAAACCATTCTGCACCATGATCGGCAGATGAGGGTGAACAAGGACTACCGTGGCACGTTTCGTCGTGACGTGGAGTGTGAGGAGTTTCGTTATGCCGAGCACTACACTTTTACGGAGGCTCTGCCCCAGGTGGCTTACAGACGTTACCCCACGGTGTATCACGGCATGTATGTGAACATTCATGAGCATGATGACGGCACGCTGCACCCGTCGCTCCGACGTGTGGCGGTGACGAAGGACTTCGACATCGAGGGCTATGCCCGAGTGGTGGAGCTGGAACTGCGCACTGCGCTTAAGAGCCTGGTAAAGAAAGGTAAGGGTAATAAGTAAGAAGTGTGTGACAGTCTCAAATCTCAGTCTCAGTTCAAAAAAAAGGTTACATTCTATGTCAAAACCCCTTCTTGATACTTTATAACTAATTAATAATTAAATAGTTATATATATAATAAAGAAATAGAGGGGTGCCTTTTAAAATGATTGAGACTCTGAGACTGAGACTGCCATCAGAATCAACAAACAAATTAAACTTTTAAGAATTAATGAATTACAATATTTTTGACAAGAAATCTCCTAAGATGCCAAAGCCTGCAAAAGGCACATCTTTCTGCAAACTACTCCTCTCACAGGCCTCTGTTGACATGCGTGAAGCGCTTGTTCCGATGGCTTTGCCGGCTCTTGCCGCTCACTTATCGGGTGTGGAGTTTATGTATTCCGACAACAAATATTACGAACTCTGTGGTCAAATGGGGCATTTGATAGGTCCTTCGGGTATAGGAAAGGCTCAGCTGACTCATCTCATAGAGGCTGTGATGCGCTCTTTTCGTGAGCATGATGAGACTGAGTACAAGAAACTGGTTGACTGGCAGCGACAGATGAAGACCAAGGGTGCTAACAAGGAGAAGCCCGAGCGACCTGAGGTGAGTTTCTGGTTTCCGCCTGCCGACCTCACCAATCCTGCGTTCATACAGAATGCTATGGCGCTTGAGAAACAGGGAGGCAAGACGATGTACCTCAACCTGCCTGAGGTGGAGATGGCTGACAAGATGTGTGGCGGACACCGACAGGTGAGCCAGACAGTTCGCAACATCTATGACCGCCACAGGGCTGGTGCCCTGCGTGCCACGGCTGACGGTGTGACGGGCAACCCGCTGCTCCGAGTGAACCTCACGTTCAGCTCTACCCCTGAGGCGGCGCGCGCGTTCTATAAGAAGGACTTGATGAATGGTTTCTTCGGGCGCATACCTTTTGCCTACAAGGCGCGCGGTGAGCGCAAGGGACGCATTCCTCGTCAGGGCAACTATGATGAGGAGTTTCTGGGCAAACTTGAAGAATACATCATGCGGCTGGAAAACTGCAAGGGCAGGTTTGTGGTAAAGCCGCTCAACAAGATTGCCGACCAACTGGCTGAGGAGATGGCATCCATAGCCGACCTGGCTGACGATGACGTGCTCTTTGAACTGAGCCACCGTAGCATTTTCTCGGCATGGAAGAAGGCTGCCACCCTGTGGATACTCAACGACCAGACGTGGACTCGCAGCATCGGCGATTTTATGGTGTGGTTCTGCTACTACGACCTATGGTCTAAGGTGCAGGTGTTTGGCGACATGTTTAAGGGTGGCGCTGCTGAGACGGAAGAGGTGCGCAAGGGCGGCCCCAAGAATATGCTTGAGAGCCTTGACGACACCTTCAGCGAACAGCAGTTGGAAGCTCTGCGTGCTTCTCTTGGCAAAGACAGAGAACGTACAAAACATCAGCTTAACGTTTGGAAGAACCGTGGCTTCATCACTTACTCCGCTCAGACGGGACTGTACTCTAAGACGGAAGGGTACCTCAGTTCAAAAGTTCAAAGGTTCAAAGGTTCAAAAGTTCAATCATGATTGATGTACTGGATTTACAAAAGCTCCGCGACCTCCCCATTGAGGGGGTCGCTGAGCGACTCGGAATGGAGGTGGTGCGCCATAAGGCGCTGTGCCCCTTTCATGATGACCACCACGCCTCGCTCTCGTTCTCGGTGAGGAGGAATACCTTCCGCTGCTTCGTATGCGGCGAGCACGGAGGCGTGATAGACCTGGTGATGCGCAGGCTGAGGAAGGACTTCAGGGAAGCCACGGAGTGGCTGAATGGAGGGGCGGCTCTCGATATGCCGAAATATCAACATGCCGACATGTCGAAAAAAGAAGAGCCGTCCCCCTTCGACGCTTCGCGCTACGCCCGCTACTTCGAGCACCCGTGGCTGAGTGACGAGGCGCGGAGGTTTCTCTTCGAGGAGCGCAGGATTGACGAGCGCGTGGTACGATGGTGCCGCCTCACCTCATGGCGCGACAGGCATGGCGTGCCGTGGCTGCAGATACCCTACTACGACCAAGAATGGAAACTGGTGGGCGTGCAGAACCGCAACCTCACCCCCAGTCCCTCTCCCAAAGGAGAGGGGGGCACTCCCCCTGAAGGGGGGAGCTGGAGGGGGGCCGTTCCCCGCTTCCGTTTCCCCCAGGGTTCGCAGTGCGGCATATACAACCTGCCCGTGCTCAACCGCCTCAAACCAGGTGACGAGCTGTGGATAACCGAGGGCTGCTCCGACTGCTGGGCCATGCTCTCCTCAGGGCGCAAGGCGATAGCCATACCGTCAGCCACGTTGCTCAAGCACAAGCAACTGCTTGAGCTTACGATACGCTCCGCTACGATACGCCCTACGGGCTACGAGACGTCACTTCGTGACTACGATAACGAAGACTCACAGGGCGGTTTAACGTTCCCGTTAACGTTCCATATGTACCCCGACCGCGACGAGCCAGGCGAACGCCTGTTCCTCCAGCTCAAGGAGGTGCTGCCCACGCTGCAGCACCATCAGTTGCCCCAGGGGTGCAAGGACTTTGGAGAGTACTATAAAAGCCTCCCCAAACCCCTCCCGTAGAGGGGCTCGGAGGGTTTGAAAGTTTAATCGTTTAATAGTTTAATAGTTTAATAGTTTAACAACATCCCCCAAACAAAAGTCCCCCTTCAGGGGGGATTTAGGGGGGCTTAGTATAATTATGTTTACAATCCGTTCATACACCAAGAAGGAGCTGGCGCTGATGTACTTCCCCGACAGCTCGCCACGCACGGCGGTAAACCACCTCATGGCGTGGGTCAGGCGCTGTCCTGCCCTGTGGCAGCAACTTGCCGACATGGGCTATCAACCCACCTGCAAGGCATTCACGCCCAGGCAGGTAAGGGCTATCACCGAAATGCTCGGCGAACCGTGAGGGTGCTTTAAAGAATGTTCCTTAATCGCACGGCAAGGTGCATTATCGCACGAGCAGCGGCGCAGAATGTAGTAACTTTGTATGCAGAAAGGAAAGCTACACCGCCCTCATGCAGATGCAATGCCTCAGCGCGCGGAAGCAGCGCCTCCATAGGCGGAAGCTATGCCTCTACATTATTCAAAATTTTCAATTTTCAATTTTCAA
>JAFXZF010000015.1 GCA_017541365.1 Prevotella sp.
GAAGAGAAGCCAGTGTCGATACATGACTTACATGTCTCGAAGCTGTCACCGTGGTCCAGGTGCAGCACTATCTCAGGATTTTCACAACCCAGTTCCTTAGCATAAGCCACGGCACCCTCTGCCATATAGCGCAGTATGGTAGGATTGGCATACTTGCGTGCGCCCTTGCTCACCTGCATGATGACAGGCGACTTCGTTTCCACTGCAGCCTGCACGATAGCCTGCATCTGTTCCATAGTGTTGAAGTTGAAAGCTGGGATGGCATAGCCACCGTCAACGGCGCGCTTAAACATCTCACGGGTGTTTACGAGCCCAAGGTCTTTGTAGTTTACCATAGTGTTTTTTGTTTATTTAATTTATGTAAGTATTTGATTTAGTGGGTACTTGCATGTTATTCGCATAATTGTAACTCATGCAAAGTTAAGTAAAACTTTTTACAATGCAAAATTTTTAGGGGAGAATTTTTGTCTAATCAACGATTTTTCGTAAATTTGCACAAAATAAATCTATACGAATTAGCAAGAACCAAGTAAAAACAAACAATGTATAATCAAAATAACCAACAACGAAACATGAAACCTAACACAAAGAACTGGGCATGTATGCTCGGAGCCGCAGTCGTATTGACTGCATGCGGAATTGATGTTCCAAAGGAAGTCAACACCTCGTATGAAACAGTGACAATTGAGAAAAAAGACATCACGGTGCCCGTGAAGTTCAGCGCAAAGCTGAAGGGTCAGACCGACGTGACCATCACACCGCAGGTGAGCGGACAGCTGATGAAAATCTGCGTTACCGAGGGTCAGCAGGTTCAGAAGGGGCAGGTGCTCTTCGTCATCGACTCACGAGATGCCCGACTGGAGTTACAGGCTGCGCAGGCAAACCTGCAGGCTGCACTGGCTCAGGAAAACTCTGCCAAGTTGGAGTATGAGTCTAACAAAAATTTGTTTGATAAGAATATCGTCAGTCGCTACATGCTCGACAATTCAGCAAATTCATATAAGCAGGCGCAGGCATCAGTGGCTCAGCAACGTGCTCAGGTGAGTCGTGCCAGAGTGAATCTCGGCTATTGCACCATCACTGCTCCTGTAAAGGGTGTCATAGGCGAGATACCTGTGCGTGCCGGCGACCAGGTTTCGCCAATGACGCAATTGACCATTGTCAGCGGCAACACCAATATGGACGCTGAATTTTCCGTTTCTGAAGCAGTACTTGAAAATGCCGTAGCAGAAGGTGTCAAAGTTAATGTAGAGGAAGCCCTGAAACGCTTACCCGATGTGACATTCGTAATGAAGAACGGCACGGAGTACAAGCACAAGGGACATCTCACCAGTGCTACGGGCGTGGTGGACTCCTCTACTGGTACCATATCACTCAAAGCTACGTTCCCTAACCCAGAGGGACAACTCTTCTCTGGCATACAGGGTACGGTGGTCATGAACTTCAGCGAAAAGGGTGTGATGGTTATCCCACAGGTAGCCGTTGTGAAACTCCTGGACAAGCAACAAGTATATAAGGTGAAAGCCGACAGCACTGCTACAGCCGTGGAGGTGACAACACAAGACATAGGCAACGGTAAGGACTTCATCGTCACCAACGGACTGAAGGTGGGCGACAAGATCGTTACCGTAGGAGCCAATAACGTAACGGAAGGACAGAAAGTGCTGTTCGCGAAAGAAGAATAATAATTTTTCGTAATATCGTAATGTCGTAATAACGAAGTATCGTAATATCGAAAAAAAAATGAAGAACAATATCTTTATAAACAGGTACGTGATGGCGTGTGCCATCAGTATCGTCATTGCGATGGTGGGTTACATCTCGATGAACACTCTGTCCGTGGAGCAATATCCTGACATCGCGCCACCTACGGTGAGTGTCTCCACCTCATACACAGGTGCCGATCCACAAACAGTCATGGAGTCTGTTATCCAGCCACTGGAAGAGAGTATCAACGGCGTGGAAGACATGATATACATGACGTCAAAGGCTACATCATCTGGCAACGTAGAAATATCAGTCTATTTCAAGCAGGGCACCGACCCTAACATGGCGACGGTGAACGTGCAGAACCGCGTTTCGAAGGCTACATCATCGCTACCATCAGATGTAACGAAGGTAGGTGTTGAGGTGTCAAAGCGACAGAACAGTATCCTGCGCGTGCTCGCTGTGAGGAGTGCCGACGGCAAATATGACAACGACTTTATCTCTAACTACGTTGACATAAACATCAAACCCCGCATGCAGCGTATCACTGGTGTGGGTGAGGTGCTGTCATTGGGCAACAAATTCTCACTACGCGTATGGATGAAACCCGACGTGATGGCACAGTACGGTCTGGAACCTAACGATGTCATTAATGCCATCAGTGCCCAGAGTTTCGTGTCTGCCACGGGTTCATTGGGTGAGAATTCAGAGAACAAATACCAGTACTCTATGGAGTACAAAGGTACGCTAAAGAATGTCGAGGAGTTTAACGACATCGTGCTTCGCACCTCTGACGGCGGTCACCTGCTCAAACTCGGCGACGTGGCAACTGTAGAGATTGGAGCAGAGAGCTACAGTTTCATATCTGACATCAACGAAAAGCCTGGTGCCATGATGATGATATTCCAGGCTCCAGGTGCCAATGCCACGGAGGTGAACGCTGCCATCACCAAGGTATGTGAGGATATGCAGAAGACGATGCCTGCCGGACTGGAGTTTGTGACACTGATGACCTCGGACGATTTCCTCTTCGCTGCTATCCACAACGTAGTGGAGACTCTCGTCATCGCTATCATCCTGGTTATATTGGTGGTATTCTTCTTCCTGCAGAACTTCAAGGCCACGATTATCCCGTCCATATCAATTATAGTATCGTTGTTGGGAACATTTGCTATAGTTATGATGGCGGGATTCTCCCTGAACATCCTTACACTCTTCGCTCTGGTGCTCGCCATCGGTACGGTGGTGGATGATGCCATCGTAGTGGTCGAGGCTGTTATGGCAAAGATGGAGAATGGCATCAGCGATGCGCGTGAAGCAACACGCCAGGCTATGAGCGAGGTGTCGGTAGCTGTAGTATCCTGTACGCTGGTGTTCATGGCGGTGTTTATCCCTGTCACCTTCATGTCAGGCACGTCAGGCACATTTTTCACACAGTTTGGTGTGACCATCGCTTCCTCTGTAGGACTGTCGTGCGTATCAGCCTTGACGCTCTGTCCCGCCCTCTGTGCCATCATGCTGAAGGTTACTGAGAAAGAAGAAGAGAAGAAAACCATAACATACTACGCCAAGAAGGCATACGATGTAAGCTACAATGCTATCGCCGCAAAATATTCCAAGGCGGTGAAGAAGTTTATCAAGCGCCCCATTATGGCATGGGGTATATTGGTGGCAGCTGCCGTATTACTTATATTCTTTATGAAGAGTCTGCCTTCAGGACTTGTGCCACAGGAGGACCAGGGCTGCTTCATGGTAGAGGTACGCGCACCAGAGGGCTACACCCTGCAGCAGACGTTTGACCTGACGAAGCAGGTGGAACAGAAACTCAAGAATATCCCTGAGATGGAGAGCTACGCCGTAGCATGCGGCTATGGTCTTATATCGGGTTACGGTTCCAACATGGCTACTATTGTAGTACGTCTGAAGAACTGGGATGATCGTCCTGGCATGAATCACTTGATCGACCTCGTCATCTACCGTTTCTATCTGGACTGCAAGAGCATCAAGAATGCGCAGGTACTGCCATTCCAGATGCCACAGGTACCTGGCTACGGCACGAGTAACGACGTCAGTCTTGTGGTGCAGGATCCTTCGGGTGGCAACCTTTCCGAGTTTGCGAAAAAGACCGACCACTTCCTTGCCAAACTCTCTGAGCGCGAGGAGATCAGTTCGGCTATGTCAACCTATTCAGAGCGCTATCCTAAGTTCCAGGTGGAGGTGGATGCCACACAGTGCGACCGCTCAGGCGTTTCGCCCGCTGAGGTACTCAACACTCTCGGCACATACTGCGGTGGCGCGTATGTAGGCAACTTCAACCAGTTTGGTAAGGTGTATCGCCTGATGGTTGCCGCTGCTCCTGAGTATCGCCTCGATCCAACGTCACTCAACAACGTCTTTGTAAAGGTGCAGGGAGGCAAGATGTCACCCATCTCACAATTCGTAACACTGAAGGAGATCGTTGGTCCGTCAAGCATTGAACACTTTAACCTGTTCCAGAGTATCACATGTATCGTCACCCCTGCCAGCGGTTACAGCGAGGGCGAGGCGCACAAGGTCATAGAAGAAGTGTTCCGTAAGGAGATGCCTCAAACGGCAACATACGAATACAGTGGCATGTCACGTGAGGTGGAGGAGACAGCTAATTCCAACACCACCACCATCATTTACTGCATATGTGCTATCCTGATATACCTTATCCTGGCTTCATTGTACAACTCATGGTTCACGCCATGGGCAGTGTTGCTCAGCGTGCCTTTCGGACTGATGGGTGCCTTTGTGTTTGCTTTCTTCGGCAATATGCTACAGCTACCAGGTATGGACAACAACATCTACCTACAGACGGGTGTCATCATGCTTATCGGTTTGCTTGCCAAGACGGCTATTCTTATTACCGAGTTTGCCAGCGAGCGTCGTGCCCAGGGCATGAGCATCGTCGATGCCGCCTTCGAGGCATGTAAGGAACGTCTGCGTCCTATCCTGATGACTGTTGCCACGATGATTATCGGTATGATACCGCTCGTCATCGAGGGTGGTGCAGGTGCTAACGGCAACCGTGCCCTCGCCCTTGGCGTCATCGGTGGTATGAGTGTGGGCACCGTTGCACTGCTCTTCGTAGTGCCTGCTTTCTTCATCGTGTTCCAGAACTTGCATGAGAAGTTTCAGGGCGCTACTCAACATGTAGAGAATAAGGATTAATGTTTTATTACTCAGAATACACAGATTATTCAGAATATGGAAAAAATAAAAAATATCATCCTCATCGCAATCGTGAGCATACTGCTCACTGGTTGCGGTGTATATAAGAAGTACGAGCGCAAGACCGAGACGCCTGCCAGCGTATTCGGTACCGATGCTAACGGACAGGCCCTTGGAGCTTCTTCAGCAACGGATACTGTGTCAATAGCACAGATGTCATGGCGTGAGTTCTTCACTGACCCACAGTTGCAGCAACTCATCGAACAGGTGCTCGCCAGCAATACCGATCTCAACTCTGCCCGTATAGCCGTAGAGAAGAGCGAGGCATCGCTGAAGGCTGCGAAACTGGCGTACCTGCCATCGCTCTATTTCTCACCACAGGGAACGTTAAGCAGTTTCGATGGTGCAACGCCAATCAAGACATACAACCTACCGTTGCAGTTGTCATGGGATGTCGAGGTGTTTGGCTCTATCACCAACAAAAAGCGTGCTGCCAAGGCAGTGCTCCTGCAGTCGCAGTTGAGTAAGGAAGCAGTACGCGCCAACCTCATCTCTACCACTGCCCAGCAATATTTCATGTTGCAGATGCTCGACCATCAACTTGAGATACTTACCCAAACTGACAGTTTGTGGAATGCATCGTTGGAGACGGAGAAGGCACTGTGGGAGAATGGTCAGGCATACTCCACCGCCGTCAACCAGATGGAGGCATCCTATCTTGACGTGAAGACACAGATAGTGGATGTTCGTCGCAGTATCCTCTCTGTCGAGAATGCCATCTGCAGTCTGCTGGCTATAGCGCCACAGCATGTCAACCGTACGAAGTGGGGCACCTCCCTGTTGCATCATCCCGAAGCACAGGGCATGTTTGAAGTCAAATACCTGAAACTTGGCGTTCCTGCCACGATGCTGGCACTGCGCCCCGACATACGAATGGCAGATGCCGCAATGGAGGAAGCCTTCTACAACACTCAGGCGGCACGCTCAGCCTTCTTCCCCTCTATCACACTGTCGGGAGAGGCAGGATGGACCAACAATTCTGGTGCTATGATAGTCAATCCAGGCAAACTGCTGTGGAATGCTATGGCACAACTCACCCAGCCTATCTTCGCACGTGGCAAACTCATTGCCAATAAGAAGATTGCCCAACTCACTGAGGAAGATCTGCAAAAAAAGTATGTGCAGAAGGTCATCGATGCCGGCAACGAGGTCAATGAGGCTATGGCAGACTGTGCCGCAGCACGTGAGAAATACCAGTACTACCGCCGTCAGGTGGAGGTGTTGCATGAGGCATACAAAGGCACTCACGAACTCATGGACAATGGCAAGGCAAGCTATCTTGAGGTGTTGAAGGCTCAGGAGTCGCTCCTTAGTTCACAACTCAACGAGGCAACGAACCTCTACGATGCAGCCCAGGCTGTCATCGCCCTATATATCGCCCTCGGTGGTGGCGCGAAGTAAAAACAAGTATAGTCATTATCAAGTATGAACAGAACAAGATTGTGGATACTCCTATGCATAGCCCTCTGCCAAGTGGCAAGCGGCTATGCGCATGACAAGAAGATAAAGCCATACCTTGAGCTAAACCAGTTGCCAAGGCTCATTGACATCATGCCGGCACCGCCAGCTTTCGACAGCCCAGAGTTTGCCAACGACGTGGTGCGCTATGGTTGGGGCAAGCAACAAAGAGAGGACTCCGCCCGCGTGGCTACGGCGATAGCCGATGCGGAGTGGTATGACCATGTGAAACTATATGGGCAGTGGAAGGAAGCCTTCGGGCTGGAGATAAGCAAGACGAACACTCCCGAGATATGGAAACTGATGGAGACGAGTCTCGCCACCACCGACCCCATGCGTAAGGAGACGAAGGCATACTACCATCGTCAGCGTCCCTTTGAGCGATTCAATGACTCTATGCCGTCGCACGAAGAGGACGATCTGCGTGGTGAGGGCAGTTATCCCTCAGGACATAGTCTGCGTGGATGGACCATATCACTCCTCTTGGCACAGATAGCGCCACAGCGTGCGGAGGAGATATACAAACGCGGATGGGACTATTGTAACAGCCGTGTGATAGTAGGAGCCCACTGGCAGAGCGACGTCGATGCCAGCCGTACTGCTGCCAGCATAGGTTTCTGTGCACTGCAGAGTAGTAAGGAGTTCGTACAACAGATGAAGAAGGCGCAGGAGGAATACGCCAAGAATACTGTTGCGAACGGAAATGCCTGCAGTGGCTCAGTCAATCCACTGGACAGAAACAGATTTGTTGTGTTGACAGAGGCTGTACCCGATGCCATATTAGAGATACGCTACTATAGCACATACAACTTCACCGGCAATCGCATTGACGGTTATGAGCAACCAACGGCAATGCTGACCAAGGAGGCGGCGAAGGCACTGAAAGCAGTCAGTGACGATGTGCGTGCGCAGGGTTATCGTCTAAAGATATACGATGCCTATCGTCCGCAGAAGGCTGTTGATAACTTCGTCAGGTGGGCTGCTGACATCCCCGACACACTGATGAAGCCCTACTTCTATCCCGACCTTGACAAAAGTGTATTGTTCGATCAGGGCTATATCGCCAGCAAGAGTGGACACACGCGCGGCTCAACGGTAGATCTCACGCTCTTTGACATGGCAACGGAGAAGGAACTCGACATGGGTGGCACCTTCGACTGGTTTGGACCTGAGAGTCATCCTGACTTCTGTGGCAATCCTGAGACAGGCGAATATACCGGTGACAACAGTAAGAGTCCCTTAACACCAAAGCGTTCTATCACAGAACGGCAGTTTAAAAACCGCATGATACTGCGCAAGGCGATGCTTGCCCACGGCTTCAAACCCGTTGACACGGAGTGGTGGCACTTCACTTTGAAGGACGAGCCTTATTCTGAAACTTACTTCAACTTCCCTGTAAAACAGATTAAATAACTGAGATAAAAGAAATGAAGTCGTGGATGCTCATAAGCATAATAGCAATCCTGTCAGTGATTGATGTTGCGGCACAGTATATCCCCAAGGCTCCAGACTATTCAGATGCGACAATGTGGGTCACCAGTGATGGTGATGCGCTGGGCACGGGAGCGGATGTATTTTACGTGGTATCGACATGGGAGGAGGATTGGCAGACGGCAGACGGCACTGTATGTCACTATGCCGATGTGTGGAATCCTGTGCATCGTGAGCACATGGCAAGGGAGATAAACCGTGCTGCCGCTTACATGTCAAAGGGCAACCGCTTCTATGCGCCCTACTATCGCCATACCACGATTGACGCATGGGTGACACAAAACGAGGACACGCTCGACAACCGCTTGCGTCTTGCCATGGCTGACGTGCGTGAGGCTTTCGACCTGTTTCAGCAGCAGCGTGACAAGAGCCGTCCACTCATCATCGCAGGATTCAGTCAGGGAGGCAGAGCTGTTGTAGAATTACTGAAACATATCGGCGATGATACCTATCAGCAGTTGGCTGCTGCCTA
>JAFXZF010000006.1 GCA_017541365.1 Prevotella sp.
GATATTGCTGAAGGAAAGCATGACACCCTTTGGCGACCCCGTAGTGCCTGAGGTGTAGCATATGAGTGCTATGTCGCTCATCTCGGGTTGGTAGTCCTCGGCGCTGGTATCGACCTGCTCGCGGCATATCTCACCGAAAGTGTCGAGGTTGATGACCTTTGTGTCGGCTCCTGCTGCCTTGATGGCTGCCTCGGTAGTGGCGAGGTTGGCAGGTGAGGTGATGATACACTCGGGTTTGCAGTCACTGAGTATATATGCGAGGTCGCTGATGGTAGATGTAGCATCAACGGGTACGGCGATGCCACGCTTCTGCCAGATGGCGAAGATGGAGTATATCCACTCCTCGCGGTTCTCGCTGAAGATGATGCACTTCTCGGTCTGCTTTATTGGCAGATGGAGTGCTACGGCTGAGATGTTGTTGATGAGTTCCTTATAGCTGATGTCCTTGTCACCAGCCATGATAGCAATCTGATTGAAATCCTTAATCATTATCTTTACCTTTGTATGCTTTTTTTGATAATACGCGAAAAAGTAGTAAATTATCTTTCGTAATGCAAAGGTACGAGATTTTGATTTAAAGAGAATAAAATTGTTCTATATTTCTACACGGAGGATGCGATATGTTTAGATTTCTTAACACATCATACATGTGTACGCACATCAGAAACTCAAGCCAAAGCCAAGTCGTACGGCATTTTTCGGCGCATGGGTTTTCTCGTTGTAGTTGAGTCGGCGCACGTAGTCTATGCGGAAGAATTTCAGTATGTTGTGCAGTCCTACTCGCAGTTCGGCATAGGGTTCGCCGCTGTCCATCACCGTGCAACCTTCAGGCATCTCCATGAGCATGCCGTCGTGGCTGTTTTGGGGCAGGGTAGGGTTGTTCTTGTCGCTGAGGCCTCCCCACAGTACGTTGACACCGATGTGCTCACGCCACTTGAGTCGTTTGAGCAGGGGTATGCGGTTGAGTATCTTGCCCTGTAGGTCCCACTCTGCCATGAGACTGGCATAGCGGTCGTTGAGAAACTCCATATCGGTGACGAGGCTGAACGTCTCACGCTGGCGTATGAGCGATGGATTGGCAGCTGGTGCCATGAGGAGTGGGAATGGTACTTTGCTCCACTGTATGCCACCCTTGAGCCACATGTCTATCATACCACAGTTTTTCACCCAGAAGCGCTTGTATATGCTTGCCTCGGTGACGTGATAGTTGTAGTCGCCTCCCATGAAACCACGCATGCCGATGGTATGCTTGAGTTTGAAGATAGGTGCCTCGTGGTTGAGGGGGAAGCGCTGCTGCTTGGAGTTCATATACTGCTGTCCTGGTGAGAATGTCACCTGCACGTAAAACTCCGAGGTGCGATAGCTGCCATGATTCCAGTAGTTGTCAGCAGCAGGTTGTGGTGAGTCAATAGCTGGCTGTGGTGAGCCGTCATCAGCCAGTGGTGTATCGGCAGCCTGCTGTGCCAGCCTGTTGTAGTGCAGTTCGCCCACTGCGGTGCTCTTCTCAAACTTGAAGCCGCCGAGCAGTGCGAGTCCCCACGAGTTTTCGTGTTCGTAGCTTATCTCCTGACGGTTGTGCAGTGCCATGTGGCGCGTCTTGTCCCAGCGTATAGAGGCAAAGAGGTTATCCTTGTCGAGTTGGCTGAACTTATCTGATGCTGACGATATATCCCTCGATGTGGTGAAGGTGAGGTTCTTACGTGGAAACTCCTGCGGCAGGTATGCCTTCTTGTTGAATGAATATGTGACGGTGCCGCTGTAGTAGTTTTTGTGCGACTTAAAGCCGTGAGCCACGTATCCCTTAAAGAAGAGGTGTGGATGGAGGTTGGCGGTAGTCTGGAACGCGGGTTTGAAACGTAAACCGTCTATCTCATTGCTTGATATGAAGGAGTTGACGGGTCCGAGGTCTATCTTGCTGGGGTTGTCGCTCTTGGTCGTCTCGACATAATTTTCCAGTATCGCCTTCATAAATACTATGGCCCATCCGAAGTGCTTGGTGTTCTTGATACCCTTGATGAAGTTGTCCATCTCTGCCTCACCGTGTGTGAGTTGTATGTCGCGGTTGTCAGCCCAATACTCTTTTGAGCGCATCTGTGCATAGGGATCGACCAGTTCCTTTGCCTTGCCGCGGAATATCTTCTTGTCGATAGGGTCGAAGGAGTAGTCGGAACGTCGTGAGGTGCGAGTGATGAGGAAGTTGTCAAACTTACCCGTGAGCGACATCTCCACCAACATGTCATTGGTATTGAGCACCCATTGTCCGTCAGGCATCTGTACGTACTCCTGGTCTATCGCCATACTCTTGACGAAGTTGATGTCCGAGCGATGTGGTATGCGCAGGCTCACCTTCTTGACATGCAGTACGGAGTCTTTGGTGATGTACAGGTTGCCGTTAAAACCAAAGTCCTGCTGATTGTTGGGGGTAAAGGTGACGCAGATGCATGAGTCCTTGTCGATCTTCACCGTATCGGTGAGGTAGTAACGGTAGAAACTGATAGCATTGTTGGCTATCGGCGATGTGAAGTGCTGGCGCAGTATGCGTACCTGTTCGTCGTATATATCTACCTCGCTGAATATGTCCTTTGCCAGCGCAGTAAAGAGGTCACCAGTCTCTATGAGGTCATTGATACCATTCTCTTTTTCTGCCTCGACGACGGTCTTCTCGTCCTTGGGGTCCTGACGGTAGTAGTAGCGTGACACCTTTTCCGTAGTTATTACGGGCAGCACGTATTTGTCGGTGATAGGGTTCTTCTCTATCTGGTTTTTCAGGTATTCTTTTTTAGCATATATGCCTGAGTCGAGAGCGTGTTCGCTCAACTCATTCAGTGCTATCGTCAGTTTCTCGTAGTTGCGATATTGATAGTAGGGGTTTACCTCCAGTTTGTTTTGTTTCTTGGCAGCGATGACGCGTTTCATAAAGGCCACAGCAGGATTGTCCTTGCGGCTGTACTTGCGCTTCTTCGATTTTACTACGACCTCGTTGAGGGCGCGTACGTCAGTGCGCAGACGTATCACTATGTATTCCTTGCTGTTTTCGCTTACTGCCAGGTTCTGTGCTTTGTATCCCACAGCGGTAAATGTCAGTTTCCGCCCATTATGACGTGGTATGCTGAAGTGTCCGTTCTGGTCAGTGACGACAGACAGGTGGTGTCCTCGATATGTTACTGTCACTCGCGGTATGCTGTCGCCAGTCTGTGCATCGAGTACTATGCCACGCAGATTCTGTGCCACAGCACAGAGAGTGGTGAGTAATAAGCAAAATGTAGTAATAAGTATCTTCTGCATAAAAATATTTTTTTTACTCCTTTCAATTTATCAACTGTCAACTATCAACTATCTCAGTCCTCCATCTCATCCGCAGGATATCCTCCCATTTCGCGTATCGCATTCTTGAGCATGGTGTACTGCCGATAGAGGTCGTTGACGGGTTTCTCGTCCTTGGTATAGTCGTGCATGGGCGACTTCAGGTAAAAACTGAGGAAACGCTGTATGCCACTCTTTCCGGCACGTGCTGCGAGGTCGATGAGCAGACAGAGGTCCAGACACAGCGGTGCAGCGAGTATGGAGTCTCGGCATAGGAAGTTTATCTTTATCTGCATGGGGTAGCCCATCCATCCAAATATATCGATATTGTCCCATCCCTCCTTGTTGTCGCCACGTGGTGGATAGTAGTTTATGCGCACCTTGTGGTGGTAGTCGGCATAGAGGTCGGGCTGTTTCTCTGCATCGAGTATGGTGCTCAGTGTTGACAGTTTGCTCATCTCCTTGGTACGGAAATTGTCGGGCTCGTCGAGCACCAGTCCGTCGCGGTTGCCCAGTATGTTGGTCGAAAACCATCCTGCGAGTCCCAGGCAGCGGGTGCTCAGTATTGGTGCAAACCCTGATTTCACCAGTGTCTGTCCCGTCTTGAAGTCCTTGCCTGCTATCGGCATGTGCATCTTCTCAGCCAACTGCCACATGGCTGGTATGTCGATGGTCGTATTGGGTGCTCCCATGATAAATGGTGCTCCCTCGCTGAGTGCTGCATAGGCATAGCACATTGATGGTGCGATGTTATTGCGGTCGTCATCCCTCATGGCCTGCTCGAGGTGCTCTATGGTATCATGTACCTCCATATTGACAGGCACATATATCTCCGTTGAAGCAGCCCAGAGCACCACTATGCGCGAGCATCCCTTCTCCTCTTTGAATGTCCTGATGTCCTGGCGCAGCTGTTCTACCATATCCCATCGTGTGGCACATTGCTTTACGTTGTCGCCGTCGAGACGCTTGACATAGTTCTTGTCAAAAGCTGCTGCGAGGGGCACTATCTTCTCCAGTTCGTCCTTGACGGGCATGATGTCCTTCTCCTGAAGCACTTCGCAGTACATGGCCGACTGAAAGGCATTTTGTGGATATACATCCCACGTGCCAAAGACGATGTCGTCCAAACTCGCTATTGGCACTATCTCGTTGTATGCCAGGTATTTGGTGCTAGCAGGGGTGCTTACGCGTATCTTGTCATACTGAGTCAGTGCTCCCACTGGCTTTGCCAGATGGCGACGTGCCATCAGCACACCAGTGATAAATGTGGTGGCAACGGCTCCGTTGCCCACTATCATTATTCCCAGTTTGCCCTCAGCGGGCTTTATATTGCTTACATTCATTATATATATTATACTCTAAATCTCAAACCTCAAACCTCAAACCTCAAATCTCAAACCTCAAACCCTCCGTTACGTGAATGGTCTTGCACCCCAACGCCCTTGCTGGTATAATGTCCTTTTCCAGCGAGTCGCCCACCACGGTGATGTCCTGGGGTAGCAGTGGGGTGGGAGAGTGGCGCCCGAGAGCCTCTATGGCCAGTTGCCATATTCGTGGGTCGGGTTTGCGTATGCCCACCTCTGCCGATTCTATCACCTCAGCAAAGTATCTGTCCAGCCCCATCTCCTTCAGCACGGTGTGTATGTTGCCGTAGAAGTTGCTCACCAGCACCATGGGACATCTGTACTTGTCGGCTATCTCCTGCAGCACCTCTCTTGACTCGGCTATCACCCGTAGTGTCTCGTCGTACAGGTCGTCGGTGAGTTGCTTGGCGAGGGTGTCGCTGGTGTCGGTGCCCAGCTTTGTCTTTATGCTTTGCAGCTGCAGTGCTATCTTCTTGCTTAGCGTATTGTAAAATGTGTCGCTCGGCAGTATGATGCCTCCCTCACCGAGTTTGCGTTCTGTGGTGACGTATGCCTCCCAGAATTCTTCCCACGTGATGGGTACATGATGTCTCTCGTACGCTCGCCATATCACCTTGCTCCAGTGTTCGCCGCGTGTGTCGAGTGTCGCACCGTAGTCAAAGAGGAAGCCCTTCATATAGCCGTTTGCATATATTTTCGTGACGACGCTGCATGTATTTTGCTATCAGCATCAGCACGGTGATTTCAAATACCGGACTTATCCAGGGCACGTTGCATAGGCAACCTATGTACAGTACTATGGCTCTCCAGTTGTATGATACTATATTAGTATATTTCATCAGCGGACGGCTCATGTGGCAGAAGTCCTCGCGCCATTGCCGTGGCACGTTGTCTATGCTGCCGTAGCGCTGTACGAGTGCCTGCCTGAGTCGCTGGAAGTGGGGCGTGGACTGCTCCTGCTTGCGACAGTATGCGGCGTAGTTGGCAAAAAAGAGCATGCCGCTTAGGCTGTGCTCCGCCTTGCATCGCTCATATACAGCATGCTGACTCTCGTAGGTGTCGAGTTCGGCTCCCTCCCTGCCGTTGAGGAAGTATAGGTGTATGTTGCGATAGTAGTCGGCCATGCGACACTGGAAGTTGTGAGCGCCAAATCCTGCTATGCAGCAGAGCAGAAAGAACCACCCCCTCCAGGGCGTCTGGGTAAATGGTATGCTGACATCCCACAGTCTCCACGTCAGGGCTATGTATATGCATATAAACCAAAACTCCGTGGCAAAGCCGTCGAGTATGCGTCCCGTGATGCTCTTCTTGCCTGTCATGCGTGCCAACTGCCCATCGGCTGAGTCGAGAAAGTTTGCCGTCATGAGCAGTAGCACACCCCATACGTTGTGCATCACGTCGGCATAGTGCATCATCCATGCAGCACCTCCTCCTATGAAGTACGACAGTATGGTGACGGCATTGGGGCTCCATCCTGCTTTCTTGAAAAACAGTGCAAAGACGAGACCTATCGGACGTGTGAAGTATATATCGATATTCTCCTCCGTATCTCGTGACTTGTATGTCGAACGTAGCAGTTCCTTGAACTTGCTCATGTCATCACTCTCTTGAACCTCTCTTGAACTCTTGAACCAGCGCGAAGCGCGTTTGAACCATTTCCCCTATCGCCTCCGCTGCCTCTTCTCTGCATGATGCAAACGATGGCCAGTCATTGAGGTCTATTATGTGTATCTCGCCATTGTCACCTATTATGGCATCGCCGCCATATACCGTGATGCCGGCCTCCTGTGCCATAGCCTGTGCCATATCGCTGAGGCCTTCATACCCTGATGGCGAGAAGAATGTGGTGCCCGTGACACCATAGAATTTTACGTGCTCCCCCTCGTAGTGCTTCTGCATGACGTATGAGTCTATGCCCCGCTTGTGGAGCATGGCGACCGTCTCGCGTACCTCCTCGTCAGTGGCGCAGTATGTCACGTCGCCCTCTCCCTCACTGCACTGGTCTGTGCGCTTTACCCACAGGGGTGGGGTAGTGTCGTTCGAGGTGATGTATCTGCGGTTGTTGCAGTATCTTACGGCATCTGAGGTGTTGATACACATCTTGTCCTGCAGTATGTCGAGTGTTTCCTCGCTCCTCGCCATCGACAGGTAGCATCCAGCCTCCCTCACAGTGCCCTCTTCGAGCAGTTCCTCCTCTGTCATCACGTCGATGTCATAACCCCTGTCACCCAGCTGCTGTAGTGTGGCATCGAGTATCGCCTTGTCTTTTTCTACACTGCCTGGTGAGTATCTCTTGGCACGGTATATCCCTACGATATGTCTTTGGCGGAGCCATTCCTCGGCCTTGTCGATGTCGCTCTTGTGGTCTATGTCCATCACCTTTCCCAGTGGATATGCCAGGAGGGTGTGCCCGTCGGCTATGAGTTGGCGTTGGTAGTTTCTCATGCGGCTCATGCCACTCTCCACGCATCTTTGCAGCGTGCTGAGGGTGCGTGGGGTGAGTCCGTATATGCCTGCCGATATGTACGTCTCCTCTGTGTCATCACTCTCATCACGAAATGCTGTGATGCGTGCCAGCGTCTTGCCATCGTGCCTGTCTGTCATGACGTACAGCGGTTTCTCATCGTCACAGTAGTCTGTCACTGCCATGATGCCGTTTGCCGTGGTGTGGCTCAGTGCCTTGACGTACTCCGCAAACTCTCGCTCGCCGAATATCGTATCGACAGTGGTGATGATCCATCGGTCACCCTTCAGCAGTGGCGCTATCTCGTATAGGGAGTGCATCGAACTGCTTGTCGTCTTCTTCACGCATCTCACTGGCAGTCCGCTGTGCTCCATCTCCTCCAGTAGCCTGCCCACCTCTGGGTAGAGCTCATTGGTTATCACCACGATGTCCTCTGCCCCGTTAGCCATGAATATGCGCACCAGGCGTCCGAGCAGCGTCTCGCCATTGATCTTGATGAGTGGCTTGGGCACCGTGATACCCTCCTCCCTCAGTCGTGAGCCTTCTCCTGCTGCAATGATGGCATATCTCATATCGTCGTGGCGTGCTTGCTGTTTTTTGCGTGTGCAAAGTTACACATTATTTATAAGATAAAGGAACGTTGCACATTTTTTTTTGGAAAAATTTGGTCGTTTCGCAGAATTTTATTACTTTTGCACCCAAATTTATAACTACACGCAGGATGAATAAGTCATACACATCTTATTATTACTTCTGGTTTTACTTTGCAGGACACTGTGAAGCGGGAAGTTGCGTGTAAAGTTCAACTTAAGATTTAAAGCATTACAAATATACAAGGTAATTGCAACATCCCGCTTAGTTTACAACTTGGCGGGATTTTTTTTGACAGATATATTTTTTATAAACATAGTCCATACAGATGAAGAGAATAGCTATACAGGGTGAGGTGGGAAGCTTCCACGACATTACGGCACACAAGTATTTCGAGGGCGAACAGATGCAGATCGTATGCTGTAACACCTTTGAAGAGGTCTTTGACCAGATGAAGGCCGACCCTACCATGATAGGCATTATGGCGATAGAAAATACTATTGCGGGCTCCCTGCTCCACAACTACGAGTTGCTGCGCCAGTCGGGCATGACCGTAGTGGGTGAGTACAAGACCCACATCTCGCACTGCATCTGCGCACTGCCAGGCCAGTCTCTCTCATCCCTCTCCGAGGTACGCTCTCATCCTGTAGCGCTGGCACAGTGCCAGAAGTATCTCAGCAAGCACACCAATATGAAGATGGTGGAGTGCGACGATACTGCAGGTGCTGCTAAGTGGATAGCCGAGACAGGCGCCGAGGGCACAGCAGCCCTCTGTCATGCTGATGCAGCACGCCTCTACGGCCTCGAGGTGCTCGAGGACCATGTGGAGGACAATCCTCACAACTTCACACGCTTTCTCATCATGAGCGATGTGCGCAAGGCCGACTTCCTGCGTGCCCTCAACGAGGCCGACAAGTCGAGCATCGTCTTCTCACTGCCTCACGAGGAGGGCTCGCTCTCACAGGTGCTCAGCATACTCTCCTTCTATAGGATCAACCTCACCAAGATACAGTCCCTCCCCATCATAGGCCGAGAGTGGGAGTATCTGTTCTATGTCGATGTGACCTACGATGACCTCACACGCTATCGCCAGAGCATCGATGCTATCACGCCTCTCATACGCGACCTCACTATACTCGGCGAGTATAAAGCAGCAAAATAGCAAAACCTCAAACCTCAAACCTCCAACCTCAAAAAAATATGATACAACCAGCTGACAGACTGTCGTTAGTGCAGGAGTACTACTTCAGCCGCAAACTCAAGGAAGTGGCACAACTCAATGCCGAGGGTAAGGATATCATAAGCCTCGCCATCGGTTCGCCCGATATGCCACCATCACCCCAGACCATCGACACCCTCTGCAAGGTGGCTTACGACCCCACTGCTCATGGCTACCAGCCTACGGTGGGCATACCAGAACTGCGTGAGGCGATGGCATACTTCTATAAAAGGTGGTACAACGTGGACCTCGACCCCAAGACTGAGATACAACCCATGATAGGCTCCAAGGAGGCGATACTCCACGTCACCCTCGCACTGTGCAACCCTGGCGACGAGGTGCTGGTGCCCAACCCCGGATACCCTACATACACCTCGCTGAGCAAGATACTGGGACAGACAATCGTCAACTACGACCTTCTGGAGAATGATGGTTGGCAACCAGACTTCGACACCCTCGAGCGCATGGACCTCAGCAAGGTGAAGATCATGTGGACCAACTACCCCAACATGCCTACGGGAGGCAATGCCCGTCGCTCCACTTACGAGCGCCTGGTACAGTTTGCCAAGGACCACAATATCGTAGTGGTCAATGACAACCCCTACTCATTCATCATCAATGACAATCCTCAGTCCATCCTCCAGATACCTGGTGCCAAGGACTGCTGCATAGAGTTCAACTCCATGTCCAAGTCCCACAATATGCCTGGATGGCGCGTGGGTATGGTGGCTACCAACAGCGAGTTTATCTCATGGATACTCAAGATAAAGTCCAATATCGACTCAGGCACCTTCCGAGGCATACAGATGGCTGCCGCTCAGGCGTATCACAATGACGACGCATGGCATCATGAGTTCAACTACGCCAACTACAAGCGTCGCCGTCTCATAGCCGAGGAGATAATGGATGTGCTTGACTGTCAGTATGATAAGAACTCCGTCGGCATGTTCCTCTGGGGCCGCATACCCGACTCCTACGACACCTGCGAACAACTCACCGAGAAGATACTCCACGAGGCTCGCGTCTTCATCACACCAGGCTTCATCTTCGGTTCCAACGGCAATCGCTACATTCGCATTTCCCTCTGCGCCAAGGATGAGAAAATGCAAGAAGCCCTGGACCGCATCCGCAAGGTAATGTCTTAACTTCTTTAACTTCTTTAACTTCTTTAACTTCTTTAACTTCTTTAACTTCTTTAACTTCTTTAACTTCTTTAACTTCTTTAACTTCTCTAAAAAAGATGGATTTCGAATTAGAATTAGAATCGCTTAACCTACCAAGCGACCAGAAACGACCTTTCGTCATAGCAGGACCATGCTCGGCTGAGACCGAGGAACAGGTCATGACCACTGCTAAACAACTTGCCATAAAGGGATGCCACATGTTCCGTGCCGGCGTCTGGAAACCTCGTACTAAGCCAGGTGGCTTCGAGGGACACGGCGAACCCGCCCTCAAGTGGATGGCTCAGGTAAAAGAAGAGACAGGCATGCTCATAGGCACCGAGGTGGCTACTCCTGAGCACGTCGAACTCGCCATGAAGTACGGCATCGACCTCATGTGGATAGGTGCACGCACCACTGCCAACCCCTTCGCCATGCAGCAACTCGCTGATGCCATGCAGGGCTTGGACATCCCCGTCTTGATCAAAAATCCTGTCAACCCCGACCTCGAACTATGGATCGGTGCGCTTGAACGTATCAATAAGGCGGGCGTAAAGAAACTCGGCGTCATACACCGTGGCTTCTCATCATTCGAAAAATCTATGTATCGCAATGCTCCGATGTGGCAGATACCTATCGAGCTACGTCGCCGCATACCCAACTTGCCCATCTGTTGCGACCCATCACACATGGGAGGACGTCGCGAACTCATAGCACCTCTCTCACAGCAAGCCCTCGACCTTGGCTTCGACGGACTGATGATAGAGTCACACTGCGACCCTGACAATGCATGGAGCGATGCCAAGCAGCAACTCACCCCCGAGGTGTGCGACTACGTAGTGGGTATGCTCGTCACACGTAAGGAGATATTCACCACTGAGGGCATAAAACTCCTCCGACAGCAGATAGATAAGATTGACAACGACCTCATGGAACTCCTCGCAAAACGTATGCGCGTATGCCGTGAGATAGGACAGTATAAGAAGGAACACAACATTCAGGTGCTCCAGACTGGACGATACAACGAGATACTCGACAAACGCGGAGTGCAAGGCTCGCTGCTCGGCATGAGCGACCAGTTTGCCAAGCAGATTTTCGAACACATACACGAAGAGTCTGTACGACAGCAACTCGAGATAGTCAACAAACAATAGTTTTTGTCATGAAAATACTTATCTTAGGAGCAGGCAAGATGGGCTCGTTCTTCATCGACCTGCTGAGCTTCGACCACGAGGTGGGGGTATATGAGAAAGACCCCAAGCGCATGCGATTTACATACAACTGCCAGCGCTTCACCGACCTTGAGGAGGTGCGCGACTTCGCACCCGAACTGTGCATCAATGCTGCCACAGTGAAATATACCATACCAGCATTCAACGAGGTCATGCCATATCTTCCTCAAGACTGCATACTGAGCGATATAGCATCAGTCAAGACAGGACTAAAGGAGTTCTATGAGCAGACAGGACGCCGCTATGTCAGCACCCACCCTATGTTCGGACCTACCTTCGCCAACCTCAACCAACTCTCTGAGGAAAATGCCATCATCATCAGCGAGGGCGACTATATGGGACGGTGCTTCTTCAAAGACCTCTACAGCCGACTCGACCTCAACATCTACGAATATACCTTCGAGGAGCACGATAAGACGGTGGCTTACTCCCTCTCCATACCATTCGTCAGCACCTTCGTCTTCTCTGCCGTCATGAAGCATCAGGACGCACCAGGCACCACCTTCAAGCGTCACCTGCGCATAGCTAAGGGCGTACTCAATGAGGATGACTACCTCCTGCAGGAAGTGCTCTTCAACCCCTACACTCACGACCAGGTGGACCAGATACGTACCGAACTCAAAGAACTGCTCTCCATCATCGACCGTAAAGACGCCGATGGCATGAAGGCATACCTCACCAAGATACGTAATAACGTACGACGTGACGTTGAGGCACTAAAGTAAGAGTAAAAAATCTTGATGTAAGTTAAAAAATCATAATTAACAATTCGTAAAACGCAAACTTTCAACTCTCAACTTTCAACTTTCAACTTTTCTTCGTACCTTTGCACCCGATTTTTGTAAAAAAATCTCAAGCAAGAAGTACATCACGTACCCATACAAAAACAGTTAATGAAGCAAGACAACAGAAAACAAAATCTTAAAAACCAGTATCGTATCAACGAACAAATCCGCGTACGCGAGGTTCGTGTAGTGAGTGAAGAGGGCGCATCAGTCATGCCTACCAAGCAGGCACTCGATATAGCACGCCAGCGAGGCGAAGACCTCGTGGAGATAAGCCCCAATGCTCAGCCACCTGTTTGTCGTATCATTGACTACTCCAAGTTCCTCTATCAGCAGAAGAAAAAGGCAAAGGAGATGAAGCAAAAGCAAGTCAAAGTCGAGGTCAAGGAGATACGCTTCGGACCACAGACCGACGAGCACGACTACAACTTCAAGCTCAAGCACGCCAAGGAGTTTCTCGAGGAGGGCAACAAGGTACGTGCCTACGTCTTCTTCCGCGGACGCTCCATACTCTTCAAGGAGCAGGGCGAGGTACTGCTGCTGCGTTTTGCCAACGACCTCGAGGAGTATGGCAAGGTAGAGCAGATGCCACGACTCGAAGGCAAGAAGATGTTCCTCTTTATAGCCCCTAAAAAGGCTGGACAGGCTAAGAAATCACAGCAGAAGATGGACCGCGAACGCCGTGAGGCTGAAGCACTCGAGGCAAGCAAGGCCATCGAAGAGCAGGCAGCAGGCGACGGACTCGCAGCAAGCGCTAAGGGCGTCGATGCCCTCGCAAAACTCAAGGACTCACTTCCTGAAAACGAAGATTAATATAGCATAGTAGCATATCATAGTGAGTGCGTAACGCCCGGTATATGCGTTGCCACCACATTTTTAATAATTAATTAAACAAATAAAAAAATGCCAAAAGTAAAGACAAATTCCGGTGCAAAGAAGCGTTTCGCTTTCACTGGTTCTGGTAAGGTGAAGAGACATCACGCTTTCCACAGTCACATCCTGACTAAGAAGACAAAGAAGCAGAAGAGAAATCTTCTCGGTTCAACAATCGTTGACACTACAAACATGAAGCAGGTGCGCGACCTTCTTCGTCTGCGTTAATTCACCCTATTGTCAAACTTTTTTTAAAGAAACAAAACTATGCCAAGATCAGTAAATCATGTTGCCTCTAAGGCAAAGAGAACTCGTATCCTTAAGCTCACCAAGGGCTACTATGGCGCTCGTAAGAATGTTTGGACAGTAGCTAAAAACACTTGGGAGAAGGGTCTCACCTATGCTTACCGTGACCGTAAGAACAAGAAGCGCACCTTCCGTGCCCTCTGGATACAGCGTATCAACGCTGCTGCACGTCTCGAGGGACTCTCTTACTCACAGCTCATGGGACTCCTCCACAAAGCTGGTATCGAGATCAACCGCAAGGTCCTCGCCGACCTCGCTGTCAACAACCCTGACGCATTCAAGGCTATCGTTGACAAGGTAAAGTAAGCGGAAAACTAATTTCATTACAATACCTGTGGTCACAGACACATCCTTCATCGATTGATGTGTCTGTGACTTTTTTTTTAAACAAAAACTCCACCCACAATACAATAAAACACCCACCACCTCGTTCATTAAATAAAGAGTGCAAATATCAATTATTAACTGTGCACTGTGCACTATGCACTGTGCACTATAAAAACCCCGCCTATGAAACAAAGCTACTTAATCCCTTCTTTTAATTTCAATCCCTCAGAGGAGACACTCGCCATTATCAGGCAGTTCGCTTACACCTTCCGTCCCATACAGGTAGAAGGTGGGTATGAGTCATTCACATTAAATTAAGGATTTCTTAACCCCATCCCCCCAAGTCCCCCTTTAAGGGGGATTTAGAGGGTCTTTCAACTTCCAACCGTGATAGTATCCCCATCACTGCTCTCAGCAGACTTTCTGCATCTCGACCGTGAGATTGAGATGATCAATCGTAGTGACGCCCAGTGGTTGCACTTCGACGTCATGGACGGACACTTTGTGCCCAATATCTCGTATGGCTTTCCCATCATGCAGGCAGTATCTGGAGTGCTCCGCAAAAAACTCGACGTGCACTTCATGATATCCAATCCCGACAGCTACATCAAGCAGACAGCCGCCGTAGGTGCCATGATGATGAATGTTCACTACGAGGTGTTCAATAATATCTACTCCCTCAAGCAGTGCATACAAGATATCCACGCCGAGGGCATGAAGGCAGGTGTCACACTCAATCCTGACACCCCCGTCTCCGTACTCTCCTTTATCATCAATGAGATCGACATGGTACTCATCATGGGAGTCTTCCCAGGCTTCGGCGGACAGAAGTTTATACCAGCCACCATCGACAGGGTACGCGAGGCAAAGCAGATCATCAAGTCACACGGCGCATCAGCACTCATCGAGGTCGATGGAGGTGTCAATGGCACCAATGCACAGGCCCTCGCCGATGCAGGAGCCGACATCCTCGTCTCAGGCAACTATATCTTCAAGTCACCCAACCCCGAGGTCACCATCACCGAACTCACCCAGCTATCTCCCCGATAGTTCCCTGGTTCAAGTCGCTTTGCTGGTTCAAGCGTCTTTAACTTCTCTAACTTCTCTAACTTCTCAAAAAAAACTTCTCTAACTTCGTGAAAACCGGTCTTGTACTCGAAGGTGGTGGACTGCGAGGCATGTTCACAAGCGGTGTAATCGATGCACTGCTTGATGCTGGCGTCCACTTTGACGGCATGATAGGCGTGTCGGCAGGAGCACTCTTTGGCTGCAACTTCAAATCCAGACAGCGGGGTAGGGCACTGCGCTACAATATCCAGTTAAAGAAAGATCCGCGCTACATGGGTTTGCGTTCGTTGTTTAAGACGGGCGACATAGTAGGGGCAGAATTCTCTTACCATGTAGTGCCATTCGACATCGACCCCTTCGATGGCGAGACATTCCGCCGCAATCCTATGGACTTCTGGCTTGTGGCCACAGATATAGAGACGGGCAACCCCGTCTACCACCGCATGGACGAGTTCAACCACGAGGAACTGGAGTGGATGCGTGCCTCCGCCTCCATGCCCGCAGTATCACGCCCAGTAGAAATCGACGGTCAGCTGCTCCTCGACGGCGGCATGGTCGATGCCATTCCCCTCAAGGAGTTTCAGAATATGGGCTATGAGCGCAATATCGTGGTACTCACACAACCTGCGGGCTATTATAAAAAGAAAACGAAACTCGCCTGGATCATCCGCCAGCTCACCAAGAAGTATCCCCTCGTTGGCGATATCATGGCACATCGTCATGAGATGTACAACAGCGAATTAGAGTATATCGCCAGTCAGGAGAAGATAGGCAACACCCTCCTCATATACCCTGAGGCACCATTGAAAATCGGTCGCACCGAACTCAACGAGAAGAAGATGCGACGCATCCACCGTCAGGGATACGACATCACCCTCTCCATGCTCCCCCAGATTAAGGATTTCCTTAATCCATAACCCCATTAAGGTTCCCGTTATTCGCCTGCGGCTCATCTCTTCGAGTCGCGTCCCCATCCCCGTTCCCGTTTTATTTGTTTTTATTTGTTAAAATCTCCACCTCTTCGATAGAAATATCGGACAATCATATGGTATTTTTTAACAAAAGATGTATCTTTGTAACCGAAAAATCGAAAAGATTGTATCTGTAATACTCCAAAAAAGCTTTAACATTATAACTACATGAAGAAATTTTTACTCTCTCTCTGTGTCATGTCATCAGCACTCTGCGCCCAGGCTGGCGGACTGATGACCAACACCAACTACCACATCGCCTTCGACCGCATGTTTGCGCGTGGAGCATCCACCGAGATAGATGCTGCCTATAGCAACCCCGCTGGTCTTGTATGGGGACACGAAGGCTTCCAGATGTCGCTCAATTTCCAGAAGCCCTGGCAGAAGCGCGACATCGACCTCACCGTTGACAATTTCCTCGCCAATCCCGTAGCAGGAAACCCTGGCGAGACACTCCGCCAGACCTATGATGGCAAGGCATCAGCACCCATCGTGCCAGCACTCTTCGCCTCATACCATAAGGACCGTTGGGCTCTCTCTGCCATGATAGGCATCGTGGGTAGCGGTGGTTTCGTAAAGTACGACGACGGTGTGCCTATGTTTGGTGTACCAGTGACAGCGAGTGTATATTCTACTCTTTTCCAGAATATCATGCAGGGCGGGCTGCCTGCAGCACAGGCTGATGCACTTGCAAGGGACTTCTATCTCGACTCACAGATGAAGGGCAAGCAGTATATCTATGGCGGACAGGTCAACTTCGCCTATAAGTTCCTCGACTGTCTCTCAGCATCAGCAGGACTCCGCCTCAGCTACTACGACGGTTACTACAAGGGTCATGTCACAGCTATCCCAGGACAGGTACTCTCAAGAGCAATAGGAAGCACTGCTCCCCTGATGAACCTCCAGCTCGACGTCACACAGCGTGCATGGGGTGTGGCACCTATCATCGGTCTCGACTTTCACAAAGATAAGTGGACCGTAGGCGTGCGCTATGAGTTCCGTACCAAGATCAATACCAAGAACGATACCAAGCAGCTCTTGGTAGGTTCACGCAACGCTCAGGGCGCTTATAATGCAATTGACGTCAAGGCTATGGCAGAGCAGTACGGCAATGCTGCAACAATAGCAGCACTCTCAGCTGCCCCCACTCTCGGCTCTATGGCAGGCAAGGTAGCAGGCTATCTCCCCAATGCCGAGACCCGTTACGATATGCCATCGCTCCTCTCCGTAGCAGTAGGCTATGAGTTCACCCCAAGGTTGCGTGGTGCAGTAGAGTATCACTTCTATGACGACAAGAATGCCAAGATGGGAGGCGACCGTCAGGAGACCCTCTCTCATGGCACCCACGAAGTGCTCGCAGGCGTTGAGTACGATATCAACAAGAAAGTTACCGTCAGCCTCGGCGGTCAGCATACCGACTACGGACTTACCGATGAGTACCAGCAAAACACCTCCTTCGCCTGCGACAGCTATAGCGTTGGTGGTGGTGCAGCATGGAATGTCACAGATAAGATACGTCTCAACTTCAGCTACTTCTGCTCGCTCTATGGCGATTACGAGAAGAATCTCACCAATGCTTACGGCACTCCGTTCAAGGCTAAGGAGACCTACAGCCGTACCAACCACGTCATTGGCGTCGGCATAGACTATAAGTTCTAACTCATTGAACTTCTTGAACCAGCGCTTTAGCGCATCTTGAACCTTTTGAACCCTTAATAAATTAGGGCTTTCACCATGTGGTGGAAGCCCTATATTTATTATATATAATGTATGTATCTTATGCCAGCTGCAACTGCATGTGATGCTCCTTTGCCAGCCTGCGCATGTTGATCAGCGCATAGCGCATGCGTCCTAAGCTCGTGTTGATGCTCACGCCCGTCTTCTCCGCTATCTCCTTAAACGAGAGGTTCTCGTAGTAGCGCATCCTCACCACCTCGCGCTGGGTGTCAGGTAGGTAGTCTATCATCATCTTCACGTCGCTGAGCACCTGGGCGTTAGCCAGGAGGTCCTCGCGGCTCGTCTCCATGAGGTCGTTGTCGCTCATCGCTGCGATGTCAAAATCATCCTCCGCATCGATTATCTGTCTCGTCTTCTGGCGGCGGTACCAGTCCATTATCGCATTGTGCGCTATACGTATCATCCACGCGTTAAACTTACCCGTAGGAGTGTACCTACGCATCTGCAGGTTCGTTATAGCCTTCAGAAAAGTCTCCTGGAAGATGTCGTTCGCCACCTCCTGGTTCTTCACTATAAATATAATGTAAGAGTAGATACCCTGCTGCGTGCGACCTAACAACTCATCGAACGCATGATTATTGCCTTCTACATACTCCATGGCCAACTCTTCGTCAGTCATCTGAGACAGTTTCTTCATTATTCTAATCGTATTGGTTTAGAGTAGAAGTCTTTCCTATAGGCAATAGTAGTTTTTTTGTTAGTTATTGAAAAAAATGTTAGTTTTTACACAAATCGACCGCAAATTTACGTATTTCTTACGAACCGTGCAAGTTTTTTAACCTTTCTTTGCATACTATCCCCCATTTTTCTACGTTCGACGTTCGAGGAAACTACTGCTGACATGTGGCGGTGGCACCTTCCGTGGTGGCACACCAATCTTGGTTCCCCCTTCAGTTTTCGTAGCGAAGCGTTTCGTAGCGATTACTTATCGCGATTCGTAGTCGCTCCTGCGACGTTTCGTACGACCTTCAGGGAGTTATTTGAAAGAGCTCTTGGCTCCCCTCAGTTTTTAACATTTCGCCCCCTTTCCATCCTCCAGCCTCCTACAAACCCACTTCCAGAGCCTTATAAAAGGGCACATAGAGCCTTATAAAAGCATACATAGACAGCCACTCTATGTACCCTTTTATCAGAACCCATTTCAGCACTTGGAGTGCTTGATATAAATCAACGTGCAACGCTTTGACAGTCAATACTTTATGTATTAATTTTAGTTAAAACGAAAAATTTTTCATTTTACCTCAAAATTGCACATTTTGTAGATTTTGTGCTGTGTAATTTTAACATTTCAGCAGGTCGACAAAGTCGACAAAGTCGACAACGCTGTTGCGTACGTGCACGTATAGGTTATTATATATATATAATATAAATATCTCTTTTCCTTTAATTAATGGTTTCTCTCTTCTTTTTCTAAGTCGTATTTTTCATCTGTAGCTTCGCTGACCCTCTCGATTTCTTCCTAATATTATAGCCTCTTCGCAGAAGCATCCTCGGCTTAATCTTTAGGTCGCACTTCGAGAGCGTTCATCTATAATCAGTCCTCTATAGTTGGAAAACTTGTTGTCGACCTTGTCGACATTGGCAACTTCAATATTAACTAATTTAATTAAGTACCTACTCACACTTAAGGGCATCACGATACACAATGAGCTGAAGTAGCCTTTGCGAGAGGTATATTAGTTAAGGTTAGCGTTAACGTTATCGTAGCAATCTCTGATTGCGTATCGTTAAAATTCCCTCCCTTTTCCTTGCATATCTGAAAATTATTTTATAATTTTGTAGGGAAATACTAAGCCACTAACATGTACACACCACCGTTTACAATTACTGATGAAATAGCGTCATTGATAGCAGAAATCGCAGAACAGGTAGGTAAAATGGCAGCAACAACAGATAGTCTGCCCTCACCGCATTTGCGCAAAGAGAATCGTATCAAGACCATACAGTCATCACTTGCCATTGAAAACAACTCACTCTCCGTTGAGCAGGTGACGGCTATTCTGGAAGGCAAACGTGTGTTGGGAGCTCCTAACGAGATACAAGAAGTCAAAAATGCCATCGATGCATACGAACTACTCTTAGAGTTGAATCCCTATGAAGAAAAAGATTTGTTCAGGGCTCACAAGCTCATGATGACAGAGCTTGTAAAAGAAAACGGTAGTTATCGTCAAGGAGGCGTGGGAGTGTTCGATGGCCAGAAATGCATCCACATGGCACCGCCAGCCCAGCGTGTTCCACAACTTATGGCAGACTTGCTCGAATGGGTGAGACAAACCAAGACACACCCGCTTGTCAGTTCGTGTGTTTTCCACTACGAGTTTGAATTCATCCATCCCTTTGCCGATGGCAACGGACGTATTGGACGCATGTGGCAGACCCTCTTGCTGATGCAATGGAACCCCATCTTTGCATGGATACCTGTAGAGTCCATAGTGAAAGAGCATCAACAGGAATATTATGCCGCAATAGCCCAGAGTGACTCAGAAGCCAATAGTACCCCTTTCATTGCATTTATGCTACAATGCTTAAAGGAAGCCTTAATGCAGATGGAAGAAAGTAACCAGAAAAGTAACCAGAAAAGTAACCGGAAAATCCTTGCTGTGATGAAGCGCAATCCCCAGATCACTATCCGCGAACTACAGGATGAGACGGGACTTTCCGAAAGCGGTGTGAAGAAAGTTATTCGTCAGCTCAGGGCAGAAGGGCTTGTGCAGCGTATAGGAGGAGCAAAAGGTGGACACTGGGAAGTTCGTCAGTCAGAAGTACCTACTCACACTTAAGGGCATCACGATATACAATGAGCTGAAGTAGCCTTTGCGAGAGGTATATTAGTTAAGGTTAGCGTTAACGTTATCGTAGCAATCTCTGATTGTATATCGTTAAAATTCCCTCCCTTTTCCTTGCATATCTGAAAATTATTTTATAATTTTGCAAGAGCATTGCGCCCTCACGGGCACTTTGCAGGACATCGTGGGTAAAAGATAGAATGTATCTAAGATTCTAAGAGGTTCGAGCTCAAAAAGTCGGCAAAACTTATGAACACTACGACCTCGCGGGATTGGGATACGCCATTATAGGCGTACCCTTTCCTTGTATAACGTAGTGGAGGTTTTGTTTGCCGACTTGCCTGAGCACGAAGAATACAAGGGATGGAGGGTGCGCTCTTTTTATACCTATGAGAAACCTAAACCTCAAACTATTAACAAGTAAAACAAGAAAACATTTAGCAAATAACATCCTTGATTTGCTGAGGATACCGAATTAGCACTTCAATTGATCAGCAATCAGGCATACAATGGGTGTTTACGCTCAATCGAGGGCGTGGACAGAGATGATTGTTGTCTGATGGGTTGTGCTAAACCTCGGTATCCTAATCTTTTCTCCCACGCCCTTTTCTAAAAAACGAAAAGGGCTTTTTTAATGGCTAAGAAGAAATACACATTCATAGATTTATTTGCTGGAATAGGAGGCTTTCACACTGCCATGCATAGCGTTGGCGCAAAGTGCGTATATGCAAGTGAGTGGGATAAATATGCCCGAATAACGTATGAGGCAAACTACAAGGAAATAGAACCAGATCTGTTCAAGCAGGATAAGGATGGAAAATACCTATATTTTAATGAGGATATCACAGATGCTATTCCATCAGAAATTCCTGATTTTGATATCTGCTGTGGTGGTTTTCCATGCCAGCCCTTTTCCGTAGCTGGTTTGAAAAGAGGTTTCGATGATACTCGAGGCACTCTATTTTTCAATATAGCAAACATCGTTAGAGAAAAAATTAAGGCAGGACATCCACCTAGGGTTCTTTTTTTGGAAAATGTAAGAGGTCTAAAGAATCACGACAAAGGTAACACTCTGAAGGTTATCCTTGCCACTCTGGAAGAACTTGGTTATGGATATTCATACGAAGTGCTCAATGCTAAGTATTTTGGGGTTCCTCAAAATAGGGAACGTTTGTTCATAATCGCATGGTATAAAGACTTAGTGAAAGTTGATAAATTCTTATTCCCTTATGGCATCAGTCCTGAAGGACAAACCATCTATGAAAAAGACAAACTGAAAGAAGGGACAATGCCGACAAAGGTGTCAGACATTTTTGAGCCTGACGAGACTAGAGACCCTAAGTTTACAATATCAGATAGGATGTGGATTGGTCATCAAAAGAGAAAAGAAAGAAATCGACAAAATGGCAAGGGCTTTGGCTATTCTTTATATAATGCTGATAGCCCCTATACTAGTACTATTTCTGCCAGATATTGGAAGGATGGTAGTGAAATACTTATAGACCAGACAGACAAAGGGTTAAATCCAAGGACTATCACCCCAGTAGAGGCTGGACGTCTTCAAGGATACCGAATTATTGGAAATGGCTGGGAACATCCTGAGTGTGCAGATAATCAAAACTATAACCCATCCAATCCTGAATTTAGAATAGTAGTTTCCAAGAAAGAAGCCTATCGTCAATTTGGCAATAGTGTTGCTATCCCTGTAATAAAGAAACTTGCAGAAGAAATAACTAAACAATTAATATAATATGGAAGAGCTAAGAAACCTACAACAGATTTATAGTCTGGCATCCGGACGTTTTAATCAGTATGAAGGGAAAGACTTTATACTACCTTCTTTGTTCAAAGAAAATGTCAAAGAGATTAATACAAATTCCATAACATATAATACATATTCTGCAGTTATTGAAACCAGAGGATATCAGGGTAATGTACTTAATATTTATTTACCTAACCAATGGTTCTATATAGCCTCATACTTTACTGACTTCTATAATGAATTACAAAAGTATAAAAGGGAAGCCCTTAAAGTCTTCTCTAAAGAGAGACTAAAAGAGATAAAGGAAAAGAATATAAAATCACTTACCCTTGATGAAGATAGTGCAATATCTAATCTTTCCTTAGATGACAAATCTAAAGGATATTTGAAAAGATTTGTTACTGATTATTCTTGGTGGAGCGGGGCTAAGTCTATAGACAGAGGTGATTTTTACGTCTCTCCTATACTTAATAGTGCGAACTTGGTAAATGCCTCACAATCCTTTGTTGCTGATTTATGTGCATTCTTGGCAAACAAGCCAGACCTTGTTAAAATTATTATTGAAGGTGAGGAGGGAAATGAAGGTGTAAAACAAACGAAAAAAATTGTTAGTGAAAGAGCTCTGAACAACTTCATTCTTTCTGTTATGTGTTATCTTGATGAGAAAGAAGGTCTTGACCCTATAGCTGTCTATGCACAAAACGTAGCAAAGGGTACACCAATAAAAGTTAGCAAATCTGACCTCTTCCACCTTGTTGGAATGTTTATCGAAACATCTTTAGATGATATTAGAAGTAGAAATACACCTCAGGTAAGATGGTTTGAGAAAGAGTTTAAACTTGGAGAAAGAAATGTGTATTTAAGTACCCAATGGGTAGCTACAAAAAATTATCAGTTAACCTATTCTGACTTTGTTAATTTAATAGATTATTGCTACGGAGGTAAATACTCATGTATTGTTAATAGTAAAAAAGAATATGAGTTGTATAGCGTTGAAAAGAAATCTACTCTAAATGCTCCCCTTCAGCAAATCTATTATGGTGCTCCAGGCACAGGTAAGAGTGATACAATCTACGAGACTACAAAAGATTTGCCTGAAGTGAATGTGTTTAGAACCACATTCCATCCAGATAGCGATTACTCAACATTTGTGGGGGCTTACAAGCCTACAATGAAGTCTTCTGAAAAGATATATACTCCTGAGGAGTTGACTGTAAAACTAAAAGAGATAAAGAACTCAGGAACTCCATACCCTTGTCATAAGTTTTCGACAAAGTATTGGAAATCATTAAAAGATTTATCTGCTGAAAGCATAAAAAAGATATTGGCTGCATGTGGCTTTACAGAGGCATATTCTGTTGAAGTGTCTAAGTGTATCGCTATAGGTCAGGAATATATGGACAAACCTGAAGACGGAAGAATTACTTATACTTTCTGCCCTCAGGCTTTCACAAATGCTTACATTAGAGCATGGCAAACTAAAGAACCTGTATTCCTCATAATTGAAGAAATAAATCGTGGTAACTGCGCCCAGATATTTGGTGACCTCTTCCAACTGCTCGACAGGGATGAGGATGGCTATTCAAAATATGAGATAGTTGCTGATAATGATTTAGCCAACCACATAAAGGAGAAACTGGAAAATGCAGATGATAGAGAAAATCTTACAACAAGCATAAAAGAAGGCAGAGAACTCAGGTTGCCTAACAACCTCTACATCTGGGCTACGATGAACACCTCTGACCAGAGTCTATTCCCAATAGATTCTGCATTCAAACGCAGATGGGATTGGAAGTACATCAAGATAAAGAAGGGCGTAGATAAGGAGACCCAAGAGCCTCTGGACTGGAAGATAAAGGTGGGCGATGAGAGCTACGACTGGTGGGAGTTTATCAATAAGATAAATGACAGAATTGTCGCAATGACTTCTACTGCTGATAAGCAGTTGGGTTACTTCTTCTGCTTGGCTGACAACGATGAGATAAGTGCTGACACATTTGTGAATAAGGTAGCTTTCTACTTGTGGAACGATGTGTTTAAGGACTATGCTGAGGATGGTTCGCCTCTGCTGAAATACAAGAAGAAAGAGGACGATAAGGAGGAGAGCGACCTGACTTTCCCTGACTTCTTTGACGAGCAGGGCGACATAGATGAGAATGTGGTGAAGCAGTTTATAGACCACGTGATAAAGGACGAAAAGACAGAAAACAAGGCTGAGTAGTAAGGATGCACATAATCTTTGAGGAACACCAGTATAATGCAGCTGAGGTGAAGGACGTGCTGAAGGAGATTTCATCTCTGGAGGACGTGGAGAAGAAGATAAGCGTCAGCTATGTGGGGTATTTCTATAACCCCACTATCAAGGACTGTGTGTTCCTATTGCCTAAGGTGCTGCTTACTGACACTAAGATAACTGATGAGGATGGCAAGGAGAAGACAATAGAGATATTGGCTAATGTGCCAGCCAAGGACGGAAAGGGGTATGTGACACCTGAGGATGTAATCACCCCACAGGGTCAGGAGGCTTGTCTGTCGAAGGAGTACAGAAAGTTTCTGTATGAGTTCTCGGTATGGGTGTATAGGGCTCTGTGTGTGTACAGACAGCAGAACCCCCAGAGCAAGGCGATATACTATAAGCGATTGCCACAAGAGGGAAGAGGACGAAAGAAGCATGCTGAAACTTATCTGGACATAGTGCTGTCGCTCATAAGGTTTAACAGAGAAAATCAAAACTTCTTCCTTACCATTATCAAGAACATACACAAGGGTTTCAACAAGATAAACTGGGCTAAGACCATAAGCAAGACACCTGCCCTGGTGCAGGATGGCGAGGTGGTGTATCTGCAACCTGTTAACAAGAAGAGGATGCAGAACTTTGACGAGGAACTGTTTATTATCTTCTTCTCTATCCTGAATTATCTGAATGAGACTTACGGCTTCAGGAGCCAGATAAACTTCCAGTATGACCTGATAAAGAAGAAGCAGTTTGAAAACTATCTGCATGGCAGGGGCATGCAAAGACTGAAGCAGATAAGGTATAAGTACTTCTCGGATAAGGCAAGGCAGTTATGGGATATGTGCTATGCCTTCTTCGATTCTGCATACAAGATAAACATAAATGCTGAGCAGAAGGAGTATCTGTTGGCTAAGAAGTTCAACATAGTGTTTGAGGCTATGATTGACGAACTGATAGGCAATAAGGACATTCCGAAGGGACTGAAAGAGCAGGCTGACGGCAAGAGGGTTGACCACATGTACACCTATTATGGTTTGACTAATAGCAATGACCAAAAGGATGAGATATACTATATAGGTGACTCAAAGTATTACAAGGCAAACCACTCTCTGGGCAAGGAGTCTATATACAAGCAGTACACCTATGCAAGGAATGTGATACAATGGAACATTGACCTCTTTGTGGATAACCAAGACCAAAGTGGATGGACTGACGAGGAGAAAGCTGACTACAGGGAGGATAAGGATAAGTATAAGAGCATAAGGCTGAGGGATGATGTGAAGGATGCCTTGACGGAAGGATATAATGTTATTCCAAACTTCTTTATTTCAGCATTTGTGAGTGAACAACGCAAATACATTGAGAGTGAGAACATAAAGCCTCATGAGCATAACCAAACGCATATATCATTCCAGTTCAAGGATAGGTTGTTTGATAGAGATACTTTGATATTGTCACATTATGATGTGAACTTCCTTTATGTGCTCTACCTGTATGCAAGAAACAAATCGAGCGAGAAGGATGCTTGGAAGAAGGAAGTGAGAAAGATATTCCGTGATGAGATTAGAGGTGTGCTGAAGAAGAAGTTTGACTTCTATGCCATGAAGAGCAAGGGCAATACTCAGGCTGGTCAGCAGTTTATCATTGACCACTTCAAGGAATTGCAAGGCAAGTTGCTTAGGCCCTATGCTGATAGGGATATATATACTCTGGCATTGGAGAAGAAGGAGAACTTTGACAACAAGGACTCTGCAACCTACAATCTGTTACAGGATTTCTTTGAGATAGAAAAGGTGGATGAGTTAGGCTATAACCCCAAGGACAGTCTTGATGGCAAGATTGCACAACTGCAGATGCTCAGTGGGACTACATACATACCTAAGGATTGGCTTCCGATGTATCACTTGGAGAGGTATCAGGAAGCAGATGTGTTGTTAGGTATATATAGAGGAAAACAACACTTGGAGTGGATACAGGGGAAGGGATTATATAATGTGAGATTGGATAGGGAGAGAAAGGGTGCTCAAGTAGAATACCAATTGAAGCAGAAGGATGTAAAATTTATAGTGCTCTATGACACTGAAAAGGAGCACACAAATGAATACATCGTATATAAGGTGAAGACACAGGGTACTCGTGAAAAAGCAGATATGATAAAACTTGGTTATCCCTTTAAAGCACATAATAAATATTTCTGCTACACACTGGACGAGGAGGTGAGCATAGGTAGATATGACATTCATCAGGCCTTGTCTCAGGCGAGAGTTGACAGAAAGATAATCGAAGAGGGTGAACCTGCATTCTACAAGTGCAAGGATTTCCTAAAATATAAATTGTGACGCAGAACGAATCTTACGTCGTCCATCCCATTTGAAATGGTGAGTCACACTAACCATATCGTATCAAATGTTTCTCTCAAATATTTGCTTTTCCCATTCTTTTTTGTACCTTTGCACCATAAACCTATAACTAAAATCACTAAATGATATGAAAAGGATTTTATTTGTAACATTCGCCATTATGGCACTTGTAGCCTGTCAGTCTAATGAAAAGAAGGCTGAGGCTTTAGTTAAAGCAGAACTCATGAAGTCGCTGTATAAGCCAGATTCATACAAACCTATAGAAACAACCATTGATAGTGCGTTTGCTCCATATGACGACCCAGCTTTTATAGAGGCTATTCTTGACTTAGGCAAGATGAATATTGAATATCAAGAGTTAGAAGAAAAAGTAAAACGAGCTAAATCATCAATGGCAATATGGAGTGGACCTTATCAGTCTGCTTTCGGCAGGAATGAATATCAAGAGGCTAAAGATGAATATGACGAGGCCAACACAAAAATAGAAAAGCTAAAGAGGAAAGGTAAAAAACAATTTGAAAAGGTATCAACGATGCTTGCAGATGAACGAAAGTTTGTAGGTTATCTGGTTACTCATAATTATCGTGCAGATAACAATGCAGGAAATACACTAATTGGTAATTCAGTTTTTTTTGTTGATAAAGATTTAAAGGAAGTAAAATTATCTATGGATGTAGAGGAATATAATCAATTACAAGAAGCGATAAAAAGTTTTAAGGAACAGTTAGAGGATATTACAGAATAAGGAATGGTAAGTATTAACGACTATATAGAAGAAAGGGATTGTATATATAAGGAAGAAAGATACTCTGTTAGAGATAATGGAGCAGTTATGCGACTGCCTCAAGGAAATAAAAAGAAGAGGAAGTTGGATAATGTATGGACATTTGGGAAGGCTAATGACAAAACAGGCTATATGGAGATAGCTGGTGAAAGAGTTCATAGAATAGTGGCCTATGCTTTTCATGGGAATCCTCCTTCTGATGAATATGTCGTTGACCATATTGATACAAATAGGAGAAATAATAGACCCGAGAATTTACGTTGGCTAACTAGACTTGAAAATGTTCTAAAAAATCCTATAACGCGAGCTAGGATAGAAAATATATGTGGTAGTGTTGAGGAATTCCTTAAAAAACCATCCATATTGTTTGGACGTGAACATGTTGATCCTAATTTTAGTTGGATGCGAACTGTTACTAGCGAAGAGGCTAAGGCTACTTTAGACAGGTTTACGAAATGGGCAGAGCAGGGAGGAAAAACGCAGGGAGGTGGAGTCTTGGGAGAATGGATTTTTACAAAGGCAAAGGACAATAATCCATCCAACGATGTTCCTGAGAAGGCCTCTTCCGTTGTAAGCGAGAAACAAATGGAAACATTTCTTTTACAAGAAGAATATGGGGGGGGAGCTACAAAAAAGCCAACTTTTCCTCAGTATAATGAGCCCATCCAAAGTATAAAGAAAGACGCAATTACAGAATCATTCACTCCGAATGCATTGCAAGTGAACTGGATTACTCCAACAGAATTTCCTTGTTGTCCTCAGGGGGAATTTGACTCTCCATTAGAAGAGTACTTCTCAAGGTTATCAAAGGGAGTCGTTTTTACGAGAAATGAATATGGAGAAACGAAAGTAGAAGAAGTTGGCATTTCAGATGATAAAACCTATATTTATGTAATGGGAAGTAGCAAGACTGCATTTCCTAAACCATGGTCGTTGGCTAAGATTACATATAAAGAGGGTAAGTTTTATCATGAAAGTAAACACATGTTCTTTGAAGAAGTCGGTGCTCGCAAATATTTTACAATTGGTCTAAACAGAGAATGGACGGACGGTGATGTGTTTGATGATTATTGTTGAAATGGTTAGCGGACAAACCACTTGAAATGAAAAAGGTAAAGAAGGAATGACGAAAGAAGAATATCATAAACTATTGCAATCGGATTATTGGAAGGGCTTCTCCTATTCTATAATAAAGGAGAGGAACTTTACCTGTGAGGATTGTGGTGCATACTATCCTAACCAAAGGAACAAATTACAGGTGCATCACTTGGTTTATCGTGATGTTGCCCCTTGGTCATACAAACCTGAGGAGATGGTGGTGTTGTGTGAGGATTGCCATAGGAAAAGACATGGGTTATATGTTTATGAACCAACTGACGACACATTCAAAGAGAAAAACCGTGCCTTGTTGCTTAATGTATGGTACAAACTAAAATATTGGTTTGGAAAGAGATGTTTTAGGAAACTCTTTTTCTGTTTGCTTTTCCTGTGTGTATTAGTGTGCATCGCTTTGATGAACAGCTCGGAGGGGGAGCAACAGCAGGATGGTGCTCCTGATAACACGGAAGAGATAATCAAAAAAGAGCAGACAAAGAAGTCCTCAAAAACGAAAAAACGCAAATCCACCAAGAAAGGTACACAAGATGTAGAGAGTAGCCGTGAAACGGGTACTCCTTCTGATGCAGAAGAATCCGAGACTGTAGCCACAGAAGAGAAATCATCCCTCCCTGCCGAAGTGCAGGAAATGACTCCCAAGGAGGCTAAAAGACATGCCAAGGCAGTGAAAAAGGCCATCAAGGCTGGTGTCAGCACAGATGGCACTACAGAGGAAATCTTAGAAAGAGTAAAGCTGGCTAAGGCTACTAAGAAAGAAGGTGCTGCTGATGATTCAAACGAATAATCCCAAAACAACTAAACGATATATGAAGAAGATATTATTTTTATTATTCATGCTTATCCCTTTTACAGGATTCAGTCAGACAAAGCAGGAGGGGTACTATATATATAACATAGTGTCTTTTGAGGGGTCTTTCACTAAAGAGGATTTCAAGGTGTTCTATGATAATGGAAAAGAGGTTAAGAGACTAAGAAATGAGAATGGTGAGAAGATGAAATTCTCAACTCCTGCTGGTGCGCTGATGTATTTCCTGTCTCAAGGATGGGAGATGTACCTTAATGGGGCAACATCACATGGAGCCTCATATCAGGGTACTGGCAGTAACTCAACCAGTTCTTATTGGATTATACGTAAGCCGTGCACGAAGGAGGAGTTTGATAAAGCAATCAAAGATGCTGTTGTTAACCAATAACTAAAACCACTAACTAATATGAAGAAGATTATTTCTATACTGGCTTTGCTGTTGCTCTGCATGACTTGTGTGCATGGGCAAAGTAGTCAGCAAGAGGTGAAACAAGACACTACGACTGACCGACAGAGTAAGAAGTGGGTGTATGATCCTGTGGAAGAGATGCCTTCTTTTCCTGGTGGAATGGGTGCACTGATGCAGTATCTTTCTGAAAATATAAAGTATCCGAAAGAAGCGGAACAGAAAGGCATACAGGGAAGGGTGATCTGTTCTTTCGTGGTGGAGAAGAATGGCTCGATTACGGACGTAAAGGTACGTCGTCGTGTTGACCCCTCTTTGGATGATGAGGCTGTGAGGGTTATTAAGGGTATGCCGAAATGGATTCCTGGCAAGCACTACGGGAAGCCGTGCAGGGTAAGGTTTCAATTGCCTGTAACGTTTAAACGTCAATAATTGACCTCGGCCAGTTCTCTATTATCCTTCAGGCTCTTCGCATTTTTGCGAACAGCCCAAGGAGCTGGGCAGTGGGTGTTAAAATAATCTCCGAAAAAAATACAGATAACAAAAATATTCGAAGGGACACAAGGACAGGTGAGCGTTCGTTACAGATAACCTTAATCTTAACGAAAACGGGAACGAAAAATAAATTGGAGATTTGTTTGCACAATTTGATAAAAAACAATATCTTTGCAGCAGAAAAATGTGGCGTGCCACAAAAAATCTCTGAAAATCACGGAATTTAATCGTAATCGCTATCTTCAGAAACTTATCTCAGCAGATGGTAATGGCAAGAGCAACGTCCGCTGATGAATATCGGCGATAGTTTCCGTAAGGTTATTATTTCGGGTGACAATTACGGAAGTTTTTATAACGACGATGGAGTTCTTAGAATAGGCATTTATGATTTCCTGCTTGACGATAAATGTCTGAATGAATAGAAAAGATACTAAAACCACTAACGATATTTATGAAAAAGGATAATAATATCTTCAGAGAGGTGATACCGGCGGCGATACTGGCTGGTATATGTATTTCGATAGGCTGTGTGGTAAACCTGAGGGTAGGGGGCGTGGCTGGTGCCGTGCTCTTCGCTTTCGGACTGACGACGGTGGTGTACTATGGTATGAAACTATATACGGGTACTGCGGGATTTATACGCAAAAGGGGCGACTGGACAATGCTGTGCCTGGTGCTGCTGGGTAATATCATAGGGTGCCTGCTCACAGCGTGCCTCATAGGGTATGCACAACCTGACTGCATAGAACCTGCTTCGAAGATATTGGAGGGAAGGCTGGCGAAGGGTCCGTGGGCGTGCTTCCTGTTGGCTATAGGGTGTGGCTTTATCATGACGACGGCGGTGGAGTTTGCTCGTAAGGGTAAGATGTTGCCATTGCTGCTGGGAGTGCCTGTCTTCATTCTCTGTGGCTTCGCCCATAGCATCGCTGATGCGTTTTATTTCCTTGTCTCACCTGCGGAACAGCTGTTGCGAGGGGAGGTGCTGGCGGTGTATGTCTCAGAGGTGCTGGGCAACTTCGTGGGGTGCAACTTGTATCGCTGGACCATGTTGTGTGCTCCGCATGAATAAAGAAATGTACCGTCTATTTAGTTTCATACTCATAGCAATACCCCTGCTGGCGACGGCACAGGGCAGAAGGGTAGTGTGTCTTGACAGGGACTGGCTGTTTAGCCGGGACTCTCTGTTTGTGAACGTACAGCGCATCAGTGTGCCCCACGATTTTCAGATAGCACAGCCGTGGGTGGCGCCTGCGAGTGACGAGAGGGCTGACAACAGCGATGTGGCGGCTAACGTGAGGTCACGTCTGTCGGCAAGGGGCTTTAAGGAGATGGGAACGGGATGGTACAAAAGAATACTGCGCCTGGACAGCACGGAGGTGAAGGGCAGAAGGGTGGTGCTCGACTTCGAGGGCATCATGCTGGTGGGCGACGTGTATCTGAACGGGGTGCGCGTGGGGGGCACGGAATATGGTTACTTAGGGTGTGAGATAGACATAACGAAGGAACTGCGAATAGGGGAGGACAACGTGCTGGTGGTGAAGGCAAGCACTATGGGCGAGAAGAACTCACGATGGTACACTGGAGGGGGACTGTACAGACACGTGAGGATGGTGATGATGCCTGAGGACCTGTATTTTGAAAGGCATCCGCTATATATCACTACTCGTGACAATAGATATGTAAACGTGTCGGCTGAACTGACATCGAAGGGGAAGGAACGCAATGTGGACCTGAGGGTATGTATATACGACCCCAACGGAAAGATGGTGGCGGAGAGCACGACAAAGGCAAAGCGCATATCACAGACTGCACCATGGGAGGCGCAAATGGGGGAGATAAGGATAGAGAAACCGATGCTGTGGGGAGTGGAGACGCCGAACTTATACAAGGCGGTGGTGACCCTGATGAGAGAGGACGGCACCGTGGCGGATATGACGGAGGAAAGGTTTGGCATAAGGACCATAGAGATAGGTCCTGACTACGGACTGAGGCTGAACGGCGAGAAAGTGCTGCTGAAGGGATATGCCAACCACCACACCTTAGGGGTGCTGGGGGCTGCTGCCTATCCTCGTGCGATAGAGAAACGAATACAGATGATGAAAGAGTATGGGGTGAACCATATCCGTACGTCGCATAACCCGTATAGCAGGGAGTTTATACAATTGTGTGACAGATACGGCATACTGGTGGTGGACGAACTGTATGACAAATGGACGGACAGATACGTGGGGGGACGCTCGCCATGGGAGGAGCACTGGCAACAGGACGTGACGGAATGGGTGAAGAGAGACCGTAACTCGCCATCGGTGGTGATGTGGTGCCTGGGCAACGAACTGCAACAGATATATGACACGCGATACCACGACCACGGGGTGACGGCATACTTGCTGCAAAGGACCTTGTTGCAACGGTATGATACGACAAGACTTACCACAGTGGCGATGCACCCTCGCTATCGTAATGCGGAGACGGACTCCCTGCCATGTGATCTGGCAATGAGGACTGACGTGCAGGCGTACAACTACCGTTATAAGTATTTTGAGGGAGACGGAAGGCGCTTCCCATGGATGACGTTCTACCAGAGCGAGGCGAACACTCGTGACATGGGGAAAAACTTTTATGGCATGAACCTCGACAGGGTGATAGGACTGGCGTACTGGGGGGCGATAGACTACATGGGAGAGTCGCAGGGATGGCCTGCCAAGGGATGGGCGCAGGGGGTGTTTGACATATCGCTGCAACCTAAACCGAAGGCTTACTTGATGAAGAGTATGTTCAGCGATGAACCTCTGGTACATCTTGCCGTGGTGGAGAATGCGGAGGGCAGCAATGAGACATGGAACGGGGTGATAACGGCCAACGAGCGACTGTCGGAGAACTGGAAAAAAGAAAAGGGGGAGAGGGTGACGCTATACACCTATACCAACGCGGAGGAGGTGGAACTGCTCATCAACGGGAAGTCTGTGGGCAGAAAGCTCAATACTGCTGATCCTGACCTGCGCAACAAGATAGTATGGGAGGATATACTCTACGAAGACGGCAAGGTGGAGGCGATAGCGAGAAACAACGGACGCGTGGTGGCTCGCCACTGTATGGAGACATACGGCAAGGTGACAGCTATCACTACTGAGCCTGACAACTCACAATGGAAGGCTGACGGCATAGACCTGCAACATGTGCTGATACGTGCTGTGGACAGTAAGGGCAGAAGGGTATGGAGTGCCGACGACATGCTGACGCTCGAAGTGGAGGGGGATGCCACGATAGTGGGGGTAAGCAATGGGGATATATGCAGCAACGAACTGACCAATGACCCTACGCACCGCCTGTGGCAGGGTACCACAATGGTGATACTCAGGGCTGGAACTAAAGGGGGAAAGGTAAGACTGAATATAAAATCAGAGTACGGAACAAAGACCGTCAAACTGAAATTGACGGAATAACTCCGTTATCGTTATGGTTTAACATAGTCAACGAAAGAGTAGGGGTAGTGGTGCTTCTCATCGACGGCATGGTCTTCACGCCACGACTCACGCCATGCGGAGTAGTCGGGGAAGTAGGCATCGGCACTCTCTGGGGTGTCGGATATCTTGGTGAGACAGAGACGGTCGGCAAGGGGAAGGGCCTGCTCGTAGATGGAGGCGCCGCCGATGATGTAGATGTCTTCGTCGGCAGAGCAGTGGGCGAGGGCTTCATCGAGAGAGGAATAGACATCACAGCCGGGCAACTCACGCTGGGTGCGCGAGATGACGACATTCCTACGATTGGGCAAGGCTCCCTTGGGGAGCGAGTCGAAGGTCTTTCTGCCCATGATGATGGTATGACCCGTGGTGAGCGACTTGAAACGCTTCAGGTCGTTGGGCAACCAATAGAGTAACTTATTTTGGTATCCGATGGCCCTGTTTTGGGCTACTGCTGCGATTATGCTTATCATTTGTTTTAACCTTAACCTTAATTGTCAACTGTGAACTGTGCACTGTGTAATCGGACGGCCGTAAGCCTACGCTTGGCTCGTCCAAGAATTGTGAACTACACTGAAACGTCGGCCTTGATGTGGGGCCATGGGTCGTAATCGACGAGCTGGAAGTCCTCATACTGGAAGGAGAAGAGGTCCTTGACATCTGGATTGATAAGCATCTTGGGGAGTGGGCGAGGGGTGCGAGTGAGCTGCAACTCTGCCTGCTCGAGATGATTGAGGTATAGGTGGGTGTCGCCTGTGGTGTGGACGAAGTCGCCACACTCGAGACCGCACACCTGTGCCATCATCTGAAGGAGAAGGGCATAGGAGGCGATATTGAAAGGCACACCGAGGAAGGTGTCGGCACTACGCTGGTAGAGCTGGAGGGAGAGTTTGCCATCGGCAACATAGAACTGGAACAGACAGTGACAGGGGGGTAAGGCCATCTGCTCTACCTCGGCAGGATTCCATGCTGACACCATGATACGACGTGAATCGGGATGGTGCTTGATGAGGTCGATACACTGCTGTATCTGGTCGATGGTACCACCATTGTAATCAGGCCATGAGCGCCACTGGTGACCATAGACGGGACCGAGTTCGCCATTTTCGTCTGCCCACTCATTCCATATACGCACGCCGTGCTCCTGAAGGTACTTCACATTGGTGTCGCCATTGAGAAACCACAGGAGTTCGTAGATGATACTCTTGAGATGGAGCTTCTTGGTGGTGAGAAGGGGAAAACCGTCAGCCATACGGAAACGCATCTGGTTGCCAAAGATACTCTTGGTGCCCGTACCTGTGCGGTCGGTCTTGACTACTCCTTCGGTAGTGATTCGTTTTAATAGGTCGAGATATTGCTGCATGATGTTATATTTTATACTTTATACTTTACACTTTATTCTTTTTTACTTTCCAACGCATTGTAACGTATGTTGAGGGCTCCTGCCTTGCGGAGCTCTTGCTTTATGTCGCTGATGATGCCCATGGGGGTTTTCTTGTCGGCCTTGATATTGACGGTGAAGAGGGCGGCATCGTCGTCATTGAGACGGCCCTGAAGTGTGGCAATGTAACTGCCGACCTGCTCTAAGGGCACGATGCTGTTGCCTATCTGTATGTGGCGCTCGCCGTCGGAACCCATGCCGACGTACAGATTGACGGTGGTGCGACGGTTGGTCTTGGTGAGTTCGGTACCGCTTGGGGTGGTGAGGGTGAGTTGTGGTGTCTCGGTCCTCATGTGGGTGACAATCATAAAGAAGAAGAGCACGGTGAAGATGAGGTCGGGCATCGAAGTCATATTCAATGTCGGCACGGTGTGGGGCTTATGTCGTCGGATACGTATCATGAGGGGTCAACGGTCTCTTGGATGCGCTGTGGATAGTGCTTGAGGATAAAGTCACGCTGATCCTCATCGCAAGCGGTATAGTCTTTGCCATACTTCTTGAGGGCTGCTGCCTGACGTAGTTCGCTGTAGGCACGGACTATCTGATTCTGCAGATGGAAATAGGTGTCGTAATCGGCATTACGGGATATCTGCAACTCGATGATATGCTCACTGCCCTGGGCTATGATGAAGTGACGAAGTTCCTTGCGCAGGGCGTCGTCAATAGGGATAGGATGGTCATCGATGGTCAACTGCCCGTCGGCCATAAGGTGAAGGGTGAGCACCTTGCTACGGTCGATGTCCTGCATGTACTCCTGCTTGTCGGGATTGACGGGGGGCAACTGCCTGCCGAGACCCTTGTCACTGTCCATCGACGTGGTGACGAGGAAGAAGATGAGGAGCATAAACGAGATGTCGGCAGTGGACGTGGTGTTGAGCTCAGGGATGGTATGTTTCTTCTTACGTGGAAATAGCATTTAGCGGTTTTTACGTAAACGGGCACTGTGACTCATGCTATAGATGATGCTGATAGCTGACGCTGCCAGCATGACTAATGCTACGATAATGCACATATCGGTGAGTGAGGCGAGAAAGAGTAGGGGAAGGCTGACACACAGCAGTGCTGCAAAGGTGACCCACCCGATGACGCCTACTGGAACACCATTCTCAGTACTCCTGCGCTTGTTGACCTTCAGCGAGTGACTGACGGAAAGGACGGCAAGCAACAGCGTGCCTGACAAGACTGCCAGGGAAATGATGATGATTATGTTGGCAATGGATTCGTCCATCTTTTTTTACCTTAAGGTTAACGCAAACCTTAACCTTAACTTTGTACTAATGTCTCTATAACTCCCCTTTCACTCCTCCTCTTTATAATATCCATAAGTGTGATGGCACTCTCCTCCATCTGAGATGTGAGGTGGTCAATCTTGGAAAGGATGTAGTTGTAGAACAACTGAAGGATAAGCGCGGTGATGATACCGAAGATGGTGGTGATGAGGGCTACCTTCATACCTGCTGCTACGATGGTAGGACTGATGTCGCCTGCTGACTGTATCTGGTCAAATGCCATCACCATACCGATGACTGTGCCAAGAAATCCTAAGGAGGGAGCCATAGCAATACACAGGGTGATCCACGAACAGCCTTTTTCCATATTGCCTATCTGAACGGTGGCATAGGACGAGATGGAACGCTCAATGCTGTCATCAGACTCGCTGATACGCAAGAGACCTTGGTAACAGATGGAGGCAACGGGACCTCGAGTATTGCGGCATAGGGACTTGGCTTTTTCTACGCCCTCGGTGGTGAGGGCTTTCTCAATATCGTGCATAAACTGCTTGGCATTGATCTCGGACATGCTGAGGTATATGATGCGCTCGATGCAAAAGGAAAGACCAATGATGAGACAGAGGGCAACAAGCGACATGAAACCTGCGCCACCCTCGACAAACTTGCTCTTGAGTTGGGTATATACGCCACCGCTGGTACCATCGACTAACGTGGTGTCGCCCATCTCCAATGCTGCTTCGTCAAGAAGGACACTGGTGGCAGAGTCGGTGACAAGGGTGGACACTGTATCGCTGACGGCGGAAGGCGCTATGTCATTGGGGGCAGAGGCGGCGATTGCCACATTGAGGGCAAACAGCATACCGAATAGGAGTGTGACAGTTTTTTTCATCTATTTGCTTCGTATGTCAAAAAATAATACGAGGATTTCCTTATATATATAAATAATGTGGACGCAAATTTACTGCTTTTTTGTGAATTTACCAAAAGAATAAACATTATTTAATCATAAAATGGAATGGCTACTGTATGCTGAATTTGTCTTGTTATGTTAATTTGAGTAAATGGTGAGATGCCTGTAGTATTGATTTAAGTCAAATCGAGATATTATTTTGCATTTTTCTTTAATTTTTTCTCGAAAAGATTTTGTCATATCGGAGAAAAAGCGTACCTTTGCACTCGCTTTTCCAAAAAGCGTTCGATGTTTGACATATTTCCATGGACAGAAACGAAAGTAGTACGTGAAGCTTGTACCTTTATTTTATATAGAGGTATTTAAGGTGAATCAAGAATTAAAGATAGAATAGATCATCCCTGAACAGACAATACAAAAGAGGAAGATATTTTTACACAATTCTTAGGAGCGAGGGCAGTGCGAAGCTTGCTTATGCATTGCCGAGTGACGACAGGATTAGTAAGATTTTTCTCTTGAGATAAAGATTTTACAATGTAGAGTTTGATCCGGGCTCAGGATGA
>JAFXZF010000032.1 GCA_017541365.1 Prevotella sp.
GTTATGAAATACAAATATGACTTCCTCATCATCGGTGCAGGTGTTGCCGGTATGAGCTATGCCCTCAAGATTGCAAGGGCTAAGAAAGGTAAGGTCTGCATTATATGTAAGACGGCATTGGACGAGGCAAATACTTCATTTGCTCAGGGTGGTGTGGCATCTGTCACTAACCTTGTGGTTGATAACTTCGAGAAACATATCGAAGACACCATGATTGCCGGCGACTTCATATCCGATCGTGCTGCCGTAGAGCAGGTAGTGCGTATGGCTCCTTCACAGATAAAGGAACTGGTGGAGTGGGGCGTTAACTTTGACAAAAAGGAAGACGGCACGTTTGACCTTCACCGTGAGGGTGGTCATTCAGAGTTCCGTATCCTCCATCATGCTGATGACACAGGTGCCGAGATTCAGCGCGGACTTATCGCTGCCGTGCGTGCTAATCCCGATATCGAGGTAAAGGAACATCACTTCGCCGTTGAGATTATCACTCAGCATCACCTCGGTGTTACCGTGACACGTCGCAATAAGGACATAAAGTGCTATGGCGCATATGTCCTCAATCCGGATACCCAGAAAGTAGATACATATCTCAGTAAGGTGACACTCATGTGTACTGGTGGTTGTGGAGCTGTTTATCAGACCACAACAAATCCAATCATTGCTACTGGTGATGGTGAGGCAATGGTATATCGTGCGAAGGGTACTGTTGCCGACATGGAGTTCGTGCAGTTCCATCCTACGGCTCTCTTCCATCCGGGTGAAACACATCCTGCCTTCCTAATCACAGAGGCTATGCGCGGATATGGCGGTATTCTCCGTCTGCCTAATGGAGAGACGTTCATGGAGAAGTACGATGAGCGCTTGAGCCTTGCTCCTCGTGATATCGTGGCACGTGCCATAGATAAGGAAATGAAAATTCACGGTCTTGACCACGTATGTCTTGATGTTACCCACAAACCTGCAGAGGAAACTCGCAAGCACTTCCCTAATATCTACCATAAATGTCTGACCATCGGTATTGACATAACCACAGACTACATACCTGTTCGTCCGGCTGCCCATTATATGTGTGGCGGTATCAAGGTTGACCTCAATGGATGCTCTTCCATAAGTCGTCTTTATGCCATAGGTGAGTGTTCTTGCACAGGTCTTCATGGTGGTAACCGACTTGCAAGTAATTCGCTTATTGAGGCTGTAGTATATGCAGAGACCGCTGCCCGCCATTCTCTTGCGCATGTTGATGAATATGATTTCAACACACTCGTGCCGGAATGGAATGACGAGGGAACTATGACCAACGAAGAAAAAGTACTTATCACCCAGAGTGTGAAGGAAGTAGGTGAGATAATGGCAAACTATGTCGGTATCGTTCGCTCCAACCTCCGTTTGCAAAGGGCATGGACACGTCTTGACGTACTCTATGAGGAAACAGAGAAACTCTTCAAGCGCGTGAAGGCAACAAGGGATATATGCGAGCTCCGCAATATGATTAATACCGCATATCTCATTACCCGATGGGCTATTGAGA
>JAFXZF010000016.1 GCA_017541365.1 Prevotella sp.
CAAAGGCGACCGTACGGTTGACCAGATGGTGCAGGCTGCCCGCTCGGGGAAACAAAATATCATAGAGGGTCTTGCAGACGGCATGACTTCCACAGAAACGCAGTTGAAGCTACTGAATGTGGCTCGTGCGTCGCTGAAAGAACTTCGTGCCGACTACGAGGATTACCTCGTCACCCGTCATCTCACTTTCTGGAATACTGCGCATCCACGCTATAACACCCTGCTTAAGTTCTGCCGTCAGCATAATAAGGTAAGTGATTATGAGCCCTTCTTTGACCGCTGGGATGACGAGGAGCAATGCAATGTTGCCCTGACGCTGCTACACATGACAGACAAGATGATGAAGACCTATCTAAGCGGCTTGGAACAGCAGTTTGTTACGCAGGGCGGCATTAAAGAACGCATGTATGCAGCCAGAACGGGCTACAGAAAAGGTATAGACGAGGAACTGCAGCGTTTAAGAGACGAAAACAAAAGCTTGCGTCAGCAAGTGCCCATACTGGAGCAGCGCATAGAGGAACTGCTTAATGAGAAGCGTCACCTGGAAGTGCTGCTACAGCAAGAGAGAGAAAAGATAGGAGGGAGCAAAACTAGTTAGAACTAGTTAAAACTAGTGGGACTAGTTAGAACTAGTGATAAAAAAAACGAGCTAAAAGCAGAAACCATGGACGACTACAAGATTATAGTTGAGCAGGAGCATGAAACCGTGATGGCACACTACGAAGTACAACAGCGTCCTGCGGAGGGCTATCAGAATGAGGCTCAGCTGGAAACGGCACTCATAAACCAACTGATGGACCAAGGGTACATCTACCACGTTATCAGAAACGAGGAGGGCTTGCTGCGCAATCTGCGAGACCAGTTGGAGCTCTTGAATGGCGTTTCCCTCTCTGATACAGAATGGGCCCGCCTGCTACCTATGATCAGTAATGAGCAGATGTCTATACAGGATAAGACGGAGATGCTGCAAGGGAAAGGATATATCCTTGCCCTAAAGCTGGATAACGGACAGACCAAGAACATCAAGCTCATAGACAAACAGAACATCTATAACAATCGCCTACAAGTCACCAACCAATACGTTGAGGAGGGTGGTGCCCACAAGGTTCGCTATGATGTTACCATTCTGGTGAATGGCCTGCCAATGGTACACATAGAGCTGAAGAAAAGAGGCAACCCCATAAAGGAGGCCTTTAACCAGATAAACCGTTATCTGCGAGACAGCTTCTGGGCAGGCAGGGGCATGTTTGACTTTATTCAGGTGTTTGTTATCAGCAACGGCACAGAGACCAAATACTACAGCAATACCACCCGATATGCCAAGGAGAAAGAGGCAGACGGCGGGCCACGCAAACATAAGACAGGCGGCAATACGTTTGAATTTACCTCGTACTGGACAGATCAGGAGAATAACCGCCTGACTGACTTGCGCGACTTTACCACCAGTTTCTTTGCCAAGCATACCATACTGAATATTCTTACCAAATACTGCGTGTTCAATGTGGACAAGCAGTTGCTGGTGATGCGTCCTTATCAGATAGCTGCCACGGAGAAGATTCTGCTGCGTATACAGACAGCCATCAATAACCGCTGGCAAGGAACCATCAGGGCTGGAGGCTACATCTGGCACACAACGGGTTCGGGTAAGACGCTGACGTCCTTCAAGACTGCCCAGCTGGCTTCCCAGATGCCTGAGATAAAGAAAGTGCTCTTTGTGGTGGACCGCAAGGATTTGGACTATCAGACCATGAAGGAGTACAATAACTTTGAGCCTGAATGCGCCAACAGCAATTCCTCTGCCCGTGTCCTGCAAAAGCAGATGAAGGATGATAACTGCCACATCATCATTACCACCATTCAGAAGCTCTCCAATCTGATGAAGCCCAAGATTTATGAGCAGGACGAGAAGTTGCGCGAGGTGCTGACAAAGGAGAACATCGTGCTGATATTTGATGAATGTCATCGTAGCCAGTTTGGCGATATGCACCAACTTATCACCAAACGGGTGAAACGCTATATGATGTTCGGCTTTACAGGTACGCCTATTTTTGCCGTTAATGCCAACAAGGGCAGCAAGTACAGTACAACCGCCCAGTTGTTTGGCGGTGAGCCTGACAAAGACGGCAAACCCACGAAGGCCCTGCATACCTATACCATCATCAACGCCATAGGCGACAACAATGTGCTACGCTTCCATGTGGATTATGACAGCACCATGAAGATGAAGAGTGATGTGGAGCGTAAGCAGGTATGGGGCATAGATACAGAGGAGGCGCTGCATGATCAAAGGCGTATCTGCATAGTGACGCGCTACATCATAGACAGTTTCAGGGAAAAGACCAAGCAAGGACGGTTTAACAGCATCTTTGCGGTAGATTCTGTGAAGGCGGCTATCAAGTATTATAATGAATTCAAGAGGCAGCTGGGCGCTGAACCGGATTTGCGTGTTGCCACCATCTTCACCTATTCGGCTAATGAAGCAGAAGAAGATGAATGGGGCTTCGAGGATGATGAGAATCCAGAAGGTACAGAGGGCATGGATATGCAGAGCCGAGATGCGCTGGATGCTGCCATCAAGGATTACAACAAGATGTTTGGCTGCAACTACAGCACAGATGGCGACAACTTCCAGAGCTACTACAAGGATGTATCACTCCGTATGAAGAATAAGGAGATAGATATCCTGATAGTGGTGGGTATGTTCCTGACAGGCTTCGATGCCAAGACGCTGAATACGCTTTGGGTGGATAAGAACCTGAAACTGCATGGCCTGCTGCAAGCCTATAGCAGAACCAACCGCATACTGAATGACGTAAAGGATTGTGGTAACATCATCTGCTTCCGCAATCTGAAAGAAGCAACGGATAAGGCCCTGGCAGTCTTTGGCGATCCCAACGCCAAGGGAATGGTATTCATGAAGACATACGAGGAATACTACAGCTTAGGCTATGACGATGTGAAAGGCAAACATCACCAGCCATACACAGAGCTGATAGAATTATTGCTAAATGAATATCCTGTGGCCCTGATGGGTAACATTCTGGATGAGGAAAGGCAGAAGGCTTTCATCCGTCTGATGGGCGAGATACTGCGCTTGCGTAATGTGTTGAGCGTGTTTGATGCCTTTGACGAGAAGGCTAAAATTATTGCCGAGATGCATTTTCAGGATTATCTGGGCTGGTACAACACCTACTATGAGAAGTTCCGCAAGCCGGATCATGGAGGAGACAAGGAAACCATCAATGATGATATAATCTTTGAGATAGAACTGGTGCGGCACGACCAGATAAATATTCATTATATATTACAACTGGTTCAGCGCTATCACGACTCTAACTGCGAAGACAAGGAAATCGTAGTTCAGATCAGGAAGCAGATAGATGCGAGCCCTGATATGCGCGACAAGCGTGAGCTGATAGAAAGATTCATAGAACAAATGACACCCGAAAAGGGTGCCGATATAGGTGAGGAATGGAATGAGTACATAGAAC
>JAFXZF010000033.1 GCA_017541365.1 Prevotella sp.
TGGTAAGGGCACGACGCACGTCAAGATCTGTCTTTGAGGCAATCTTGCGAGTGGTCTCATCCCATGATATTTTCTTTAATTCATCACTAAACATAGTGTTAATTACTTATTTTACTTACGTTTGGAGCATGGTTTGAAGGCATACTCCTTTAGTTCGGTTATTGTTGGATTTTTTCCGCAAAGGGCACAAGAGTCATTCTTTGGAAATGACATCTTGTTCCACTCCATAGTAAGGGCATCGAAGGTAAGGATGGCATTTGTCATCGGCTCTCCTACACCAGCAAGGTATTTCACAGCCTCAGTAGCCTGAATAGTACCGAGCATTCCGGCTATGCTTCCGAGGACGCCCACCATTGAGCAGGTCTCAACATCTTCTTTCTCAGGCGGTTCAGGAAAGAGACAACGATAACATGCTGTGCCGTGGGTATGCGTCATCATCTGACCGGAATAACGGTTTATACCACCGATACAGAATGGTTTATCGAGCATGATACAGGCATCATTGACAAGATATTTCGTAGAGAAATTGTCAGAGCCTTCAAGAACATAGTCATAAGGACGTATGAGTTCAAGTGCATTATCCTCAGTCAGATATAGCTCATGCTTGATAATGTTCACATCAGGATTGATGTCTTTGGCACGCTCAAAAGCTGAATCAACCTTTTGGCGGCCTATGTCAGAAGTTCCGTGGATTACCTGTCGCTGAAGGTTTGTGATAGAAACTGTATCTCCGTCTACAATGCCAATCGTGCCAACTCCCGCAGCTGCAAGATACATGACTATCGGTGAACCTAATCCGCCAGCACCTACCACGAGGACCTTGGCATTGAGGAGACGAAGCTGTCCCTCCTTGCCAAAGCCATCGAGAATGAGATGACGGTTATAGCGTCGTTTCTGCTCGGATGTGAGTTCCTTTGTTTCCTGACTCATTGTTACTTGAGTTTTCTAAGGTCGTGTGTCAGCTTTGCTGCACAGAAGTTAGGACCGCACATCGTACAGTATTCTCCGTCTGTATGACCTGCCTCCTCAAAATACTGAAGAGCACGCTCTGGATCGAGGGAGAGGTGGAACTGGTCACGCCAACGGAAGTCGAAACGTGCCTTTGAAAGGGCATTGTCACGAACCTGTGCACCAGGATGTCCCTTAGCAAGGTCAGCTGCATGAGCTGCAATCTTATAGGTCACAACACCTACACGCACATCTTCCTTGTTAGGCAAAGCGAGATGTTCCTTTGGTGTTACGTAACAGAGCATAGCGGTTCCCATCCATGCTATCTGTGCTCCACCAATAGCGGAAGTGATATGGTCATAGCCCGGTGCGATATCAGTAACGATAGGACCGAGAGTATAGAAAGGAGCCTCATGGCAATGGTCGAGCTGACGATCCATATTCTCACGGATCTTCTGCATAGGAACATGACCAGGACCTTCGATGAATGCCTGTACGTTCTTATCCCAGGCACGAAGCACGAGTTCGCCCATTGTGTCAAGCTCTGCAAACTGAGCAGCATCATTAGCATCTGCCGTACAACCAGGACGCAGACCGTCACCAAGTGAAAGGGCAGTATCATACTGAGCTACGATATCACATATCTCATCAAAATGCTCATAGAGGAATGACTCCTTGTCGTGGATAAGACACCACTTTGACATGATACTTCCACCACGGCTAACGATTCCGCAGAGACGTGAATCTGCAAGATGCACATTGTGGCGACGGATACCTGCATGGATTGTGAAGTAGTCAACACCTTGCTCACATTGCTCTATGAGAGTGTCACGATAGATTTCCCATGTCAAATCCTCTACCTTTCCGTTCACCTTCTCCAATGCCTGATAGATAGGCACGGTACCGACAGGAACAGGACAGTTGCGCACAATCCATTCACGAGTCTCGTGAATGTTATCGCCTGTAGATAGGTCCATAAGGGTATCGCCACCCCACTTGCATGACCATACAGCCTTGTCCACCTCTTCCTCAATAGAAGATGTAGTAGCAGAATTGCCGATATTGGTGTTAATCTTCACAAGGAAGTTACGACCGATAATCATTGGTTCTGCCTCCGGGTGATTGATATTAGCAGGAAGTACGGCACGACCACGGGCAATCTCGTCACGCACAAACTCTGGTGTGATATGCGATTTTATTCCGAGTTCCTCGCAGTTCATATTCTCACGGATAGCTACATACTCCATCTCAGGAGTAATGATACCAGCCTTGGCATATGCCATCTGAGAGATAGACTTGCCTGCCTTTGCTCTGCGAGGCAACTGGATATGCTCAAAACGGAGAGAGTCAAGTGAGTGGTCGGCAAGACGCTGCTTACCATATTCACTTGTCACTTCTGAGAGCTGTTCTGTGTCGTTACGGTCAATAATCCATTGTTCGCGAATACGTGGAAGACCTTTCTTGAGGTCTATCTCGATATTAGGGTCTGAGAACGGACCGCTTGTGTCATAGATATAAACTGGAGCATTTGGTTCCGTGTGAGGAATACCGCGCTCATCCTTAGTAACGGTAGGGGTGAGGTTGACCTTAGTCATTCCAACCTTAATGTTAGGGAACAGCTTTCCCTGCATATAGGCTTTCTCACGCTTTGCGTATGCTTTGTTATCTTGTGGCATTATAAATATAATCTAAAGTGTCGCAAGCTCCACTTCAAGTGAAGAGTTAA
>JAFXZF010000034.1 GCA_017541365.1 Prevotella sp.
GGTAACGCCGAAGAGGTTGTATGTACCGCCATAGATGTTGTTTGAGGTGATGAAATGGTCACCTGCCTCACAGATGTTGAAGATAGCGTAGAAGTTAGCTGCCTGACCAGAGCTTGTAAGTACTGCACCTACACCGCCTTCGAGTGCTGCAATCTTCTTTGCAACGGCATCGTTGGTAGGATTTGCCAGACGTGTGTAGAAATAGCCGCTGTCCTTCAGATCGAACAGGCGAGCCATCTGGTCGCTGGTATCGTACTTGAATGTGGTGCTCTGATAGATAGGTAACTGCTGTGGTTCTCCTTTAGTGGCTTTCCATCCGCCATGAATACAAATTGTCTCGAGATTTTTCTTCATTCTTGTTTTTCTTAATCTTTATTCTTTTTGTTTTATGAGTTGCAAAGGTACATATTTTTGGGGAAAATACCAAAAAATAAGAGGAAAAAAAGACCCTCTGCCCCCCAAGGGGGGAGTTTTTATATTGTATTTCTAATAAAATGATTGCCGCCCACAGGAAATCCGTAGGGAAACCTATGAGCGGCAATACTATCTAACATCAGGTCACATACTCCGATGTTATCAACATCGGACTACCCGTTTGGGAAGGCTTGGTTAGGCTTTTAGAAAATATGCTGCACAAACTCAGCGAAGCATCTTCTCCATGTGAGCCACTCGTGATGTGTGCCCTGTGATGGGAAGTATGTCACGTTGATGCCCATTCCCTTCAGGTCGTTTGTCATCTTCTCTGCACCGAAGTTCTCCTCAGAGCCCATGCCCATGAAGAAATACTTCACCTTGCTGTTGAACGCATTTGCATCAGCGAACACGCCGTTAGCGTATGTCTTGAGGTCGAGACCGAAGATAGCACCGCTGAATGTGCCGATGTAAGCGAACTTGTCGAGGTTGGCTGTAGTGATGTCGAGAGTCTGTTTACCACCCCATGAGAGGCCTGCCATACCGCGATTCATACGGTCGGTCTTTGTGCGGAAGTTACCGTCGATGAATGGGATGATATCTGTGATGAGTACGTTCTGGAAAGAAGCACCGAACTCCTGCATTGTCTCACCCTTCTTAGAGCCGAAGCCGTAGTCGCAGTTACCGTTGTCCATAACCACGATCATCTCCTTCGCCTTGCCCTGGGTGATGAGGTTATCCATGATATACTGCATCTTACCTTGTGTGCTCCAGCCTGTCTCGTTCTCTGCCATACCGTGCTGCAAATAGAGAACAGGGTACTTAGCCTTCACGTTCTTGTCATAGCTTGCAGGAGTATATACGAAGCAGCGGCGCTCGCGGTTCTCTACTGATGACCAGTAGCGGCACTCGCGCACCTGTCCGCGCTTTGCATTTGCATTTGGCTGATAGAGGGCAATCTCATCGTCGCTCATCGTTGCTCCGTGCATTCTTGCCATGAGAGGTGCGTTGTCCTTGATGTTCACGTCGATATCGATAGTACCACACATCTTGCCGCAGCCGAATACTGCCTTTGAAGATGGGTCGATGTAGTTGGTGCCGTCGATAGTGAGGAAGTAGTAGTGATTACCGCAAACGAGTGGGTCGGTAGTTACTGTCCAGAAACCTGTTGAATCCTTTACCATAGGATATTTCTTGCTACAGATATCAGCAGCAACATACTTTGCCTGTGGAGCCATAACACCGAACTGCACGCGACCGTCCTTGTCAATCTTTGGATATTCCTGACAAGGAACCGTTGTGCTTGCCACCTTGAATGACTCCTTGTTGAGAAGCGACATCATCACGTTAGCGTATCTGCGGCCAATCTCACGATAGCCCTCTGCTGTGAAGTGGAGCTTGTCAGGACGGCCCTTACAGCCGAGTGAGGATACTGGATATGCTGTTGGGATAGTCTCATGAATCCTGTCGATGATAGCATTGTGGTGGAAGCAGCAACCGCCATCCTCCTCAGTCATAAGCTCACCAACGAGCAATGGGCATTCCTCTGCCTTCAAACCAAGCTCCTTGAGCATACGATCATAAACCAGCTTCACGCGCTGAGGCCAGTCCTTCTGGTTGTTGTCGGTACAGCCCTGATGAAGAAGGATACCCTTGATAACACCTACCTTCTGAGCAGCCTTCGCACACTCCATGAGTCGGCGCATAGGTGCATCGTCATATTCCTTACAGAAGTTCTTGAACCAGTCAGCCTGCTTTGAGATATACTCCGTTGTCTTGTCCTCGTCGTAGAGGTCGATACTTGCACCGCCTACTGCAACGTTGATGACAC
>JAFXZF010000017.1 GCA_017541365.1 Prevotella sp.
AGACTTCATCATGATGAGCTGTGTAACGCCATTGACCATGATAGAGTAGCGGAGAGCTACGAGGTCTATCCATCCACAACGACGCTCACGACCAGTAACGGCACCATACTCATGACCGATGTCACGCATCTTCTTGCCTGTCTCATCAAAGAGCTCTGTTGGGAATGGACCTGCACCAACACGAGTACAGTAAGCCTTCATAATACCGAACACCTCGCCAATCTTGTTAGGACCGATACCGAGACCTGTGCAAGCTCCAGCACAGATGGTGTTTGAAGATGTTACGAATGGATATGAACCGAAATCAACGTCAAGCATTGTGCCCTGAGCACCCTCAGCAAGCATTGACTTGCCTGACTTGAGAATCTTACCAACCTCATGCTCTGAGTCAACAATCTGGAACTGCTTGAGGTATTCGATACCCTCCATCCATACCTTTTCTGTCTCTGCAAGTGCAGCCTCGTCGTACTTGAAGCCGAGTGCATTGAGAAGCATCATATGACGAGCCTTGCGAGCTGCATACTTCTCTTCGAAACCGTCGAGGATATCACCAACACGAAGACCGTCGCGTGATGTCTTGTCGGTATATGTAGGACCGATGCCCTTGCCTGTGGTACCAACCTTGTTCTTACCCTTGAGAGACTCATAGGCAGCATCAAGAAGTCGGTGTGTTGGCATGATGAGGTGAGCTTTCTTTGAGATATGGAGACGTTCCTTGAGTGAATGACCGCTTTTCTCGAGATCCTTTGCCTCTCCCATGAAGAGGTCTGGAGCGAGTACAACACCATTACCGATGATATTTACCTTACCTCCCTGGAAGATACCAGAAGGGATAGAGCGGAGGACGTATTTCTGTCCTTCAAATTCGAGGGTGTGACCAGCATTAGGACCACCCTGGAAACGTGCTACTACATCATACTTAGGGGTCAATACATCGACCACCTTTCCTTTACCTTCATCGCCCCACTGCAAACCGAGCAGGACATCTACTTTACCGTTCATTTTTTATTTTATTTCTTTATACTTTAGACTTTTACTCTTTAATCTTAAGAGAGGACTTGTACCAATCGAAGAGTTTCTGAACACCATCCTCGATCTCAACCTTGTGAGTCCATCCGAGAGAGTGGAGTTTGCTGACATCGATTAGCTTGCGCATAGTTCCGTCAGGCTTGTTTGAGTCGAAGATAACCTCGCCCTTGAAGTCAACGGCCTTTACAACGAGTTCTGAAAGCTCGCGGATTGTGAGTTCTTTACCTGTGCCTACGTTGATGTGACAGTTGCGGATCTCGCCAAGTGATGGGATTGCTCCGCCACGACCTGTAGAATGGTTACGGTCAACTACACCATCAGCCTTCACACCATAATGTACGCTTGAATATTTCTCGATACCGATAATATCCTTGAAGTCAACATTGAGAAGTACATGGACAGATGCGTCTGCCATATCCTCTGACCAAAGGAACTCGCGGAGAGGCTTACCTGTTCCCCAGAGAGTAACCTTGTTGTTCTCAATTCCGTAGAATGCAAGAACCTTGAGGATAAGCGCCTCGTCAGAGTTGCCGTCGATGACATAGCGTACAGTCTCGTCATTCTCCTTCATATTTGCACCAACAGGACGGATGCTGAGGTCGGCACGGATAGAAGTCCAGTCGCCGTCATGAATGAGCTTTGCAAGATATACCTTACGCATCATAGCTGGCATAACGTGAGAATTCTCGAGGTGGAAGTTATCGTTAGGACCGTAGAGGTTTGTAGGCATAACTGCTATATAGTTGGTGCCGTATTGCAAGTTGTATGACTCGCACATCTTGAGTCCTGCAATCTTTGCGATAGCATACTCCTCGTTGGTATATTCCAGTTCTGATGTGAGGAGGCAATCCTCCTTCATTGGCTGTGGAGCATTCTTTGGGTAGATACAGGTAGAACCCAGGAAGAGAAGTTTCTTAACACCATGAGCGTAAGCCTCACTTATAACGTTGCATTGAATCTTCATGTTCATCATCATGAAGTCGGCACGATAGAGTGAGTTTGCCATGATTCCACCTACGAATGCAGCTGCAAGTACTACTGCATCAGGCTGTTCCTCATCAAAGAACTTCTTTACTGCATACTGGTCGGTGAGATCCAGTTCCTTGTGTGAACGACCTACAAGGTTCTCATAGCCACGAGACTTGAGATTGTTCCAGATAGCAGATCCTACGAGACCGTGGTGACCTGCTACATATATTTTGCTGTTTTTATCTAACACGATGATTAGTTTTTACTTAACGATACCCTTTTCAAGATACTCTGCAAGGTTTGTACGAACCTCTGCTGCAACAGAGTCTGCCTTTACCTTAGCCATATCGTGCTGAACCATAATCTCAACAAGCTGCTCGAAACTTGTTGTCTGTGGGTTCCAACCAAGTTCCTTCTTTGCCTTTGTTGGATCTCCCCAGAGGTTTACAACGTCTGTTGGACGGTAGAAATCCTCAGAAACCTCAACAAGAGTCTTGCCGATGAGTTCCTTAGGACCGTCAACGCAGATACCCTTCTCGTTGATGTCTTTGCCCTCGAACTTAAGTTCGATGCCAGCAGCCTTGAATGCTGCGTATGTGAATTCACGAACAGAATGCTGTACACCTGTTGCGATTACGAAGTCTTCTGGTGTCTCGTGCTGGAGGATGAGCCACATACACTCAACATAGTCCTTTGCGTAGCCCCAGTCACGGAGTGAGTCGAGGTTACCGAGGAAAAGCTTATCCTGCTTGCCCTGTGCGATACGAGCAGCTGCAAGAGTAATCTTACGTGTTACGAATGTCTCACCACGAC
>JAFXZF010000007.1 GCA_017541365.1 Prevotella sp.
ATTGAAAATTGAAAATTATGATTACCAATGGCGATGGCAATAGTCCACAGAGAACTCTACCCACCATAGTGCGTCTAAATAATGATAATGTATTATTTATATGCTTTGTGCAAATCATAATTTTCAATTTTCAATTTTCAATCTTCAATCTCTTCACCCTCTCATCGCAAAGAGGTTTCTTAACGCCGTAACATAATTGCCGTCAGTTGCCACACTCACCATATCGACCGAGTTCCTCTGAAACATCTGGTTAATCTCCGTAGTATGCTCCGTCCAGTACTTATTGTGCGCCATACGCAATTGTCTTGACGAAGTGTCGATATACTGCTCGTGACCCGTTTCGGCATCGTGTATCCTTATGATACCCACATCAGGCAGGTTCACCATCAGCGGGTCGTAGATACGTATGCCCACCACGTCATGACGGGCGTTGCATATCTGCAGAGGTTTTTCAAAGTCCGCACGATTGTAGAAGTCACTCATCAGGAATGCCGTGCTGCGTCTCTTCTGTGTCTTGCCAAGAAACTCCAGCGCCACTCCGATGTTCGTCTTCACCGACTGAGGCTTGAAACTCAGCATCTCATGTATGATATACAGAATGTGCTTCCTGCCTTTCTTTGGAGGTATATACTTCTCTATCCTGTCTGAGAAGAATATCACGCCTATCTTATCGTTATTCTGTATGGCTGAGAATGCCAAGGTGGAGGCTATCTCTGCCGCCATCTCCGCCTTCGTCTCCACACGAGTGCCGAAATTCAGTGAGGCAGAGACATCTACGAGCAACATCACCGTCAGTTCCCTTTCCTCTTCGAACACCTTGACGTAAGGCTTATGAAAGCGAGCGGTGACGTTCCAGTCTATGTCTCTCACATCATCACCATACTGGTACTCCCTAACCTCTGCGAATGCCATACCCCTACCCTTGAAGGCAGAATGGTATTGGCCAGCAAAGATATTGTTAGACAGTCCTCTGGCCTTGATCTCTATTTTACGAACCTTTGAAAGTAATTCCGAACTATTCACTGTGAACTGTGAACTGTGAACTATGAACTGTGAACTATCAAGGTACTTCCACCTTGTTTATTATGTTGCTTATGATGTCCTCGGCAGTAATGTTGTTTGCCTCAGCCTCGTACGACAGTCCTATGCGATGGCGCAGTATGTCGTGAGCCACAGCCCTTACGTCTTCTGGCACCACATATCCCCTGTGCTTTATGAAGGCATAGGCACGCGAAGCCTTGGCAAGGTTGATGCTGGCACGTGGCGATGCACCAAAGGTTATCATAGGCTTCATCTCACCGAGTCCGTACTGCTCTGGGTATCGAGTAGCAAACACCATGTCGGCGATATACTGCTCTATCTTCTCGTCTATGTACACCTGTCTTACCACCTCGCGAGCCTTCATTATCTCCTCAGCGTTTGACACTGGGAGTATCTCGGGCAGACTGCCGGCAAGGTTCTCACGCATTATCTTCTTCTCCTCCTCAATAGTAGGATAGCCTATCACCACCTTCATCATGAAACGATCCATCTGCGCCTCAGGCAGAGGGTATGTGCCCTCCTGCTCTATAGGGTTTTGGGTAGCCATCACGAGGAAGGGTTTGGGCAGACCGAGCGTGTTGTCGCCTATGGTCACCTGATGCTCCTGCATCGCCTCGAGCAGCGCGCTCTGCACCTTTGCCGGAGCACGGTTTATCTCGTCGGCAAGTACGAAGTTGGCAAACACTGGACCTTTCTTTATCTGAAACGTCTCTTCCTTTTGTGAGTATATCATAGTGCCCACTACATCGGCAGGCAGCAGGTCAGGGGTAAACTGTATCCTGCTGAACTTGCTGTCGATGAGTTTGGCAAGTGTATTGATGGTCAGCGTCTTTGCCAGTCCTGGCACACCCTCCAGGAGTATGTGACCGTCACTTAGCAATCCTATCAGCAATGACTCTATCAGGTGCTTCTGCCCTATAATGACCCTGTTCAGCCCCGTAGTGAGGTTGGTCACAAAGTTGCTGTGCTGCTCTATCAGTACATTTAATTCTCTTATATCTACTGTTTCTGCCATGTCTTAAAAAAAAACTGTGAACTGTAAACTGTGAACTGTGAACTGTGAACTACTCCCACTCTATCGTTGCTGGTGGTTTTGACGATACGTCGTAGCAAACGCGGTTGATACCCTTCACCTCACGTATTATGCGGTTTGACACGTCGGCGAGGAAGTCATAAGGCAACTGTGCCCAGTCGGCTGTCATAGCGTCACTTGAAGTGACTGCACGCAGGGCAACGGGGTTCTCGTATGTACGCTCATCGCCCATCACGCCTACCGACTTAACCTCTGACAGCAGTATTGCACCAGCCTGCCATATCTGGTCGTAGAGGCTTACCTCTATCTCGCCGTCCTTCATGTTGGCAGGCACGCCGGCAGCGAGCACTCTGCGAGCCTCCTCGCCTGACAGTTTGGTCTTATACTCACGCAGTCCTCTGATGAATATGTCGTCAGCATCCTGTAGCACGCGCACCTTCTCTGGAGTGATGTCGCCAAGTATGCGAACTGCCAAGCCTGGTCCTGGGAACGGATGACGGGTGATGAGATGCTCTGGCATGCCCATAGAGCGACCTACCCTGCGCACCTCGTCCTTGAACAGCCACTTCAGTGGTTCACAAAGCTTCAGTCCCATCTTCTCAGGCAGTCCACCCACGTTGTGGTGACTCTTTATCACCTTACCAGTGATGTTGAGCGACTCTATGCGGTCAGGGTATATAGTGCCCTGTGCAAGCCACTTGGCACCCTCTATCTTCTTTGCCTCTGCCTCAAACACGTCGATAAATCCTGCGCCTATTATCTTTCTCTTCTTCTCTGGCTCCTTCACGCCTGCCAGTTCAGAGTAGAACTTCTCTGATGCATCGACACCTCGCACGTTAAGTCCAAGGCACTCGTAGTCCCTGAGCACGTCGGTAAACTCGTTCTTACGCAGCAGACCGTTGTTTACGAAGATACAGGTGAGGTTCTCACCGATAGCCTTGTTAAGCAGAACGGCAGCTACGCTGGAGTCCACACCTCCTGACAAGCCTAGTATCACCTTGTCATTGCCCACCTGCTCACGGATTTCCTTCACCGTCTGCTCCACAAAACTGTTTGGTGACCAGTCCTGGCGACTGCCACATATATCGACTACGAAGTTCTTGAGCAACTGTGTGCCGTCGATGCTGTGGAACACCTCTGGGTGATACTGCACACCCCATATCTTCTCGTCGTTAGCGGCGTATGCAGCATACTTCACTGTCGATGTAGAGGCTATGGCACGGAAACCTTCAGGAAGCTTCGTTATGGTGTCGCCGTGTGACATCCACACCTGTGAGTTCTTCGCGAAGTCCTTGAGCAGAGGGTTGCCTTCCTCCATAAACTCCAGGTTGGCACGTCCGTACTCACGAGTGCCCTCTGGCTCTACGTTACCTCCGAAGGTGTATGCCATGAGTTGGGCACCGTAGCATATACCGAGTATAGGGTATTTGCCTCTTATCTTATCAAAATCGAGTTTGAAAGCCCTCTCCTCATACACCGAGTATGGCGAACCGCTAAGCACCACGCCTATCACCTCGGGGTCGTTCTCTGGGAACTTGTTGTAGGGCATTATCTCACAGAAGGTGTTCAGCTCTCTGATACGGCGACCTATGAGCTGTGTGGTCTGTGAACCAAAGTCCAGTATTATTATCTTTTGCATATTGTTTTGTTTATATTTCTGAGTAATCGGAATATTCAGAGTCTTCAGATGATTTTCAAGAACTCTCCTGCCTTTTCGAGCGTATCGAGTTTACCTACGTCAAGCAACTTCAAGTCCTTCTTTAGGTAACCTCTGAAATCTGCTTGTGCACAGTGAGTTAAGTAAAAGTCCATTATAGGGAAAGCATCGCCCCATTCGTCCATCAGTGGGAACACCTTAGGATTTATGACGTGGATGCCGGCAAAGGCATAGAGGTGGGTATTCTTGGCAGTACCATTTCTCACCTCTTCGTAGGGTGACTTCACCTCACCCGTGTCGATATTCTTCCACCCTATGAGGCGCATCGCATCATCAAACATGAGGTAACGGCTGGTCCGTCTCTCCGATACGAGCAGCAGTGCGTCGTACTCGCCTATGGCGCCATACAGCGCCTGCAGATCCACGTTGCTCAGTATGTCACAGTTGTGTATCAATACCGGCTCCGTAAACTCCCCGCGTACCTTCTTTATACCACCTCCTGTTTCGAGCAGTCGTTCCGTCTCATCGCTGATGGTGACAGGGACGCCGTAGCGTGCCTCCAGCAGTTTGCAGTAGTTTTTTATCTGCTCGGCATGATGGTGCACGTTCACCACCACCTTGTCAGCCCCTGCCTCGATGACCTTCCGATATACCCTCTGCAACAGTGGTATATCCTCCACAGGCACCAGTGCCTTGGGTATCACGTCAGTGAGCGGCTTGAGGCGTGTGCCCTTACCGGCAGCAAAAATCATTACCTGCATAAAAGCCCTTAACTCTTAACTTTTAATTCTTAACTCTTAACTTTTAACTCTTAACTACGACTACGCCTCCTCGTTCTCCTCTGGCACGATGAGTTTGTAGCCCTTGCCGTGTATGTTGATGATCTCGATGTTCTCATCCTCACGCAGGTGCTTACGCAGTTTGGTGATATATACGTCCATCGAACGAGCATTGAAGTAGTTGTCGTCTATCCATATCGTCTTGAGGGCGAAGTCACGCTGCAGTATCTCGTTAGAGTGTGAGCAGAGCAGTGAGAGCAGTTCATTCTCCTTGGTGGTGAGCTTTGTTGACTTGTCGCCTATGCTGAGCAACTGCTTCTGAGTATCAAAGAGGAACTTACCTATCTGGTACTGTGTTGACTCCTTGGTCTTCTTACCACGTACGCGGCGCAGTATAGCCTCAATACGGAATACGAGCTCCTCCATAGAGAATGGTTTGGTGATATAGTCATCGGCACCTATCTTGAAGCCCTCGAGTATATCCTCCTTCAGCTGGCGTGCTGTGAGGAATATGATAGGCACGTCGGCATTAGCCTGTCGTATCTCCGTAGCAAGCTGGAAACCGTCTTTCTTTGGCATCATCACGTCGAGTACGCAGATGTCGTATGGTGTCTTCAAGAAGGCACGATAGCCTGCCTCACCATCAGGAAACAGGTCAGTGTCATAACCCTTTGCCTGCAGATATTCGCGAAGCAACATTCCCAGATTCTCATCATCTTCACAAAGAAGGATCTTCAAATTTTCTTCCATAAGTTTTCTTTTTTAATCGGTTATTATTTTTTAATTACTAATTCCTAATTATTCGCTGAAGCTCATCACTTCGTGTTTCTAATTATTCATTCTGAATAAACTCCATCCCTATCGTAAACGTGGTGCCCTTGCCATACTCCGACGCCACGTTGATGGTGCCCTTGTGTATGTCGATAACTTTCTTCACGTATGCCAGTCCCAGTCCGAAACCCTTCACGTCGTGGCGGTTGCCAGTGTGCACGCGGTAGAACTGTTCGAATATCTTCTTCATATTCTCCCTCTTTATGCCCACTCCCGTATCACGTATCGACAGCATCACCTTACCATTCTCATTCCATGTTCTGAGGTATATGTTGATAGGCTCATCGGGTTTGCGGTATTTCACCGCGTTGTCCATCAGGTTGAATATCACGTTGCTGAAGTGCGTCTCCTCCACATACACCGTCGAATCGACAGCCTCCACCTGTGTGTATATCTTACCTCCCGTATGCTCCACTCGCAGGGTGAATGTGTTGGCGATATTGTCCACCATCTCGTTGAGGTCGGCAGCCTTCATCTTGAAGATGTTCTTCCTCTTGTCAAACATTGACATCTGCAGCACCTTCTCCACCAGGAAGCGCAGTCGCTTGCTCTCATCATTTATCACCCCACCCAGGTGGCTCATCATCGTCTCCGACTTCGTCACGCTCTTATCGTTGAGCATCTGTGCGGCGAGTGATATGCTGGCGATAGGCGTCTTCAGCTCGTGCGTCATGTTGTTGATAAAGTCATTGCGCATCTCCGACAGTTTCTTCTGGCGGAATATTATCACTATCGTAAAGATAAACGTGAGCAACAGCACCCCTGTGAATATCAGTGCCGGTATCATAAACCTGATACTTGAGAATATATACGAGTCGATATCAGGGAAGTGTACCGTCAGCACACCCGTCTTCGCCTGTGGGTCATTTCTGAATAGCACCTGCTGGTAGCTGTACTCCCTGCCCTCCTCCGTATAGTCCGGACAGCGGTATATCTCGTTGCCATCATTCGTCGCCACCGTAAAGTGGTATGCTATGTCGATGCCGTTGTTGAGCAGCTCCGTCCTTATATCCTGGTCCATCTGCCTGAAGTTTATCCTCTCCTTGAGAGGTTTGTCGCTGGCAGTATATAGTATGCTATATACCACCTCGTCGAGCAGACCCTTCTGATATATATAGCGGTTGCGCACTATCTCCTGCATCGATTTCTGCGCCTCCGATATCGCACTACCCCTGTCACGCTTCACCATCAGTCCGCCCTGCACCTTACGGGGGCTCAGCGTCACCGTCTGCAATTGGAATGAGGAGTATATCGTGCCATCATCGCCCACCACTGAGTACTGGTGCGAACTCTGCACCCCCGTCCCCATGGCGTTGGTCGTCACTATCGAGTCGTTTACGCGCGTGTTCTTCTCTGTATTCTGCACATCATTCTCGAGGTAGCGCAGTGTCTCATTAAGCTCCATATTGCGCGCCACCTGGTTCAGCGACCTTGTCACCGACTCCTCAAACTGCTCACGCTTCATCTTTGCTATCTCCTCGATATACAGTATCTGAAGCGCCAGCAACCCTACAAACGAGAGTCCCATGACTATTGCTATTATCCAGATCGTTGACCTTTTCATCTCTTTTTTTCCAGTTCTCTGAGTGCAAAGTTAGCAATTATCCCCCACAGGTGCAAGAAAATTCCCCACCCCTTTCATCACATTCATGATTTTTTAACATAAAAATGTCAATATGGTTGCATTATTCAAACTACACCCTCTTTTGTTTTGATAACAGATACGCCACGGCAGCCCCCGACAGGTTGTGCCACACGCTGAATATGGCGCCAGGGATAGTAGCCAGCGGGTATGCAGCGAAGTGTATCGTCGCCAGACTGCTCGCCAGTCCCGAGTTCTGCATCCCCACCTCTATCGATATCGCCCTCTTCTTCGGTTCGCTAAAGCCCAAGAGCCGTCCTATCATATACCCCATGCTCAGTCCGCATACGTTGTGGAGCATCACCACGATGACGATTACCATACCACCAGCCAGCAGTTTGTCAGCATTCGCCGATATTATGATAGCCACTATCAGTGCTATCGCCACCGACGACAGCGCGGGGAGGTATCCCACCGCCTCCTCGGTAAACTTAGGCCACAGCCATTTCACTATCAGTCCCACCACTATGGGCAGTATCACCACCCACATTATGCTCAGCAGCATACCTGCCACATCCACATCCACCGTCTTACCTGCCAGCGCCCATGTCAGCAGCGGTGTGAGGAAGGGAGCCACGATGGTCGATACCCCCGTCATGCCCACACTCAGCGCCAGGTCACCCTTCGCCAGGTATGTTATCACGTTTGAGGCAGTGCCACCAGGACAGCATCCCACCAGCACCACGCCGAGCGCCAGCGCATCGTCGAGCTGAAACAGCCGTGCCAGTGCCCATGCCAGCAGCGGCATGATGGTAAACTGTGCCATACAGCCCACCACCACATCCTTCGGACGGCTAAACACTATCCTGAAGTCTCGGATGTTCAGTGTCAGTCCCATACCAAACATCACCACCCCCAGCAGGTAGTTTATCACCGTAGGGCGCACCTGTCGCAGCGTCTCCGGAAAGGCCAGTGCCCCCAGTGCCGTCACGAGCACCAGTATGCCCATATATTCCGATATGTAGTTACAGAGTCTTTTCATCATTTCTATGCTAATCCCAAAAATTTTATGCAAAGATACAAAAAAAATGAGAGAAAAGCCAAATATCCTTCTGACTTTTCTCTCAACTAATTATGTTTCGGAAATACTATCCTTTTACTTCACAACCTTTCTTGTCGTACCGTCTGTCATCTTTAGGATGTTTATGCCCTTCTGAGGAGAAGCAAGTGGTTTGCCTTCAACTGAGTACATCTTACTGAGAGCAGATTCTAACATTGCAGAAGTGACTTCTCCAACTGCCGTAGCCTCTGGCGTCACCGTAATAGAGAATATCTTCACAACATTATCAGCTGTACTTGTCGTTGTGCTCATGCTCAGCGACTGTGCCTGGTTAGCTTCATCAGTAGCGTAGATATAGACGTAGGTATTCTCGGAAACATCGTAGTTTTCTATAATGTTGCCCTTCGTAGCCTTGGCAAAAGTTTTCGCCTCGCCGTTGCCAATCTTCACAGCCACCATGCTATTGCCTATGGTCTGTGCGTTGACCTTTATGCTGCCTCTGCCGTTAACCTCTATCACCATACCTGTGAAGTTGCTAATGAAGTCGCTTGAACCGAGTTCACTTGCAACGACTGTCTGCATAGCCTCGTTTGAAGTCTGTTTATTGATGACTATGCATTGCTCTTCTTTGTCGAAGAAACCGTCAGCGTCACCATTGTTATTGATGCTGAAATACGTATCGTTGATAACAGTGTTATTAAGGTCAACTGGCGTATTATCACCATTCACAAAGTCGTTTTCCTCAAATGCAATAGTAGTCTCTTCAGTTATAGGATCGATGTCCCTTACTACTTCCACACCTACGATATTTGGGAATTTACCCCATACAGCATGTGCTCTGTATGCATCAACTAAGTTCTCTGGAACATACAACGTGCACTGGTCAGCCCATGTCTGTGGGAACTGTTGTGTAGTTGTCCTTCCAACTCTCACCTCATCATATCCGAAGAAGTTTTCACTGATGTCTGGCATAAAGCCCATGAGGACATATAGTTTCTTCAATGGAGCAAGGGTTGTTGAATTGAATGAAGTAGAGAACAACTGCGTTGCCTCAAATTTTTCAATTGAGGCAGGTAAGGTCAATATTTCTGGTACTATGCCTCCAGTAAACAGAGTTCCTGTTGACTGGTATCCATATCTGTCTGTGCATACGATATTCTTTACATTCTTTGGCAAAGACATTTTACATTGGGTTCCTGCTGTACTTAAAATAGGATATCCAACGTTTACATCAAGGGTTTCAAGTTCACAATCTTGCCAGTCTAAATATTCCATGGCTATATTGGAAGCTAAAGCCGTCGTGTTATAATATTTAAGCGAGTTTGGCAGGGTAAGTCCCTTTAGACTTATACAATTGCGGAAACTATTGGACTCTATTCTCTCTACACCTTCTGGGATATTTATCTTTTCCAAAGAATAACAAGCACCGAAAAGTCTTGCCTGGAATGTCCAATCTCCTCCTTCATCACCAAGCACTCTAACACTTGACGGCAACTGGATCTCTGTAATCAGAGGACAGAAGAAAAAGCCAAACCTATCTATTACTTCTACACCATCAGGAACTTTGAAAAGCCCTTCCCAACCTCTTGGACAACGTAATAGTGTTTTCTTTTCTTTATCATACAAAACACCATCAAGACTTGAATACACTTTATTTTCTGCATCAACATTGTAAGTTATATCGTTAAAAAGTACCCTCATTCCTGTGTTCGTACTATAGCGCGTATCGTCTGAATATCCAGAACCTGACATATACCTCATATAATATGTTTCGGGGCTGATATATTTTACACTCGCAGGTATATTAACAACTTTACAATACCAATATGCACATAGATTATTGTCAGATATGCTTTCTATTCCATCTTCAAAAGTTATTGAAGTAACATTCGTAAAATCAGGAGCAGGGATATTTTCATCATATCCATTAGAACCGTATTTTACATAATGATACTTGTTTTCTGTTTCATCATAATAGTAGAGTGTCGTAAGGCTATTTACATTCTTTACGCTGTACTTTTCCCCTTTATATTTAACCGTTGCTGGAACTACTACATCACCAGAAAGAGAATTGACAATACCCTCAATTTCTGCATGATAGTCTTCATTATACAATGTGTACATGTAGTTTCCAGAAATCACGTTATTGACAATAAGCTCATCTTTCATTTCCACGATGTTTTCAAAGTTCTTCCATCCTTCCGCAGCGAGGTATTTCTCCTTTGTTCCATAAGGAACGTAGAGTGTAACGCCTTCATATTCTGTAAACACATAACTACTTGATGTCAAATCCAAAGGACTTGCCATATTACATATTACAGATTTTAATCCATGACAATAAGCAAAGGCGAAATCTCCAATATGATTTATATTATCTGGTATTGTAATAGTTTCCAGTTGGTTAAATTTATAGAAAGCAAAATTACCGATAGACGACACACTTGTAGGGATCACTGTTCCCAAACAGCCTGAAACAATAGAATTATCTGCTGTCAATATGATAGCGTTACAATTATCCCTGCTATCATACCATTTGTTACCCTCTTCTACTATTATCTCAGTAAGCTTCTGACATCCCATAAAAGGATTTCTTGACCTACCTTTTTGTATATATGTCGCATCACCGACATATTGAACATTCTTGGGAATAACTATTGAGGTGATTCCTGAAGCATAGAAAGCTGATTCACCAATGGCATACACTTTCTCTGGTATATTAACTGCTGACAGACTACGACAACCGCTGAATAACCCCGTTGGTATTTCTTCAATATTTTCCGACAGGTTCACTGTGGATAAATTAGTAGCGGTTTGGAAAGCGTATTCGCCAATGGCAGTAACACTGTTTGGCACGGATATTGACGTAAGCCCTGTACAATTCCAAAATGCATATGCACCGACAATCGTAATACTGGAAGGTAGGATTACAGATGTCAACTCTGTACAATCTGAAAAAGCATTAGACGCAATAGCCGTTACGTCATACAGCTTGTCTTTATAAGTGATGCTTTCGGGGATTACAACCTCTCCCGAATATGGGGTTGAACCACTTACAACCTTAACCTTTGCATCTGATATAATCTGATAACTGATAATCGTACCGTCACTATTTGCAACTTCTATTATTTTATCCACTCTTGCATCAGGGTCTCTCCAACGTGGATCGCCGTAGATATCAAATGTCCAACCATCGGAAGTCTGCTCAGACCAGTACTTCAACGTGAAGTCTCCATTTTCCGGATCTTCAAACAAGTCTGTGTCGCTGAACTCCCCCATATCAGCTGACTTGAATGAGCCACCGCCAAACTTGGTTCCACTGGTCTGATAGAAGTTATCCAACGAGAGGCCGCCACCAGTCTGATAACCCTTTGCTGAAGTGCTGTACAACTTGCCGACTATCACATTGCTTATAGTGATGTTCGTAGGTTGTAGCACGCTCGAAGCATCCTTACCTGCGTTGACGAGATAGTAGGCACTGCCGATACAGTTGTAGAACGTACAGTCGGAGATCTTCACCTTGGAGATGTATTTGTCGTTCCTAGTATTGTTGTTTACTATACCTACGGTACAAGTGTTGAATGTTGAGTTTGTAATCTCTACCTCGCTTATTGTACCACCAGTACAGCCCGCATAGATGACGTAGCCGTAACTCTGGTTCATTGTTCCCTGATTGGTGATTACGCAATCATCTATCGTTATAGTACCGATATTAACGGCATTAGAACCCTGAGTACGTACTATAGCACAATTCACATCATGTATGTTACATCTTTTGAATGTGACTGTAGCCGTAGTCGATTCCGTTTTTTGATTGATGATATACTCGTTTGAACCTGTGCCAGATGCAGTAATGTTGAGGTTGTCGAAACTTATCTCACCATGGTTGCCTGCGATATCAAGCTGATATGGAAACACCAGAGTTGGTCGGTCGCTTTCATTCTCTGCATTACTGAGAAAAGTAATACTCATGCCATCAGGAATAGTTACAGACTTTGTTCCTTCCTGAACACTTACCGTTAAACCATTCGGAACAACTATTGCTCCATGGTATTTGTCCTGATATTCCGATTTTGCTTGAGCAGCTGACGCCACCTGATTAATGATAGTCTGATCTATCACGTTTCCTTCCAGACTATATGTATAATCTGGTTTAGAGACTGCAAAGGTTTTAATACCCCAAAGCATAATCAAAGCCAATAGTAATAATTTCTGTTTCATAGTCGTTTGGTTTTTTAGTTATTTTATTGTTTAAAGTTATTTGGGTACAAAGTTACAAGGTTTATTTTTACTGTGCAATAGCGGAAATCCGTGATTTTTAGGGTAATTTCATACGATAATGCGATTTAAGTTATGTCAAAAGGGTCGATTGGGGTGAAGACATAAAAAGAAAACGTGGACTATTTAACTTCGTCTACGTTTACCTCGGTATCGCCAAACACCATTGCCACTTTAACGAGTAAAAGCCCACGCCTTTCAGCGTGAGCATCAACTTTTACTCTTGTGGCTTACTTTGATTTTGGCGAATTTAGGTAAACAAGAATATAAGCTAACGCTTCTGTTTCTATATATCTTGAAGTCTATATTATCTCATAGGCTGATATATTTTAGAAATGTATTATTTATTTGTCATTATAGTGACCGTAAGCCCTAAGGATAAGCACAACAACAGTTGATTCTACAATGCGATAGACAAGACGGTGCTTTTTTGTTATACGACGACTCCATCTACCTTCAGGCTGTCCCTTTAGTGGCTCAGGATGACCTGTACCTGTGGTCGGATGTTCCATAAGCTCTATCAGCAAGCCTTCGACCTTTTGAAAAGCTTTAGGCTCTTGACGCTTTAATTGTTGCATGTGCAACATGGCTTCATCCGTATATTCAAGTTTGTACATAGTGACGCTGCTTAAAGAGCATTGAGGAAATTCTTCAATTCTTTCACAGACTCTATCCTGTGCGTTTTGCCCAGCCTATACTCTTCTTCGCCACGTTCAAGACTTGCGAAGAACTCGTCCTTAGATACCTCTGCAGAATCGCTAAGCTTTTCTGCTACAACTCTACGTAGGTATCTCGAAACTCTCCTAAGGAGGGTCTCGTCTTCGGCTATAATGCTCATATTACGGAGCATTTCTGCATTTAATGTAGCTGACTGCATCGTTGTCATTTTCTTATCTTTTATTCCCGACTGCAAATTTAATCATTATTTTTCTTTTCACAAAATAAAACGAAAAAAATTGAATGTCAGAACAAGAATTTTGCAGACACTACAAGATAGCATATTGTCAAAGAAACGGGCATTTTGCTTCCTATTTGATTTTTCACAACGTCATCTCCTTGCGATTTTCGCAAACGAATGACAAGTCGGTCACAAATTCGCGATTCTCATGAATTTTGCAACCCACTGATTATCAACAAACAAGATTTTAAAGAGAAACTTTTATGCCTCAAAGTGGTAAAAAAAAACCACAAAAAAGCATATCTTTTGCTTTGGAAAAGCTATGCTTTTATGCCCTAAACCCTATGCTTTAAGGTGACAAAACCATATGCTTTTCCATCCGAGGCATCATTTTTCGACCTATTTTAAGGCAAAAGTTTGTCACGACAAACTCTATTTTGCAATTTTACCACTGACTTTTCCAAATGACACTTTGTCATCAAAATCAAGGTTTTGCTTACAGACAGATTATTATAGATTATAGATATCACACTGCGGTGAGGGTGTAGATATAGACTACTGAGGCGGGGATCGCCATGAGGGAAGAGTCGAAGCGGTCGAGGATGCCACCGTGACCTGGGAGGATGTTGCCGCTGTCCTTAATGCCAAGGGTACGCTTGAAGAGCGACTCTACAAGGTCACCGAGAGTACCGAAGACGACAACCACCAAGCCGAGTCCTACCCACTCGAGGAGTGACAAACCCGTCTCCTTAGCTCCAAAGACTGCAAGAAGATGGCTCATATCGACCCACGATATGAGGAGCGACACAAGAACCACAATGACTGCGCCTCCTATGCTGCCCTCCCATGACTTGCCGGGGCTGACACGGGGAAAGAGTTTGTGCCTGCCGAGGAGTGAGCCTGTGCAGTAGGCTCCTGTATCGTTCATCCACAGGAAGACGAAGATGCTCAGGGGCAACAGGAAGTTGTACTGCACACCATCGAGGGTATAACGGAAAGCAAGGACGCTGAGACAGCTCAGGGGAAGGGCAATATACATCTGTGACATCATGGAGTATGCCCAGTCGCTGACAGGGTCGGCACTACGGGTAAAGAGTCCGGCACAGAAGAGATACACCACGGTAAGCAGGTAGGGTATGAACACTGACGAAGGGGTGAGGTCGCTGCAGAAACCTGCTACGGCGATAAAGAAAAATACTCCTGCTGCGGTACAGATGAAACGATTGACAGTGACACGCCCAGAGGCATTGACAAGGCCGGTAAACTCCCATATCGCCATGCCTGTGACTAAGGCAAAAAAGAAGGTCATAGCCAGGGGACGCAGAAAGCATATCACTACGGCGGCAACGAAGAGCACACCTGTTATCGTACGTACTACAAAGTTATTCATCGCTTTCGTTATCGTTATCGTTAATTATCTCCTCGGCACGACTTGCCCAGGGGCGCTTGCCGAAAATCTTCTCGACATCGTCGGCAAAGATGACCTCACGCTGGAGAAGCAACAAAGCAAGAGCATTGTGTCCCTCCTTATGCTCGAGGAGTATCTCCTTGGCACGGTCGTACTGCTCATTGACCATCTTGAGCACCTCGTCATCAATGATGCGCGCCGTCTCTGCGGAATATGGTTTGGTAAAGGCATACTCATTGTTGTCATAGTAGCATACGTTGGGCAACTTGTCGCTCATGCCATAGTAGGCTATCATGCTCTGCGACATCTTGGTGGCACGCTCGAGGTCATTCATGGCGCCTGTGGAGATATGGCCTGTGAAGAGTTCTTCTGCTGCCCTGCCTCCCATGAGCGAACACATCTCGTCGAGAAGCTGCTCCTTGGTGGTGAGCTGGCGTTCTTCTGGCATATACCATGCTGCGCCGAGAGCCCTGCCTCGTGGCACTATGCTGACCTTGACGAGGGGGTTGGCATGCTGACAGAACCACGATACAGTGGCATGTCCTGCCTCATGGAGCGCTATGGCACGCTTCTCATCATCGGTCATTATCTTGGTCTTCTTCTCCAGTCCGCCGATGATACGGTCAACGGCATCGAGGAAATCCTGCTTGCCTACCATCTTGCTACCATGACGTGCTGCTATGAGTGCCGCCTCGTTACATACATTGGCGATGTCGGCACCTGAGAAACCTGGTGTCTGACGTGCGAGGAGGTCCACATCGAGGTTGGGATCGACCTTGAGGGGACGCAGGTGCACACCAAATATAGCCTTACGCTCAGGCAAATCAGGGAGATCGACATGTATCTGACGGTCGAAGCGTCCGGCACGAAGCAGTGCCTTGTCGAGCATATCGACACGGTTGGTGGCAGCAAGGATGATGACACCAGAGTTGGTGCCGAAGCCGTCCATCTCGGTAAGCAGGGCATTGAGGGTGTTCTCACGCTCATCATTGCCACCCATGCCAGGGTTCTTGCTACGTGCACGACCTATGGCGTCAATCTCATCGATGAAGATGATAGAGGGGGACTTCTCCTTTGCCTTGGCGAAGGTATCGCGTACTCGTGATGCTCCCACGCCTACAAACATCTCGACAAAGTCGGAGCCTGACATGGAGTAGAAGGGCACCTCTGCCTCGCCAGCCACAGCCTTGGCAAGGAGGGTCTTACCTGTGCCAGGAGGACCTACGAGGAGGGCTCCCTTGGGTATCTTGCCTCCAAGGTCGGTATAGCGCTTGGGATTCTTGAGGAAATCGACTATCTCCTGTACCTCCTGCTTTGCGCCCTCCTGTCCTGCTACGTCCTTGAAGGTGATGCCAGGGGTGTTGCCCTTATCAAACATCTGTGCCTTGCTCCTGCCTACGCTGAATATGCCCATGCCTCCAGAGCCACCTCCTCCCATGCGGTTCATAAGCAGGAACCACAGGAAGATGAAAAACGCTACTGGTGCCAGCGAAATGAGAAAGTCAACCAGACCACTGCGGGTATTGACTTCGTATGCCAATTCGCCCTTGAACTTGCCGTCGGCACGCTCGGCATTGACAAACTGCTCTACCTGGTCGGTACTGCCATAGAGCACGTCAAGGTAGGGATCGGGGCCTGTCTGCTTGAGCGACATATGGAAGACGTCGCGTACGTGCTCCGACTTGACATACATACGGAGCTTGGACTCGCTCTTGTTGACCACTATGCGTGAGGCGTAGCCACGCTCCACGTAGGTCTTGAAACTGCTGTACGATGCGGTACGTGCCGGCGCTTGACCTATCTTCTGACCATCACCCAAGAAATATATTGCTGCGAGGGTTGCCAGAATGATGATATATACCCAGCTCATATTGAACTTGGGCATCTTGGGAGTGCGGTTGCCTCCTCTTGGAGAGGGTATGTTAGGAGTTGTGCTTGGCATAACTGTTTTATCAATCTAAATCAGGTACTTCTGTGCTAGGTGCATCCTGCCACAGTTCTTCGAGGTTGTAGAAGTCACGTGCCTCAGGGAGGAAGATGTGAACCATAAGGTCAACATAGTCCATAGCGACCCAGATACAGTTCTCTGTGCCCGCTACGCGTATGGGTTTCTCGCCCAGGTCCTTGCGCATGGTCTCCTCGACAGAGTCCATGATAGCCGACACCTGGGATGGCGAACCACCCTCACAGATGACGAAAGCCTGGGTCACTACACCCTCCATGCCTTCGAGGTCTATTATATTGACACTGCGTCCCTTCTTCTCCTGGATGCCTTTGATAGCGGCAGAGACCAGTTTGTTTACGTTTTCCTTCATGTGTATAAAAAAAATTTTGTGCAAAGGTACGAAAAAATAATGAAACAATAAATGAATTAGATTAAAATAACAAAAATATTTTGCCATTTCAGAAAAATATAGTACCTTTGCACCCAAAATGCCGAAAACCAAGACTTACGACATAGACATCAAGAGAGTGGCGGAGAGTTCAGGTGAAGTTTCCTACACGCTCGACAATAGTTTCTTTGCAGGTCTGGAAGATGCCGAGATACAGCATGGCAACGTAAGCGCCCAGATGCTTATACGCAAGGTATCTGACGGAGAGTTTACACTTACCATCAGTATCACAGGCAGCGTAACGGTACAATGCGACCGATGCCTCGACGACATGCAACAGCCAGTAAGCGGCGAGTGCTGCTACATGGTGCGTTTCGGAGAGACACCCAGCATTACCGATGATGTCATCATAGTAAACGAGAACTCTGGAGTGCTCGATACTGCATGGCTCATCTATGAGGCTATAGCGTTGGCAATACCCATTAAGCACGTTCATGCACCTGGAAAATGCAATGATGCGATGACACAAAAGCTCGAAGAGCTGTCAGCCACCCGAAGTGGTGATGAGATTGCAGAAGACGCTACGCCTGACCCACGTTGGGCAGCGCTCGGCAAACTGAACTTAAAAAACTGAACAAAAAAATCATTTAAAAGAAAATGGCACATCCTAAAAGAAGACAGTCAAAGACACGTACCCTCAAGCGTCGTACACATGACAAGGCAGTAGCTCCAACACTTGCTGTATGTCCTAACTGCGGTGCATACTATGTATATCACACAGTATGTCCTACATGCGGACAGTACCGCGGCAAGCAGGCTATCGCTCAGGACGAAGCTTAAAACGTACTTATACACGCTACTTAAATACATTATATATAAATAATGGGTAAAGTAAACGCTGTAATCACCGGCATAGGCGGATACGTGCCAGAGTATATACTCACCAATGAGGAACTCTCACGCATGGTGGACACCAATGACGAGTGGATACTGACACGAGTTGGAATCAAGGAGCGACGCATACTCAACGAGGAAGGACTCGGCTCTGCATACATGGCACGCAAGGCATGCCGACAGCTGATTGCCAAGACTGGAGTGGATCCACAGACAGTGGACTGCGTGATATGCGCCACCACAACTCCCGACTACCGATTTCCATCAAACGCCTCAATCGTGATAGGCAAACTCGGCATGCAGAATGCACATGGATTTGACGTATCATGCGCCTGCTGTGGTTTCCTCTATATGCTCGACCTCGCATCGGCAATGATACAGAGCGGCAGATACAAGAGAATCATAGCTATAGCAGCTGAGAAAATGTCATCAATGGTGGACTACCAGGACAGACAGACCTGCGTGCTCTTTGGTGACGGTGCCGCCGCTGCAATGCTTGAGGCAACAGAGGAAGAGGGTGTAGGATTCCAAGACTCTTTCCTCAGGACAGACGGCAAGGGACTACCATTCCTGCACATGAAGGCAGGAGGCTCTGTATGTCCAGCATCACACTATACGGTAGATCACCGCATGCACTACATCTATCAGGAAGGCAGAACGGTATATAAGTACGCCGTGACCTCAATGTCGGACGACATAAAGGAGATAATGCGACGTAACAACCTGCAGCCCGAAGATGTCAACTGGGTGATACCTCACGAAGCCAATATGCGCATCATCGAGGCAGTGACAAGCCGACTCGACGTGCCGATGGAAAAGGTGATGGTCAACATAGAGCACTACGGCAATACCAGTGCTGCCAGCATAGCACTCGCCATGTGGGACTTTGAAAAGAAACTCAAAAAAGGCGACAACGTACTGCTCACAGCATTCGGAGCCGGATTTGTACATGGAGCAAGTTTCTACAAGTGGGGATATGACGGCGACAAGGTAAAATAATTCTGATGAATAAAGAACATAAAGCAGGATTTGTAAATATCGTTGGCAATCCCAACGTGGGTAAAAGTACGCTCATGAACCAATTGGTTGGTGAGCGTATTTCTATTGCGACATTCAAGGCGCAGACCACACGACACCGCATCATGGGAATAGTCAACACGGAGGATATGCAGATAGTATTCTCCGATACGCCTGGAGTGCTGAAGCCCAACTACAAACTGCAGGAGTCGATGCTCGCATTCTCAGAGTCGGCACTGACCGATGCCGACGTGCTGCTCTACGTCACCGACGTGGTGGAAAATCCCGAGAAGAACAAAGAATTTCTCGAGAAAGTAGCCAAGATGTCAACACCCGTGATACTGCTCATCAACAAGATAGACATGCTGGAACAGGAAAAGGGCAAGGCTTCATCTACACAGCAACTGTCGGACATAGTGGAGAAATGGCACACCCTGCTGCCCAATGCCGAGATACTGCCACTGTCGGCAAAAAACAAGTTCGGAGTGGATATGCTGCTCAAGAGGATAAAGGAACTCCTGCCCGAGTCACCAGCATACTTCGACAAAGAACAACTGACGGACAAGCCTGCCCGATTCTTCGTGACGGAGATAATACGCGAGAAGATACTGCTGTACTACGACAAGGAGATACCGTACAGCGTAGAGGTGAGATGTGACGAGTTTAAGGAAAAGGATAATGCCATACACATCTCAGCAACGATATTCGTAGAACGAGACTCGCAGAAAGGCATCATAATAGGCCATCAGGGCATAGCGATAAAGAAAATGAGCACCGAGGCACGGAAGGCACTGGAGAAATTCTTTGACAAGAGGATATATCTCGAGACCTTCGTCAAAGTAGATAAAGACTGGCGCTCAAACGAAAAAGAACTTAACTCCTTCGGATATAATCCACAGTAGAATACAAATGGGAAATTTAGTAGCGATAGTAGGAAGACCTAATGTAGGCAAATCTACACTATTCAACAGACTGACAAAGACACGCCACGCCATAGTAAGTGACGTGGCTGGCACCACGCGTGACCGCCAATACGGAAAGGTAGAATGGAACGGCAAGGAATTTTCCATTGTCGATACAGGAGGATGGGTGGTCAACAGTGATGACATATTTGAGGATGCCATAAGGGAGCAGGTCAAGATAGCTACCGAAGAGGCAGACCTCATAATGTTTCTCGTGGACGTACAGACAGGAGTGACAGACCTCGACAGCGATGTGGCACTAATACTGCGCAAGACAAAGCTGCCCGTCATACTCGTATGTAACAAAACCGACAACAATGACCAGCAGTACTATGCAGCAGACTTTTACCGTCTGGGACTGGGCGAACCATTCTGCGTGAGTGCGGTGAGCGGATTCGGCACGGGCGACCTGCTCGACATGATACTCGAAAAGCTACCATCAGAGGAGGATAACGACATAGAGGAGTCACTGCCACGCTTTGCCGTGGTGGGAAGACCTAATGCAGGCAAGTCGAGCATCATCAACGCCTTTATAGGCGAGGAGCGCAACATCGTAACTGACATAGCCGGCACGACACGCGACTCGATATATACGCGTTACAACAAGTTCGGATTTGACTTCTACCTCGTGGACACAGCAGGAATACGACGTAAAAACAAAGTGAGCGAAGACTTGGAGTTTTATAGCGTCATGCGCTCTATACGTGCCATAGAAAACTCCGACGTGTGCATACTCATGATAGATGCCACAAGGGGCATAGAGGCGCAGGATATGAACATATTCCAGCTCATACAGCGTAACAACAAGTCACTAGTGGTAGTGGTAAACAAGTGGGACCTGGTGGAGGACAAGTCACAAGTCGCAGTAAAACATTTTGAGAATACCATACGCGAGAGGATGGCACCATTTACAGACTTCCCCATCATCTTCGCTTCTGCTACGACGAAACAGCGCATCTTCAAGGTGCTCGAAACAGCAAAACAGGTGTATGTAAACCGTAAGGTAAAGATAGGCACCAGCAAACTCAACGAGGTGATGCTACCTATCATAGAGGCTACACCACCACAGAGCATAAAAGGCAAATACATCAAGATAAAATACTGCACACAGGTACCTGACACACAGATTCCGACATTCGTATTTTATGCCAACCTGCCACAGTATGTCAAGGAGCCGTATCGACGTTTCCTCGAAAACCAGATACGCAGCCACTGGACACTGACGGGTTCACCGATAAACATTTTTATTAGACAGAAGTAAGTCATACACACACACCACATCATAAACACCATAGAAGCCTTGAAACAACTGCCCATAATAGTAATAATGTGCCTCGTCACTATCGCCTGCTCAAAAGAGGTGAATCAGGAGGAATATGCCCTACAGGCTGCAAAGGCGTACTACGACCAACTCATACAGGGCAACTATGACGCAATAGTGGAAGGGACATGGCAAAACGACTCACTGCCACAGGACTATAAGGAACAGTTGAGCCTCAACATACAACAATACCTGGAAAACATACAGAAAGAGCACAAAGGGATAAACCACGTGGAAGCACTGAGGGCAAAGTGCGACACACTGAAAATGGCCAAAGATTCGAGCATCGTGACAGCACAGGCATTTCTCGCCTTGTGCTTCAACGATAGCACACGTGAGGAAATCGTAGTCCCAATGGTGCTCAATGCAAATATCTGGTATCTCAGATAGTAAATTATTCTTAAAAAATTTGTTATTACCATTTTTTTTATTAACTTTGTGTACGCAATACAAAGTTAACAGACTATTCATTCACTTATTTCAATTATGAATATTACAAGCGATTTCAGAAAATTTGCCACCAGCAAGATAGGCATGAGCGGCATGGTTCTCGATGACATAATGAAAGCACAGAACCAGTATCTCAACCCATATATACTCGAGGAGCGTCAGCTCAACGTTACACAGATGGACGTATTCTCACGCCTTATGATGGAGCGCATCATTTTCCTCGGCACGGAGATTAACGACTACACATCAAATACCATACAGGCACAGTTGCTATACCTCGACTCCACTGACCCTGAAAAGGACATCTCCATATACATCAACAGCCCTGGTGGCAGCGTGACAGCAGGACTGGGCATATATGACACCATGCAGTTTGTCACCAGCGACGTGTCAACAATATGCACGGGCATGGCAGCTTCCATGGGTGCAGTGCTGCTTGTAGCAGGACAGGAAGGCAAGCGACAGGCCCTACCCCACTCCCGCGTGATGATACACCAGCCACTGGGAGGCGTACAGGGACAGGCAAGCGACATCGAGATAGAGGCAAAAGAGATACAGAAGTTCAAGAAGGAACTCTATACCATCATCAGCAACCACTCACATACACCATATGAAAAGGTGTGGGCAGACTCTGACCGCAACTACTGGATGACTGCCGACGAGGCAAAGGAGTATGGCATGATAGACCAGGTGCTGACAAAGAAAAACAAAGCATAAAATACAAATCGTATCGCAAGATAATCATTAATGGCAAAGAAAACTAACCACTGTAGCTTCTGCGGACGCTCAGAAAATGAAGTATCGATACTCATAACGGGTATGAACGGCTTCATATGCGACCAGTGCGTGGCACAGGCGTACGAGATAACACAGAGCATAGCCGAGAACAATGCAGCCAATGACGAGAAAGCGGCAAGCAAGGAAGCTTCACAGAGTAAATTCAACGGCACTAAGGATATACCAAAGCCACAGGAGATAAAGGAGTATCTTGACCAATACGTCATAGGACAGGAAGATGCAAAGAGATACCTGTCAGTTGCCGTGTACAACCACTACAAACGCCTGTCACAGCCCGATACCGATGACGGCATAGAGATAGAGAAGAGCAACATCATAATGGTGGGGTCAACAGGTACTGGTAAGACACTCCTCGCCAGAACGATAGCAAAACTGCTCAACGTACCTTTTACCATAGTAGATGCTACGGTGTTTACAGAGGCAGGCTACGTAGGCGAAGATGTGGAGAGCATACTCACACGACTGTTGCAGGTGGCTGACTATGATCTGGAGGCCACACAGAGAGGCATCGTATTTATCGATGAGATAGACAAGATAGCACGAAAGAGCGACAACCCAAGCATCACACGCGACGTGAGCGGAGAGGGCGTACAGCAGGGTATGCTGAAACTCCTCGAGGGCACCATAGTCAACGTACCACCAAAGGGAGGACGAAAGCATCCCGACCAGGAGTATATACATGTGGATACAAGGAATATACTCTTTATATGCGGTGGCGCCTTTGATGGCATAGAACGCAAGATAGCACAGCGACTGAACACCCACACCATAGGTTACAACAGCGTGCAAAATACCCGCAAGATAGACAAGAAGGACATGATGCAGTACATAGCGCCACAGGACCTTAAGGCATTCGGACTGATACCTGAAATAATAGGACGCCTGCCAGTGCTCACACACCTCACCCCTCTTGACCATGATGCACTGAGACGCATACTCGTAGAACCTAAGAACAGCATTGTGAGACAGTACATCAAACTCTTCAAGATGGACAACATAGAACTCACATTCACTACCGAGGCGCTGGACTATATCGTGGACAAAGCTGTAGAGTACAAACTTGGAGCACGTGGACTGCGTTCCATCGTGGAGACCATCATGACTGACATCATGTTTACTGCTCCATCGCAGAAGATATCAAAATTCGAACTTACCAAACAATATGCTGAAGAGCAACTTGAAAAGAACGGAGGCATAAGTCTGGCAAACTAAAAAGAAAAACGGACCACCCACCCTAAAAAAATCCGTTATACCTTTGTAATACATGAACGCTAACCTAAATGATGAACTGAAACGTCACTTCGGCTTTGACAAGTTTAAAGGCAAACAGGAAGAAGTGATAAAAAATCTGCTTGACGGCAACGACGGTTTCGTACTGATGCCGACAGGCGGAGGTAAGTCATTATGTTACCAACTGCCATCACTCATCATGGAGGGTACGGCGATTGTCATATCACCACTCATCGCCTTGATGAAAAACCAAGTGGACGTCATCAACGGCATCAGCGAACAGGATGGTGTGGCACATTGCCTCAACTCGTCAATGAACAAAGCTGCCATAGACCAGGTGAAGAGCGATGTTACAAACGGCATCACGAAACTGCTCTATATGGCACCGGAATCACTCACCAAGGAAGAGTATATCAATTTCCTAAAGGGAGTAAAGGTTTCATTCTATGCTGTTGACGAAGCACACTGTATATCGGAATGGGGACATGACTTCAGACCTGAATACCGCAGGATACGACCTATCATCGACAACATCGGCAGAGCACCCATAATAGCACTGACAGCAACAGCAACGGAAAAGGTGCGCTCAGATATTAAAAAGAGCTTGGGCATATCGGATGCCAAAGACTTTATGAGTTCGTTCAACAGACCGAGTCTGTACTATGAGGTACGACAGAAAGACAACTCCATAGACAAGCAGATCATTAAGTTCATAAAGCAAAACTCAGGCAAGAGCGGCATAGTATATTGTCTGTCACGCAAAAAAGTGGAGGAACTTGCCGAAGTGCTGAAAACCAACGACATCAAGGCTGAGGCATATCACGCCGGACTGGACAATGCCGTAAGAAATGCTACGCAGGATGACTTCCTCATGGAGCGCATAGACGTCATCGTGGCAACGATAGCATTCGGCATGGGAATAGACAAACCTGACGTACGCTTCGTGATACACTATGACATACCAAAGTCGCTTGAAGGATACTATCAGGAGACAGGACGTGCCGGACGTGACGGAGGAGAGGGAAAGTGTATTGCTTTCTATTCGCATAAGGACCTTCAGAAACTTGAAAAATTCATGGACTCCAAGCAGGTCACCGAACAGGAGATCGGACGACACCTGCTGCAGGAGACGGCTGCATATGCCGAGTCATCAATATGCCGACGCAAGATGCTGCTCAAATACTTCGGAGAGGCATATCCCAAGGACAACTGCGGAAACTGTGACAACTGCCTGCACCCTAAAACAAAGATACCAGCAAAGAAAGAACTGGAACTGGCACTGCACTCTATCCTTGCCCTCAACGAGAGTTATAAGACATCGTACATCATAGACTTTATCAAAGGAAGAAAAACAGACGATATAGAATCACATAAGCACCACATACTCAAGGAGTTTGCCTGCGGCAAGGCATACAACGACAAGATATGGACACCTCTCATCAGGAGGGCAATCATAGATGGATACATAAAGAAAGACATCGAGAGTCTTGGCAATCTGAAAGTGACACCTGAGGGACATGAGTGGCTAAAGAATCCATCAGACTTCTTTATCACCGAAGACAACAATTATAATGACGACACAAGCGAGAGCATGGGCAATGGAGCCAGCGCACTCGACCCCACACTGTACGCTATGCTGAAAGACTTGCGCAAGTCACAGGCTGCAAAATATAACGTACAGCCATACATAGTCTTCATGGAGAGTTCGCTGGAGCAGATGGCAACGGTATATCCCGTTACCTTGCAGGAACTGCAAAACATACAGGGAGTCGGACAGGGCAAGGCAAAACGCTACGGACAGCCTTTCTGTGACCTCATACAGAAATACTGTGAAGAGAACGAGATAGAACGACCTGAGGACATGCGTGTACGCAGCGTGGCTAAAAACTCCATGCAGAAACTCAAAATAGTACAGTGCGTGGACCGTAAAATGCCGCTCGACGACATAGCAAAGTCGCTCGGAATAAAATTTACCGAACTGCTCGATGAGATGGAGGCAATAGTGTATAGCGGCACAAGGCTGAACCTCGACTACTACATCGAAGACACCATGGATGAAGAACAGATTGACGACATCTATGAGTACTTCAAAGAAGCTGATACCGACAGCCTAAAAGAAGCCTTCAAAGAATTTGGAGGAGACTATTCCGATGAGGATGTCAGACTGATACGTCTGAAATATATATCAGAAAACGCGAATTAACAAAGTTAAAAAGTACGAAAAACAACCGCTTTTTCGTACTTTTTTTGTATCTTTGCATCTCAATCGTATATTAACAGAAAACATTTAAACTATAATGGCACAGCAAGAAGACGTATTTAAGAAGATAGTAAGCCACTGCAAGGAGTATGGCTTCGTATTTCCATCAAGCGATATATATGATGGCCTGGGAGCCGTATATGACTACGGACAGAACGGCGTGGAGATGAAAAATAACATCAAGCAGTATTGGTGGCAGTCAATGGTGCTCCTGCACGACAACATCGTGGGCATCGACTCATCTATCTTCATGCACCCTACGATATGGAAGGCTTCTGGTCACGTCGATGCTTTCAATGACCCACTCATAGACAACCGCGATTCCAAAAAGCGCTACCGTGCTGACGTGCTCATAGAGGAGCAGATGGCAAAGTACGAGGATAAAATAGCAAAGGAAATCGCAAAGGCTCAGAAGAAATTTGGCGACAGCTTCAACGAACAGCAGTTCAGAGAGACCAACCCACGCGTCATAGAGAATCAGAAGAAGTTTGACGAGCTCCATGCACGCTATGCTGACGCCATGAACAAGATGGACCTCGAAGCACTCAAGCAGATAATCCTCGACGAGGAGATAGTATGCCCTATCTCTGGCACTCGCAACTGGACTGACGTACGCCAGTTCAACCTCATGTTCTCAACAGAGATGGGTGCATCGGCTGACAGCTCCATGAAGATATACCTGCGACCAGAGACAGCACAGGGTATTTTCGTAAACTACCTCAACGTACAGAAGACTGGACGTATGAAGATACCTTTCGGCATAGCACAGATTGGTAAGGCATTCCGCAATGAGATAGTAGCACGACAGTTTATCTTCCGCATGCGTGAGTTTGAACAGATGGAGATGCAGTTCTTTATCAAGCCAGGCACCGAACTTGACTGGTTTGCCAAGTGGAAGGAGACACGTATGAAGTGGCATCAGAATCTCGGATTCGGTGCTGAGAACTATCGTTTCCATGACCATGACAAACTCGCTCACTATGCCAATGCCGCAACTGACATCGAGTTCCACATGCCATTTGGCTTCAAGGAGGTAGAGGGTATCCACTCACGTACCAACTTCGACCTGTCACAGCACGAGAAGTTCTCAGGCAAGCAGATAAAGTATTTCGACCCAGAAATCAACGAGTCTTACACTCCATATGTCATAGAGACTTCAATAGGTGTTGACCGCATGTTCCTCTCTATCATGTGTCACTCTTACGAGGAAGAGAAACTTGACAATGGCGAGACACGTACCGTGCTGCACCTGCCAGCTGCCATAGCACCAGTAAAACTTGCTATATTCCCTCTCACCAAGAAGGACGGACTGCCAGAAAAGGCTATGGAGATAATGAACGACCTGAAGTTCCACTTCAACTGTAAGTACGAGGAGAAAGACCAGATCGGCAAGCGCTATCGCCGTCAAGATGCTATCGGCACTCCTTTCTGTGTCACCGTTGACCATCAGACTCTGGAGGACAACTCTGTGACACTGCGTTATCGTGACTCTATGGAGCAGAAACGTGTTGCCATATCCGACCTTCGCGGAATAATAGAGGATCAGGTTACCATCACCTCTTTGCTTAAGAAATTGCAATAACTCATGAAACTCAACGTTATAACAGCATTGCTTCTGGCAAGTATGGTCTTCGTCGCATGTTCTAATGATGACGATGACACCTCGGCAGAGTACTACAACTGGCAAGCTCGCAACGACGCTTATTTTGAACAAAAGTTTCAAGAGGCAAGCGAGTACATCGCTGCTGGCAGAGAAGACTGGTATAAGATACTGTCATACTCCAAGAACAATGCTGACAAACATACCAACTACATCATTGTCAATGTATTGGAGCAAGGCAAAGAATCCCACAAAGAGGTGATTGACGGTACGAAGAATACCACCAACGGACTGCGCTGTCCTATCGTGGGCGACACCTGTACCATCACCTATCGTGGCAATCTGATACCATCAAAGTCATATACCACCATAGCGTCACCTGACAACATCGAAGTGGGATATCAGTTTGACACCAAGTGGTACGGCTCCTCTCTGATACTCAGTGAGGCACTCTTTTCATCACTTACACCAAATGGTGTCGTAGAGGGCTTTTCTACAGCATTGCAGTACATGCACCCTGGTGACCGATGGAGAGTGTACATACCCTACAACATAGGTTATGGCTCATCGTCAAGTGGCAGCGTACAAGCATACAGCACCTTGATATTCGATATATATTTGAAGAGTTTCAAGACAAAGCAGAAATAACAGCCCTCATCACGCAGAGCAAATATAGCCAAAAGCACCTAATAACACATTTCATGGACGAAGAAACAAACACGAACTATACTGAGGTTAACGAGGCGGAAACTACTGATTACCGTCCCGTTAATCGTTTTGACGCATCGGCAGTGCACCACCTCTCCGGCATGTATCAAAACTGGTTTCTCGACTATGCCTCATCAGTCATACTTGATCGTGCCGTACCTCACATAGAGGATGGCCTGAAACCCGTACAGCGTCGCATCCTGCACTCTATGAAGCGTATGGATGACGGACGCTTCAATAAGGTTGCCAACATCGTAGGCCACACCATGCAGTTTCACCCACATGGAGATGCTTCCATCGGCGATGCATTGGTGCAGCTCGGCCAGAAGGATTTACTTGTTGACACACAGGGCAACTGGGGCAACATTCTGACAGGTTCCTCTGCTGCAGCACCACGATACATCGAGGCACGACTCAGCAAGTTTGCCCTCGAGACGGTGTTCAATCCCAAGACTACCGAATGGCAGATGTCTTACGATGGTCGCAACAAAGAACCCGTGATGCTGCCTGCAAAATATCCGCTGCTGCTGGCACAGGGAGCAGAGGGTATCGCTGTCGGACTGAACTGCAAAATCATGCCCCACAATTTCTGTGAGATATGTGATGCCGCCATAGCATACCTGCGTGGCGAGGAGTTCCATCTCTATCCTGACTTCCCCACTGGTGGATCGGTGGATGTAAGCAAGTACAACGATGGCAAACGAGGAGGTTCTATCAAGGTTCGTGCAAAGATTGAAAAGATTGACCAGAAAACGCTGGTAATACGCGACATACCGTTCTCAAAGACTTCGGAGACACTTATCGAATCTATCACCAAAGCCGTTGACAAAAACAAGATTAAGGTTCGCAAAATCGAAGACCTCACAGCTGCCAACGTTGAGATACTTATACATCTCATGCCTGGCGTTTCGTCCGATAAGACCATCGATGCTCTGTACGCCTTTACCGACTGCGAGATAAGCATTTCTCCCAACTGCTGTGTCATCAAGGATAAGAAACCGCAGTTCCTCACCGTCAGTGACGTTTTGAAGAGTAGCGCTCAGCAAACTATGTCGCTCCTTAAGCAGGAACTTGAGATACGCCGCCAGGAGTTGCTCGAACAGCTTTTCTTTTGCTCCCTTGAAAAGATATTTATTGAGGAGCGCATCTATAAGGACAAGAAGTACGAGAATGCAACCTCTATGGATGCTGCCTGCGAGCATATCGACGATCGTCTCACCCCATACTACCCACATCTCGTGAGAGAGGTCACCAAGGACGATATACTGCGCCTCATGGAGATAAAGATGAAGCGAATACTGAAATTCTCCAAGGATCAGGCAGAAGACCTCATAAAGAGGATAGAGGGCGAGATAGCAGAGATAGAGCGTGACCTCGGCCGCATAGTCGATGTGACATGCGAGTGGTTTGAGCACCTTAAGGAAAAATATGGTGCAGAGCATCCCCGTCTCACTGAGATACGCAACTTTGACACCATCGAGGCGACAAAGGTTGCTGAAGCCAACAAAAAACTCTACATCGACCGCCATGAGGGTTTCATCGGCATAGGACTCAAGAAAGCAGAGTATGTATGCAACTGTTCCGATATCGATGACATCATCATTTTCTATCGCGATGGTAAGTACAAAATCACACGAGTAGCTGAAAAGATCGACGTAGGAAAAAATGTCTTGCACCTCCAGGTATGGAAAAAAGGCGACAAGCGCACCATATACAACTGTGTATATCGTGACGGCCGTCAGGGACGATACTACGTCAAGCGCTTTTTCGTTGATGCCAGCACACGCGACCGTGAGTACGACATCACCCAGGGCACGCCTGGTTCAAGAGTTATATATTTCACAGCCAACCCCAACGGCGAGGCTGAGGTGATAAAGGTCACCCTGGAACCAGGACCCAAGATTAAGCGTATATTCTTCGACTACGACTTCTCCGTACTCGATATCAAGGGACGCTCCTCTAAGGGCAACATACTGTCCAAGAGTCCTGTACACAAGATAGGCCTAAAGTCACACGGACGCTCCACCCTCGGAGGCAGGGAGATATGGTGGGATGCCGATGTCAACCGTCTCAACTACGACCAGCACGGCGTGTCACTCGGCAAGTTCGGAGAGGGCGACCAACTCCTTGTGGTACTCAGCAATGGCGACTTCTATATCACCACCGCTGATACCGCCAACCACTTTGAGAACAATATCCTCAGGATTGAGAAGTGGGATGCCCAGAAACCATGGACGGCAGTAGTCATTGATGCAGACAACAATCGCCATGCCTACATCAAGCGATTTGAGATGGATGCTATAAAGAATCACCGTAACTTCGTGGGAGAAAATCCTGATAGCCAATTGCTTATACTTAGCGATGTAGCATTCCCTCGCATTCAGGTAACATTCGGCGGTGCCGACTCTTTCCGCGAACCGCTTGAGATAGACTGTGAGGAGTTTGTTGCTGTCAAGGGCTTCAAGGCAAAAGGCAAGCGCATATCCACATTCGCCATTGACTCCGTCGCCGAGCTGGACCCCCTACGATTCCCCGAAGTAAGCGAGAATACGGACGAGAACGATGGTTCTTCTTCTGAAGAAGAGGAAAACCTCGACCCTGATGCAGGAAAGTCCCAGCAGGATGTACTCGATGAGTTGACAGGCCAGCTCAACCTATTTGACTAACCACTCCCCACCCTTTCCGCTCATGAGGTCGTTCGCTACATTATTTATCCTGTGCATAATACAGATATGTTATGCACAGGATAAATTTGTTTCCACACAACTCTCCATAGGACATCTCAACCAACTTGACACATACCTCTCCCACGAGAAGTACTATGGCACAGAGTGGCGCTTCATCTCCGACGTCTTGCGCGACAGCAGGAAGCACCCCCTCACCTACTCCCTCACCCACGAAGGAGCATTCGCCAATACCCACAACCGTGCCGACAATGCCAACGCGCTCAGCGGGCACTACGACTTCGCCTATACTGTTATGCGGCGGTTTGATGTCACACATCACGAAGTCTCTCCTCTCCATCTCTATGCAGGACTGTTCACCAATGCCGACATAGGCTTTTGCTACAACACTCGCAATTCATCCAACAATCCTGCCCAGGGCTATGCCTCTGCCAACATCGGAGCCAGCCTCATGGCACGTTACGCCTTCACCTTGTGGAACAAAGCCGTAGCTGTAACCTACCAGGCACGCATTCCCTTTGTAGGACTTGCCTTCTCACCCAACTACGGGCAGTCCTACTATGAGATGTTCAGTGAGGGAATATATGACCACAACATTGTGTTCACCTCCATCGCTACCTTCCAACTACGACAGCAACTGTCATTCGACGTCAGCATAACACCATGTACTGCTCTGCGTATAGGTTACCTCGGTGACATACGTCAGGCAGAGCCAAACAATCTCAAACAACACCAATGGTATAATGCTGTAGTTCTAGGAGTTACCCTGCGTAAATAAAATTATTACATGAATAAAGTATCCTCACTCTTTCCCCTATTGTTATCGATGCTGCTTTTCGCCAGTTGTGTCGATGTGGAGGAGTATGACGACTCCGTCCAAGGCAACTTCGAGGCACTATGGCACATCATGGATGAGCACTATTGTTTCTTTGAGGAGAAGGGTGTCGATTGGGATGCTATCCATACAGAATATTCCAAGCAGGCCACAGGCGACATGTCGCGCAGCCAGCTCTTTGAGTTGCTCGCCAATATGCTGGGCACCCTCCAGGATGGCCACGTCAACCTCTCCGCCGCCTTTGACTATTCACGCAGTTGGGCTTGGAAGGAGGACTACCCTGACAATTTCTCACACTCCGTCCAGCGCAAGTATCTAGGCACCAGCAGTGAGTACAAGATTTCCTCTGGCATCAGCTACAAGATACTCGACGACAATATCGGATATATGTATATTGGCAGTTTTGAAGACGAGATAGGCGCGGGCAATCTCGACGAAATACTCACCTACCTCGCACCCTGCAACGGGCTCATCATTGACGTACGAGACAATGGTGGTGGCAAACTCACTGAGGCGCAGAAGGTGGCAGCGCGCTTCATCAGTCAGGAGTGTCTCGTGGGACATATGCGCCACAAAGTAGGCAGCGGACACAGCGACCTCGGCGACTGGGAGCCCACCCGTCTCCAATCCTCGTCAGGCATACGCTGGACCGCCAAGCCCGTCTGCGTACTCACCAACCGTAGCGTCTATAGCGCTGCCAACGAGTTTGTCAAGTATATGAAGGCGATAGCCCTCAACACCTTATCCCGTACCCCCTCCACTATACTCATCATCGGCGACACCACAGGAGGAGGCTCAGGCATGCCCTACTCCGACGAACTGCCCAACGGATGGGCTGTGAGGATGTCAGCCTGCCCTATGTACGATGTCAACAAGCAGTGCACCGAGTTTGGCATCGCCCCCGATGTCAGTGTCGATATGAGCGAGACATCCATGCAGCAGGGCATCGACGACATCATCGAAACAGCACGTTACAAATTGATAATTGACAATTGACAGTTGAAATAGACAAAAGTCAAAAAAACATAAACAGCAATAAAATTATCAATTATCATTTATCAATTATCAATTATTATTTGTACCTTTGCTATTCCAATAGAAAAAAATATCATAATAACAAAAAGGAGAAAATAAACTATGAAGTACCTTACAGACGAAAAACTCGTTATTGTCGGAGCAGCAGGCATGATAGGTTCCAATATGGCTCAGACAGCCCTGATGCTTGGACTCACCAACAATCTGTGTCTCTATGACGTCTTCTCACCAGAGGGCGTAGCAGAGGAGATGCGCCAGAGCGGTTTCGATGATGCCAATATCACTGCTACAACCGATGTTGCCGAGGCATTCAAGGATGCCAAGTACATCATCTCGTCAGGTGGTGCGCCACGTAAGGACGGCATGACACGTGAGGACCTTCTGCGTGGCAACTGCGAGATAGCTGCCGACCTCGGTCGCAACATCAAGCAGTATTGCCCTGATGTCAAGCATGTAGTCATCATCTTCAACCCTGCCGACATGACAGGCCTCGTTACCCTTATATGGTCAGGACTGAAGCCATCACAGGTTTCTACCCTCGCAGGTCTCGACACCACACGTCTGCGCACCGCCCTGGCTCATAAGTTTGGCGTCATGCAGACAGAGATATCCAACTGCGCCACATACGGCGGTCATGGCGAGCAGATGGCAGTATTCGGCAGCAATGCCATCATAGCAGGCCGCAAACTCATGGACATCGTGGGCACCCCAGAGTTCACTGAGGAGGAGTGGGAGCAGATGCAGCAGGATGTCACCAAGGGTGGCTCACGCATCATCAAACTGCGTGGCCGTTCATCATTCCAGAGCCCCTCTATCCTCTCTGTCCAGATGATTGAGGCAGTAATGGGTGGCAAGCCTTTCCCATGGCCTGCAGGCGTATATTGCAACGACAAACGCTTCAACCACATCGTGATGGGCATGGACACCACCTTCACTACCGAGGGCGTCACATACAAAATTCCTGAGGGCACCAAGGACGAGATGGCACGTCTCCACTCCAGCTATATACACCTCACCGCTATGCGCGATGAACTCGTTGAGATGGGTGTTATCCCAGCAGTAGAAAACTGGCATGAGGTAAATCCAAACCTGTAAACATCTTCATTTGTAGGGGGAACAATGCGCATCGGTATATTCGGAGGGTCATTCAACCCCATACATAACGCACACATAGCACTCGGCACCACCATGCTGAGTGCTATGTCGTTAGATGAGGTATGGTATCTCGTATCACCTCTAAATCCCCTCAAGCGCACCTCCACCGACCTCCTCGACGAGAACCTGCGCTATCAGTTGGTGCAGGCAACCCTTGCCGACCATCCTCACCTCATAGCCTCAGACTATGAGTTCCATCTGCAGCGCCCCTCCTATACCTGGAACACCCTGCAGCATCTCAAGGCAGACTATCCTCAGCACGACTTCGTCCTCATCATCGGGGGCGACAACCTCGCCAAATTCCATAAGTGGGCACACCATGACGACATTCTCCACAACTACGAGATAGCCGTCTATCCACGTCATGACAGCAGCATTCCAGAGTGGACTGCCCACTACCCCAACATCCACATCATCGACGTGCCCATGGTCAATATCTCGTCCACCCAGCTGCGTCAGATGATAAAACATGGCGACGATATCACCCCCTACGTACCCCCACAGGTAGCCTCAGAGGTGGAAAAATCATCCCTTTATAGGTGAAAAATTGTTTCAAACCCCACTTTTCTATCAAAAACACCCCCTTGAATCAAAAAAAAACACTAACTTTGTTGACAGTTGAGGCACTCACTATTGTCTTTAACTCCTATAACTCCTAAAAAACTCTCCTAAACAAAATGCAATACCTATTAGGCTTAGATGTCGGCTCATCGAGCGTCAAGGCATCACTCGTTGACATCCATACCGGCGCACTCGCCGCCACCACCTTCTATCCCGAGTCAGAGGCCCCCATCAAGGCTCTCCATGCAGGTTGGGCAGAGCAGTCGCCCGATATGTGGTGGACCAATGCCAAGTTAGCCATGCAGAAAGTCATGCACGACGTCTCAGCCACAGGCGCCGACATCAAGGCCATCGGCATATCCTACCAGATGCACGGTCTCGTATGCGTGGACAAAGACCTTAATGTGCTTCGCGATGCCATCATCTGGTGCGACTCACGGGCAGTACCCTACGGCGAGAGAGCCTTCAGCGACATAGGCAGCGAGAAGTGCCTCACCCACCTGCTCAACTCGCCAGGCAATTTCACAGCCTCCAAACTCGCATGGGTGAAGGAGCACGAGCCCGGGCTCTTCTCTAAAATATATAAGGTAATGCTCCCAGGCGACTACATCGCCATGAAGCTCTCAGGCACCGTCACCACCACGGCGAGCGGCCTCTCCGAGGGCATCATGTGGGACTTCCATGCCGACAGCCCAGCCCAGTTCCTTCTCGACTACTATGGTTTCCCCCGCGACATCCTCGCCCCCATCGTACCCACCTTCTCCGTTCAGGCCCACGTATCACGTGAGGCAGCCGCAGAGACAGGACTACAGGAGGGCACCGTCATCAGTTACCGGGCAGGCGACCAGCCCAACAATGCCCTCTCGCTCAATGTACTGCAGCCAGGCGAGATAGCCGCTACAGGAGGCACCTCAGGAGTAGTCTATGGCGTGCTCGGCGAGGTAAACTACGACCCCAAGAGCCGAGTCAACACCTTCGCCCACGTCAACCACACCGCCGCCGACCCACGTCTCGGCGTACTGCTGTGCATCAACGGCACAGGCATACTCAATGCATGGATTAAGCGCACCGTAGCCCCCGAGGGCATCAGCTACAGCGAGATGAACGACCTTGCCGACAGCGTGCCCGTAGGAGCAGATGGGCTCTCCATCATACCCTTCGGCAACGGAGCAGAGCGCGTACTCGAAAACCAAAACCCCGGAGCCAGCATCCACGGTATCAATTTCAATATCCACACCAAGGCGCATATCATACGTGCGGCGCAGGAGGGCATCGCCTTCTCCTTCGCCTACGGCATGGAGGTCATGGAGCAGATGGGCATGAATATCAAGACCATCAAAGCAGGCCATGCCAACCTCTTCCTCTCTCCCCTCTTCCGCAGAACGCTCTCAGCCGTCACTGGCGCCACCATCGAGCTCTACGATACCGACGGCTCCATCGGAGCAGCCAAGGGAGCAGGCATCGGAGCAGGCATCTATCAGTCAAGCGACGAGGCATTCTCTACCCTTCAGCTCAAGGCTGTAGAGCAACCCGTCAGCGACCGCGAGCCGTATCTCACTGCATACGAAAGGTGGAAGAGTAGATTATAGATGATAGATGATAGATTTGCGTTGAGGCGCTCACTGTTGTCTTTAACTTCTCTAACTTCTTTAACTCCTAAATTTTTAATATAATATTCAACTTAAACAATGAAAGAGTATTTCCCACAAATCAGCAAGATTCCCTTTGAGGGAACAGAGTCCAAGAACCCTATGGCGTTCCACTACTACGATGCAGAGCGCGTAGTGGCAGGTAAGAAGATGAAAGACTGGATGCGCTTCGCTATGGCATGGTGGCACACCCTGTGCGCAGAAGGCGCCGACCAGTTTGGCGGCGGCACGAAGAAGTTCCCCTGGAACCAGGGTGCCGATGCCGTAGAGATAGCCAAGAACAAGGTCGATGCAGGCTTTGAGATCATGCAGAAGCTCGGTATCGAGTACTACTGCTTCCACGATGTTGACCTCGTCAGCGAGGGCAGCAGCATCGCAGAGTACGAGGCTAACCTCAAGGCAGTCACCGACTACCTCCTCGAGAAGCAGAAAGAGACGGGTATCAAACTCCTGTGGTCCACCGCCAATGTCTTCGGCAACGCCCGTTACATGAACGGTGCCAGCACCAATCCCGACTTCGACGTCGTAGCACGCGCCATCGTACAGATCAAGAATGCCATCGATGCAGGCATCAAGCTCGGAGCTGAGAACTACGTATTCTGGGGCGGACGAGAGGGCTATATGTCACTCCTCAATACTGACCAGAAGCGTGAGAAGCAGCACATGGCAACCATGCTCACCATGGCACGCGACTATGCACGCTCAAAAGGCTTCAAGGGCAACTTCCTCATCGAGCCAAAGCCTATGGAGCCATCCAAGCACCAGTATGATGTCGATACCGAGACCGTCATCGGCTTCCTCAAGGCCAACGGCTTGGACAAGGACTTCAAGGTCAACATAGAGGTCAACCATGCCACCCTGGCAGGCCACACCTTCGAGCACGAACTCGCCTGCGCCGTCGATGCCGGCATGCTTGGTTCTATCGATGCCAACCGCGGCGATGCCCAGAACGGATGGGACACCGACCAGTTCCCTATCGACAACTTCGAGCTCACCCAGGCATGGATGCAGATAGTACGCAACGGCGGCATAGCCCCTGGCGGCACCAACTTCGATGCCAAGACCCGTCGCAACTCCACCGACCTCGACGACATCATCATCGCCCACATCTCAGGCATGGATGCCTGCGCCCGCGCCCTTCTCAATGCTGTCAGCATCATGGAGGAGTCTCCTATCCCTCAGATGCTCAAGGAGCGCTACGCTTCCTTCGACAGCGGCATAGGCAAGGACTTCGAGGACGGCAAGCTCACCTTCGAGCAGGTCTATGAGTACGGCAAGAAGGTCGAGGAGCCAAGAGTCACCTCAGGCAAACAGGAGCTCTACGAGACCATCGTGGCACTCTACACCAGGTAGTCCGCCACTGCAAACGCACTATAACGACTATGCAGGCACCCCTCCATATCAGGAAGGGTGCCTGTCTTGTTTTTCACCATGGCGAAAGTATCTATGATTAGCAACTTTTTTGACAGAAAATTACAAAAAGTGTTGTTTACTATCAAAAAAAATACTAATTTTGCACCCACATTTCGAAATTCAACATCGCGGAGTGGAGCAGTTGGTAGCTCGCCAGGCTCATAACCTGGAGGTCGCTCGTTCGAGTCGGGTCTCCGCAACCCAGTGAGGAAAGTCCATCAGGCTTTCCTTTTTTTATGCCCTTTCCGCTCCACAAATTTACAAACTTTTTTCCTTTCCTCCAAATTTTAAGGGGGAATATAAGGATAAAGACAACAAGGACAACTTATAACAACCTATAGAGGTCAGTTATGCAAAACCAGCATAACTGTAGGTGGATATAAAATGCCCTACTCCATTATGGAGCAGGGTGCTGGGTTGGTTTTATTTTATTGCTTAATTCTATATACTAGCTTATTAAAAGACGCAAGCCCATCCAAATTTTCTTACCAGTTCCTGTAAAAGGTTGCGGTCGTGAACAGGGATAGTTACTGCCACCGTCTCATGCTTAGCATCAGTCTTCCTGTTTGCAGTAGCAGCATCTATCTCATACTGTGTCTGAGCAGCCAGTAATATCTTAGCAGGAATACCTATGGTTTCCTCTATCTTCAGAGCCAGTTCCGTAGTCAGTGTACGTTTTCCGTTAAACACCTCACTCAGATGCGAAGGCTGAGTACCAATCATCTTGGCGAAATCCTTCTGACTTATTCCACGCTCTTCCAGTTCAGGTCTTATCATCATTCCTGGGTGCACCGCTATAAATGGTGCAGGGTTATCATTTCTTGTTGCCATAATGAGTATCGTCTAAACTTAAAACTGTAATTCTTATACCACCTTCAAATTCGCGGAAGAGGATACGTTCCACCATTCCGTTTACAACTCTTACGGAACTAAGTCCATTCGTTCCTGCGAGTTGTTCATAATGAAGGAATGACACAGCTCGGAGGTCGCTTGCGCGTTCTGCCAAACGCATGTAGTTGTACACCGTAGCAAGAGCCTTCATAAACTTTCCATTACGGGCATATTTCTTATATCTGTTATTACGCCCCGTCGTTATGAGTTCCTCTAAGTCTGTATCTTCAAAGACTATTTGCATACGAAATTAATTATCTTGGTGCAAAGGTAAACAAATATTCCCAAATTCGGGAATATTTTCTCACTTTTCTTCACTAATTTAACATTTATGTATGCATTTCGCGAAATTATTATTGAGTGGAACACTCACCTGTCCCTGTATTTTTTAGCATGTCATTCTAACATATCAGAATCCTCAGCAGCCATGCCATAATCCTGTGATGGGTTCATGCTGATGATTCTTGCCTTTGAGGCAGGTCTTACCATTGAGGTGTAGTCGGCTATTATGTGTCGCCAGTCGCTGGGCGACATGTCTGGGTAGCGCTCGCCATATTGGGCTGTCACCTGCCTTTGCAGTTCCAGGTCGTCTGTCTTGTCATTCATGTGCAGCAGGTTGAAGATAAAGTTGCGCACCTCTCTGTCGTCCTCTATGCTGTTCAGTTTCAGCTGCCTGTATTCTCCACCCATAAAGTCAGCAAACCTATTGAAGAACTCTTTCAGTTTCTCCAACACCGTCTGCTTCTTCTCTCCACTCTCAGGCAGGAATGGATTTATCGGAGGCAGTATTTTGGCTATTCCAGTGCCTGTCTCCGTCACATAGCCATCCATAAAGGCACGCTTCACAAACTGCTCCGTTTCCTTTCTCTTCAGGCTCTCTTCTCTTATTATGGCATCAAGTTGCTCTCTGCGTTCTCTTTCTATGAACATCTCCCATTCATCGTTCACATCACCCTTCTCAGGTGTCATCTGGTCTATGAATTTCTCTATCAGTTCCCTCTTGTCCCTCATGTCAGGACTTGCGTCTATCTCTTTGCGTATCTGTGTCACTATTGTCTTGTCAGTACAGTTAGTGTCATGATACTGCTGCACCAGTTTCAGTATGTAGTTGATGTTTATCTGCACCTGCTTCACCAACTCCATCTCAAACACTATGTCGTCATTGATGCTTTCCTTCTCATTATGTGTATTAGGTCTGAACTCATCATGCAGTCTGTTATACCATCCCAGATAGTCGTCCAGCCTCATCTTGTCTATCAGCTGTTTGTCTTCAGTAAACTCGTCGAATGCCACGAGTATGTTCCTCAGCCTCAGCAGTTCGCCCATCAGTCTGATAAACTTCTTCTTCTCTTCCTCGTCTATTATGTTAGGAATATTCTCCACTGGGTATAGTCCCAACAGTCTTTTTATCAGCTCTGTGTATGGCTCATGCACTCTGCCCTTCTCGTCTTCATAGCCCGTTTCGTAGTATTCCTTAAACGACTTCATGAATATCAAGCCCCCTGCATCCTTGTCGCCAAATATTGACAGGCTCTTGTTCGTAGCCTCTTCCAGATTGCGGAAGCACACTATGTTGCCACAGTTCTTCACAGAGTTGAGTATTCGGTTTGTACGGCTGTAAGCCTGCAACAGTCCGTGCATCTTCAGGTTCTTGTCCACCCACAGTGTGTTGAGTGTCTTGGCATCAAATCCTGTGAGGAACATACCCACCACTATCAGCACGTCTATCTCCTTGTTCTTCATTCTCAGCGATACATCCTTGTAGTAACTCTGAAACGAATCGCCATCCACGCTGTAGCTGGTGCCAAACCTCTCGTTATAGTCGTCTATAGCCCTCTGCAGGGCCTCCTTCACCGTTGGGGGCAGTCCAGAGGTGCCCTCTGGGTTCTCGTCGCCAGGCAGCCCTGTCTCGTCCTCCTCCTCATTGGCTGAGTATGTGAATATGGTAGCCACCTTCAGGTCGGGCTTGCCCTCCTCCTTCAGTTGCTTCTTAAACTCGTCATAGTACAATATAGCAGCCGCCACGCTATCTACAGCCAGTATGGAGTTGAATCCCTTGGTGCTTATGCGCATCTTCTGCTCCTCAGCCTTCTTGCCCTTCTGTATCACCTCGCCCACGTTCACCAGTTTGCTCATGCCGTAGGCATCAGCCGTCTGCTTCGTCTTGTCGGCAAAGTGGTTTATTATGTAGTCAGTCACTATGCTGATGCGCTTGGGGTTGTGCAGAGCCTCCTCGGTGTCTATGCCCCACACCTGCTTGCTGTCCACCTCGCTCTTCATCTTCATGGTGCTCTGATAGTCCACGTGGAATCGCAGCACGTTGTTGTCCCTTATGGCATTGATGATGGTGTATGTGTGCAGAGGTCTTGTAGGCTTGCCGTCCTTGTCAGGCTCACCTCCGAACAGCTGTGCCGTAGTGTGATACTTACCTCCTAAGTGGGCATTCACTGCAAAGATAGGAGTGCCAGTAAAGCCAAACATCATATACTTCTTGAAGCGCTTGGAAATCAGTTGGCGCATATCGCCAAACTGGCTTCTGTGACACTCGTCGAATATCAGCACCACATTCTCCTTCTCCAGTATCTCCCTCAGCCTCTCGTCCTTGTCATATATGTTTGGCTTCAGCAGGTTCGATAGTTTCTGTATTGTCGTAATGATGATGTTAGCCTCATCATCCTTCATCTGCTTCAGCAGTATTCTGGCTGATGAGTTAGAGTTGGCACAGTTAGGTTCAAAGTTGTCATACTCCTTCATGGTCTGATAGTCCAAGTCTTTCCTGTCCACCACAAAGAGCACCTTCTTCACCTGCTCCATTCGCGATGCCAGCTGAGCCGTCTTGAATGATGTCAGCGTCTTGCCCGAACCTGTGGTGTGCCATATATATCCGCCAGCCTTTATGGTGCCTTGCCATTTGTTGTATATGGCTGTCTGTATGCGTAGCAGTATCTTCTCCGTAGCTGCTATCTGGTATGGTCGCATCACCAGCAGCTGCCTGTCCACGTTATATACGCAGTACTTTGTCAGCAGGTTGAGTATGGTGTGCTTGGCAAAGAATGTGGTGGTAAAGTCTCTCAGGTCAGTCAGCAGATTGTTGTCTTGGTCAGTCCAGTATGATGTAAACTCAAAGGTGTTGCCATCCGTCTTCTTCTGTCTGCCCACAGAGTTCTGCTGTTCCTTGGCATATCGGGTGGTGTTGCTGTAGTATTTTGTCTCAGTGCCGTTGCTTATCACGAATATCTGCACAAAGTCAAACATCGCCCTGCCTGCCCAGAATGACTCCCTCTGATAGCGGTTTATCTGGTTGAAAGCCTCCTTGATGTTCACCCCTCGCTTCTTCAGCTCTATGTGCACCAGTGGCAGACCGTTCACCAGTATGGTCACGTCGTAGCGGTTCCTGTGAGCTCCCTCCACCTCATACTGGTTTATCACCTGCAGGCGGTTGTTGTATATATTGCCTTTGTCTATCAGTTTTATGTTCTTCGTCAGACCGTTGTCCAGAGTCAGGGCGAGTATGTATCCCTTGCCCTGTATCATCTCCGTCTTGTCTTCTATGGTCATCTGCTCGTTCGTTATCTGTGGCAACAGCCTTTTCCATTCGCCCTCGCTCAGGCTTATGCCGTTCAGCTCTTCCAGTTGCTTGCGCAGGTTTGCGAGCAGTTCTGCTTCATTCGTCACTCCTACATACTCATAGCCCTGAGCCTGTAGCTGCTTTATGAAAGCCTGCTCCAGCTTTGCCTCGCTCTGGTGACCACCATCAGGCTTTGCCGTCACTTCGTAGTGCGACATCACCGTCTGCTTCTCTTGCTCTACTATGATTTTGTAGTCGTCTGTCATAGGCTTTCTTTTTTTTGGTTTTAGCTGGTTAAGCTAGTTTAAGCTAGTTCCACTAGTTTTGACTAGTTTCGACTAGTGCTACTAGTTCCACTAGTTCGACTAGTCCTGCTAGCCCTTGTTAGTCCTTCTTCCCTCCTCTTGCTTGCATCAGTAGCACCTCGAGGTGGCGCTTTTCGCGCTCCAGCTCCTCTATGCGCTGCTCCAATATAGGTACCTGCTGGCGCAGGCTCTTGTTGGCTTCTCTCAGTCGTTGCAGCTCTTCATCCACCCCATTGCGGTAGCCTGTGCGAGCTGCATACATCCTTTCCTTTATGCCTCCCTGCGTCACAAACTGCTGGTCCAGTCCTCCCAGGTAGGTCTTCATCATCTTGTCAGTCATGTGTAGCAGGGTCAGCGCTATGTTGCACATCTCCTCATCACTCCATCGCTTGAGGTAAGGCTCGTAGTCCGTCACCTGGTTGTGCTTCCTGCAGAAGGTCAGCATCTCTTTATAGCGAGGGTGGCTGTCGTCCCATAGGGTCAGCTCTCTGGTGCGTAGGTAGTCCTCATAGTCAGCTCGCAGTTCCTTCAGCGATGAGCGAGCCACATTGAGCAGTTTCAGCTGCATCTCTGTCGATGTCATTCCGTCGGCAAATCCCTCTATGATATTTTGTTTGCCAGAGCGAGCCGCCTGTATCATCTGATCGACCGTGCGGTCGCCCTTGCTGCTCAGAAAACGTTTTGCAAAGTGGTAGGACAAGACATACAGTACCTCGCTCTTCTGATAGAAGTAGAGGTCTTGATACTGCACCTCGTTAAGCAGCACCTTGGGCAGAGGCTTATTCCCCATCGTATCAGTGTCTTTGTTCTGTTCTGTCATATCCTCTTTTTCGTTTTTTTTATTGGTTGTTGCTATTGTTTTCCTTCTCTCTCAGCTTTTTTCGCTTCGCTCAACACTTGCTGTTCCTCTGACTATTCCAACTTATCAAATGTCAGCAATCGCTCCCTGTAGTATTCGTATTGCTTCTGCCTCTGCTCCAGCTGAGCCTCAAGGTTCGCTATCGATGCCTCAAACTTGTCGAGGATGCTCACGATGCGCTCCTGCTCGGAGAGTGGGGGGAGAGGGATTGGATAATTTTTCACCTTTTGACTATTAATATTATTTTGAGAGCCCTCACCCATTGACCTCAAATTTAAATACTCTCTACACAGCCAGAAATAGACATATTTGTAAAGAGCCTTGCTTTCTTCTATCTCTAAATTACAGCAAGCTTGATTAGTGCAAAGTTGAATTTTATTGATGGCCACCTTTGCTGCTGTAGCTCCATACATTGCAACTATAACACAATTTTCGGGAATCATTTTTGCAGAAGAATTAGCTATCGCATCTTCTGTAATTTTTATTTCTGTATCATATATGTCTTTCCAATCAATTTCCTGAGTGCGAAGCCAAGGTATATTTCCACTATAATATTCTTTGTGAGAAGTAGATGGTGTACCACCAGAACATATTTTTTTACATATATCCACAATCATCTTCATTTCCACCCCAGATTTTCCTTCAAGGTCGAGGAGAGAGTCACGATAGTGCTCATATTGCTTGCGCCTTTGCTCTATCTGCTCCTTCAGGTTGTCTATGCTTGCAGTGAATGTATCGAGGATGCCGACTATCCTCTCCTGCTCTTGGAGGGAAGGAATGGGGATAGAAAGTTCTTGAACTTGTTTTTTTGATATTGAAGCAAGTCCACCTCCCTTTTGTTGCATTGACATTATGTTGTATTGCTCATTCTTGAGATAATAATACACATAATGCCATATAATTTGGGAGTTGTCAATTTTTATAGAATAAGAACTATTACCAGCCCAATAGTTATCAAAAACTCTATTCACAAAACCAGCATAACCTCGTGCACTTATAACTATCTTATTTCCCGTATTATTATAATGGTCATAAAAGCCCGTATAAGTAGTGCCACCATTATATACTGGATACTTGGCATTAGGATTTTGTTTGTCTCTATGAACAAACTCTCCAATAGTTATTTCTGCAATATCTCCTAATTTCTTCCACTCCACCATCACTTCATCTTTTTAACGTTATCCATACCTCTCATCAGTGCAAATTGACGATTCATGATATGGAATGTAAATGAGTTCTTATATTGTGCGCTTCTGCTTAGTTGGCGCATTTTATGATTTAAACGGGCAATGTCATGTTTATCGGGATTTTCGCTTTCTCTGAGCTTAAGCATTTCTTCACGCAATATTCTCAGTTCACTATCGTCCTCTTCCTTGCCTATAGTGAATTTGTACAGTTCCACTTCAAGCATGTCGATGGTGTTTGATATTTGCATGATGCAAAGATTTTTCAAACTCTGTATTTGCTTGCGAGTGTCCTTTGTGCTTTTATAATTCACCCACACCGCTATCAATATCGCTATTATAGGGCTTGATATACTTGCCCACAGAGCTATCTTCTCCATAATCTACTACTCCCCCAGTTCTTTAATGATGGCATCAATCTGGGCATTGAGGGCATTGCCCTCAGCTATGAGGCTTTTGAGCGTAGCGTTGACCTGCTTGATGTCTATCTGCTCGCGAGTGTCCTCCTGCTCCACATAGCTGGAGACAGAGAGGTTGCAGTCATTGCTCATGATGTCGTCATTCTTCACCAGTTTGGCAAGATACTGCTCATCACGTCTGTTGACGTAGAGCTCCATAATCTTGTCCTGATGATCAGGCATGAGTTTGTTCTTGTTGCCTTCTTTCTTGTAGAGGTTGCTGGCATCAATGAAGAGTACAGAAGAGTCCTTCTTGGCGCTCTTCTTCAGCACTATTATGCAGGTGGCTATGCCTACACCGAAGAAAAGGTTCTGAGGCAACTGGATAACAGTATCAACTCTGTTTTCCTTTATCAGATATTGTCTTATCTTCTTTTCATCACCACCTCTGTAGAGCACACCAGGAAACTCTACTATAGCAGCTGTGCCAGTCTCGCTGAGGTGCCACAACATGTGCATGGTGAAGGCAAGGTCTGCTGCGCTCTTAGGTGCAAGCACTCCTGCTGGAGCATAGCGAGGGTCGTTGATGAGTATGGTGTTGTCCTTGCCCTCCCACTTCAGCGAGTAAGGGGGATTGCTGACTATGGCATCGAAGGGGGCATCGTCCATGTGCTGAGGACGCAGGAGAGTGTCGTCAAGGCGAATGTCGAAGTTGTCATAGTTTATGTTGTGCAGAAACATGTTTATTCTACACAGGTTGTAGGTCGTGGGGTTCACCTCCTGGCCAAAGTATTGCAGGTTAGGGTTCTCTCTGCCTATGGTCTTGGAGAATTTCAGCAACAGCGAGCCTGAGCCACATGCAGGGTCATAGACCTTCTGAATGTTGGGGTTGTCATGAGCAGCTATCCTTGCCAGTACCTCGCTCACCTGCTGAGGGGTGAAGAACTCGCCACCACTCTTGCCTGCCTCTGAGGCATACATCTGCATCAGGAACTCATAGGTGTCGCCAAAGGTGTCGTTATTAGTGTCGTCATAGCGACTGCCGAGGTCCATCGTGGCAACAGTCTTGAGCACCTTGGCAAGCAGCTGGTTGCGCCTGATGACTGTAGAACCGAGTGCCGAACTGTCAACAGAGAAGTCAGAGAACAAGCCTCGCATGTCATCTTCTGACGGAGTGCCCTGAGCTGATGCCTCTATGGAGCGGAATATGCTGGTGAGTGTCTCGTTGAGGTTCTCATCCTTGTCAGCCCTTGCCACCACATTCTGAAACAGCTGCGAAGGCAGTATGAAGTAACCCTTCTCCTCCACCATCTTCTGACGTATGTTCTCAGCCATCTCGTCGCTGATGGTCACATAGTCAAAGTCTGGCTGACCAGCCTCCGTCATCAGCTGCTTGATGTAGTCACATATATTCTCAGAGATAAACCTATAGAAGATAGAGCCCAGCACATAAGCCTTAAACTCCCAACCATCAACTGAGCCCCTCAGGTCGTTAGCTATCTTCCATATCGTCTTGTGCAGTTCAGCACGTTCATTACTATTATTCTTAGCCATAGTTTAGGTCATTTCAGTCTTTGTTATTCGTAGAATAAGCTGCATTTTCACAACTGACTACAAAATTATAAAATAATTTTCTTATCTGCAAAATTTCGCAAAAAAGTTTTTGTACAGAAAATTATAGGGGCGGCTTACACTTTGATTTTTGCAAATGCTGTTTCCTTGCGATATTTTTCACCAACTGCCACGTGGCTTCCAAATTTTGAAACCTCATGAATTTTTACAACTCTCTGACACTTAGCGTGTTGAAATTCCGAGTGGATATTTTAGCCACGAAAATTGCAGATTTTTGGCTAAAAAAGGGCGAAAAAATGCGGTGGAAAAGCTATGCTTTTAGCTTATAAACCCATAGCTTTAAGCTCCTAAACCATATGCTTTAAGCCCCCCAAACTATATGCTTTTCCATCACAGACCCTTTTCTGTCGCTCCTCAGACGTCTATTTTGCATATTTTTCATGCACTTTTTCTCTTGACACTTTGTAAAGAAAAACTTTGCAACACTTATCAAAATGTCATTTTCTTTTCGACAGGGAGGCGACATAAAAAAAAGAGTGGCTTAGGGAATTTCCTCCAAGCCACTCTTGATGTGTTTATATATAATTTTATGTGTGTGCTACTACTGCTTGGGTGCGGCGAGTGCTATCTGCAGTTCGTCGAGCTGCTTCTGGTCGATGGCTGAGGGGGCATCGAGCATGACGTCGCGGCCGCTGTTGTTCTTTGGGAAGGCGATGCAGTCGCGGATGGAGTCGAGACCTGCCATAATGCTGACGAAGCGGTCGAGACCGAAGGCGAGGCCTGCATGAGGGGGGGCTCCGTACTTGAAGGCATTGATGAGGAAGCCGAACTGTGCCATGGCACGCTCAGGGGTGAAGCCAAGGACCTCGAACATCTTTGCCTGCAGCTTGCCGTCGTGGATACGCAGGGAGCCTCCACCTACTTCTATGCCGTTGCACACGAAGTCGTACGCCTTGGCACGTACCTTGGCGGGGTCGGTGTCAAGGAGGGGTATGTCATCGGGATTGGGCATGGTGAAGGGATGGTGGGTGGACATGAGGCGCTGCTCCTCGTCGCTCCACTCGAAGAGTGGGAAGTCAATGATCCAGAGGCACTCGAACTTGTCCTTGTCCATCAAGCCGAGACGCTTGCCCATCTCGAGACGGAGGGAGCAGAGCTGTATGCGGGTCTTGTTGGCATTGTCGCCTGAGAGGATGAGGATGAGGTCGCCCTTCTTTGCCTGCATCTTGTCGGCAACGGCCTGCAGCTGCTCGGGGGTGTAGAACTTATCGACGGACGACTTGATGGTACCGTCGTCATTGAGTTTGATATATACCAAGCCCTTGGCGCCTACCTGCTGCGACTTGACGAAGTCGGTGAGCTGGTCGAGTTGCTTGCGGGTGTAGCTGGCACAGCCCTCGGCACAGATGCCGCCGATATACTCTGCGCTGTCGAAGACCTGGAAGGTGCCGAGCTTGAGGACGTCCATGAGTTCGACAAACTCCATGCCGAAGCGCAGGTCGGGCTTGTCGGAACCGTACTTGGACATCGCCTCGTGCCACGTCATCTGACGCAGCTTGGCGGGGAGCTCTACGCCCCTGACCTCCTTGAAGAGGTGACGTGCCATATCTTCGAAGATGCTGATGACGTCGTCCTGATCGACGAACGACATCTCGCAGTCTATCTGGGTGAACTCGGGCTGGCGGTCGGCACGCAGGTCCTCATCGCGGAAGCACTTGGCTATCTGGAAATAGCGGTCGAAGCCTGACACCATGAGCAACTGCTTGAGGGTCTGGGGTGACTGTGGCAGGGCATAGAACTGTCCGGGGTTCATACGTGATGGCACGACGAAGTCACGTGCGCCCTCTGGGGTAGAACCAATGAGGATAGGTGTCTCGACCTCGATAAACTGTCGGGAGTCGAGGAAATTGCGTATGAGGATGGTCATCTTGTGACGCAGCTCGAGATTCTTGCGCACCATGGGGCGGCGCAGGTCGAGGTAACGGTACTTCATACGCAGCTCATCGCCACCGTCTGTATTGTCCTCGATGGTGAAGGGGGGCGTGAGCGACTCGCTGATAACACGGAGCTCCGTGACGATAATCTCAATATCGCCAGTGGGGAGCTTGGCATTTTTGGAGTAGCGCTCTGCCACGGTGCCTGTAGCCTGCACTACGTACTCACGGCCGAGGTGGCCTGCCTGTTCCTTGAGTGCCTCGGGGGCATCCTCGTTGAAGGCAAGCTGCGTGATGCCGTAACGGTCACGGAGGTCAACGAAGGTGAGTGCGCCGAGGTTGTGTACGCCTTGTACCCAACCGGCGAGTGTCACGGTCTGACCTACATTGTCGATGCGGAGTTCTCCGCAGGTATTTGTTCTGTACATATTTTTTTCTATTTTTATATCACTCCTTCTTTCTGGAACTGTGCGATGAGTGCCTCGACGTCCTTGCGGGCAGTGGCCTCATCGACGTCATACTCGTCGAGGAGCGTGGTGACGAGGTCGTCGGTGGTAAACTCGCCCTGCTGCATCTTGTTCCACAGGAGGAGGGATGACTCGTTGAGCACTATGAGTTTGGAGAAGTCAATGTTTTTTTCTCCCATAGGTACGAGGAATGTCTGTCCGCATACCGTATTGAGCTTGAAACCTGGTTTTACTTCCATATCTTTCTTATTATTGTTTTTATTGTCTCTTTTGGATAATGGTATAACCTCCAGAGGAGGAGGAGGTAGCGGCGCAGGGGGCGCAGGAGGAGCCATGTGCGCCAGTACATTTTATATGATATGGCATCGACGCTGTCGAGGTGGGTGCTGCCTTTGCGATAGAAGCCCTGGGCTATAGCGAGCACGTCGCTACGCTTGATATGCTCTGGCGAGAAGTTGCCGTCGCCGTACATGGTGATATTGTCGCCGTCGATGCTGATGACGCGATGCAGGGCATACTGCTGTGGCGCGGTCTGGGCGAGTATGACGTCGCCTCTACGCAGTGGTCGGGTGACCTTGACGAGCAGTCCCTTGTCGCGTGCGTCTTCGAGGTATGGCCGCATGCTGTGGCCTCTGAGTGGCAGGGTGACGCTATTGCCCTCGCTGACAAGGCGTGCTACCTCGGGAATGAGTATGGAGTTAGGCAATTGCATCTCTACAAACTATTGCTGCCTCGCTGTCGGGAAGACAGTGGATGGCTGCTACTCGGGTGGATTCTACTATACGTGAACAGGTACGGCACACGGGTTGGTAGAGCCGCTCGTCCCACTTCATGGCGGAGCATGAGGTGAGTACGGTGGAGAATGCCATGATGGGCGACATGGGGGCTACGTGATTGGTGGTGTCGCGCTTGATGAGCATGATGGCTCCGAGGGGTGCGCTGACATTACGATAGCAGGGTGTCTTGCCGCTCCATGGCGAACCGTAGAGTACGGGCTTGCCGTCGATGAGGCGTATGATGGGGTTGTCATCGTTGATGATGTCGCAGTCGGGGATGTGGCGCATCCAGTTGGCTACATGGGTGCTCTTGCCTGTGCCGCTCTTGGCGGTGAAGGCGTATGCCCTACCCTTGTGGCGCACTACTGAGGCGTGGATGAGGAGTGTGTCGTGGGTGGCGGCGCTGAAGGCGTAGGAGAGCATGAGGGCATTGTTGAGTGCGAAGCGCTGTGTGGCGAATGACCCCTGCAGTGCTACGTGGCAGTCGCTGAAATCGGGTGAGGTGATGAGCAGTGCGCACTCGGTGTCGTGGATGTCGCGCACGAGAAACTGATAGCCGCCATCGTGGAGCAGATCAACGCGTGTCATGCCATTGCCTGTGTCGATATCGCGTATGAGGTGGCACTGCTGCTCTGGCACTCGCTGCAGGGTGCTGTCAACGGTGAGATGCATGAGGGGCGTGCTGCCATCGTCGGCCACCTGAAAGGGTGCAAAGGAGGGCAAGAGACGCTGCAGGAACTGTGCGTCGTAGGTAATCTCTATTTTATGTCCAGCGATGGAGAAGGTCAATTGTTTATTACGATATATCGGAACTCGGTCTGGTCGATGACACTTATCTTGAAGCCGCGCTTGATGAGGTCGGCCTTCATCTTGTCGTACTCCTTGGAGATTTTCTTGTACTTCTCGCTGAAGACTGTGGCACAGGTACGGTTGGGCAAGTCGAGCTGAGCGAGGAAGTTGCGAAACTGCGATGAATAGTCCTGACGTCCTACGAGAAAGCCGTTGGACTTGACGACCTGTGCGCGTTGCAGTATGAGTACGTCAGACATATACACCGTAGAGTCGGTGGGCGACATGCCTACTGAGAAGGCGTATGCCTGGGGTATGGTGCGCAGTACCTTGTTGGTATTGTCTGCTTGTGCGCTTATCGTATTGATAATTGAGAATTGAAAATTCAAAATTATAATCAGCGCTGCTATGAATAATCTTTTATGTCTCATTGTTTTATTTATATTTCCTTATTCTTCATTATGCGGCGAAGTTTTCGTTCGGCGGTCTTGCGTATCTGGCGTACACGTTCGCGTTTGAGGTCCATGTGCTGTGCTATCTCAGCCATTGTCATCTGGTCGTCGGTGCCTATGCCGTAGTAGTGCGTCATGATGTCGCGCTCACGTTCGTTGAGGTGACTGATAGCCTGTGAGAGGGCATAGCTGGTGTCGGCAAGTTCGGCACCGTCATCTGTCATGGGTTTGCCTGCACGAAGCATATCGCCGAGAGTATTTTTCTGTCCAGGGTGAACAGGGGCATCGGTGGACATGCGTCGCAGGTTCTGCGGAGTGCTTGTAGTGCTCTTGGGAAGAGTTATCATAGGTCCCTGCTGTGGCAGTGCCGCCATCATGGCCTTGCGAACGCTGTATGAGGCATAGCTGACGAAACGGGGTTGCTTGGCGGGGTCCCACTTGCTTGCTGCCATGAGCATCGCCATATTGCCCTCGCTGATGAGGTCGCTCATGCTCACCTCGCCCTTTTCGGCTATCTGGCGTGCCAGAGCCACCACATAGCGCAGATTGGCAGTGACGAGACGTTCGACGGCCTTGTCGTCACCCTGTGCTATGCGTACGGCGAGTGCCTGTTCTTCTGCCTCGCTGAGTGCAGGAATATGGCTTATCTCCTGCCAATATGTGTCGAGAGTGTCTATTACAGCCATGGGCTTAAAAGTTTTGAGAACCATCCGTAGGTCTTCTGTCCCCTTGTGCGCCATGCGTCCCACTTCTCGGGTGTGAGGAGGAAGCATCGCTGCAGCTGGTGGTCGAAGTGACGGTTGAGTTCTGCAGTGGTATTCTTATCGACGATGATGACATTTGCCTCGTAGTCGTAGTTGAGCGAGCGTGCGTCGAGATTGCAGCTGCCCACTGTTGACACCTTGCCATCGACCATTATTATCTTGGTATGGTGAAATCCTCCCTGGTAGATATACACCTCAGCGCCACGCTTCATCATCCAATGCAGGTTGTAGAACGAGGCATCGGGCTCCATGGGAATGTCGCTGACCTCGGACATGATGACCTGTACCTTGACGCCACGCCGGAGGCATCGCTTGATGGCCTTCTTGAGTGAGTGGGTCATGGACATATAGGGGTTGATGAGGCGTATGCTGTCCTGTGCACGGTCGAAGCAGGCGATATAGAACTGTCGCATCACCTTGTTGGTGACATGGGGTTCGCGATTGGCTATGCCCAGCATCTTATGGTATGCTGTGGCAGTGGTATCGACCTTTACGCCATCGATATATGCATCATGAGCCGATGCTGCGGTGCCACAGATGGGCGACCGTGTGCCACGATAGTACTTGGCGCCATGAATGTTCTGCCCTGTGGTCTTATTCCACACACGGAGGAAGATGCGCTGCAGGGTATTGACCTCGTCGCCCTCTATGCGACAGTGCATATCGTGCCACTCCCCCACTACCTCGGTGCCATGTATGTAGTAGTCGGCAACGTTCATACCACCAGTGAATGCCACCTTGCCGTCGATGACGACAATCTTACGATGGTCACGACTGAATACATGGTTTATCCATGGGAAGCCGATGGGGTCAAACTCATAGAGTTCGATGCCCTTGCTGCGTATCGACTTGACGTGACGCTCCTTGAGGGGGCGGTTGTTGGACATATTGCCAAAGGCATCGTAGAGTGCTCGTACCTCGACTCCCTCGCTTGCCTTCTGAGCCAAGAGGTCGAAGAGCGCGCCTGCTATGGAGTCATTGCGAAAGTTGAAATACTCGAGGTGTATGCTGCTTCGTGCCTGACGTATGACGGCAAACATCTCATCGTACTTCTCCTGTCCTGGCGTGAGGAGCACCATGCTGCCGTTATGCGAGAAGGTGACGCCCGCGCTGCGCATGTCGGCGACGATGAGCGAGTCAGCAGACTGTGCCTCGGCATAATGGCACACTGCCATCATGATCAATTGACATATTATGATTACCTTGAACCTCAAACCTCAGCTCTTAATATGTACATCTGTCTGTGGGAATGGTATTTCGATGCCATGCTCGTTGAGGGTATCGTATATTGCCTCGAGGATAACGCCGTCATCGCCATACTGTGTGAACACATTGACCCACACTATGACCTTGAGTACGAGAGATGAGTCGCCCAGTTCCTTGAGCACCACATTGACGCCCTTGCGCTTATTGATGCAGCTGAGCTTGAGTACAGCCTCCTTGATGACCTCACGCGCCTTCTTCACATCAGTGCCATAAGCCACGCCAACGTCGAGGATATGTTGCTCATAGCCGTGGTTGCGCGTCATATTCTTGTAGTTCTTGGTGAAGAGCTGCGAGTTTTGGAATGCTATGACTGAGCCATCGACGGTATTGATCATCGTGGAGGTATAGGATATACTGTCAACAGTACCACGTATGCCATCACACACTATGAGGTCGCCAATCTTAATACGGCCTGCCATGAGTGATACGCCGTAGTAGATATTCTCCAGTATATCCTTGGACGCAAAGCCGATACCTGTGGACAGACCACCAGAGATTACTACCAACCATGTATTGGACACATGGAACATCGCCAAAGCGATGAGGAACCAGAGACCCCAGATAAATATCTGCATCACATTCTTGACCATCATGAAACGCTGCGCGGCATTGGAAGGGTCACGCTGCTCAAGGGCGTACTTGGCAAATGCCTTGGCGGTATGATTGATATAGTTGAATATAAACCACAGTGATACTACCTGGGCAATGCTGAAGATGCTGGCGGAGAAATTTTCTGTATCGATAAACCTGCGTGTGAAGAGCGTCATGGTGAGGTCGCTGAGGTTGAATACGTCAGCAGCCCAGTACAGGCTTATGACAACAGAGAAGACAGCACACAGCGGGAGCACCACCCAGTATATGGCACTGTGATGCCACCTCTCGGTGATGGGTTTGTCCTGCAATCCGTTGATCTTGGAGTACTCCCTGTACCAGTCGCGTATGCAGGTGATGGTTAGTATGCATGTAAGCTGCATAATCCACCATATCAGTATCTGTACGGAAAGCAGTGTGTAGCCTATCAGCGAGCATACCAGAGAGGCGACGAATACCATTTGGGAGAAGTATGCGTAGCTCCTGTCGCTCATATCAATGATGCGCTTGTACTTTCGCAGCACGTACCACTGCCACAGACAGCATACGAGCAGTATGGGAGGGAAAATGATATTGACAAGCGCATTAGGTATCAGGATGATACGGAAGCTTATCACGATAAATCCGTTGACAAGCAACGGCAGATATACCAGGAAGGTACGTACGGCGGTATCGGACTTTGCCCTAAGCAGGAGTGATATTATCACCACTCCCAACAGCCATGAGTACTGCACCAGCAAGCCTGCCGCCATCTGTATGAAGTTTTGGTCGGCAAGTGCCCTCACCACTCCCAGTATCACGGCGAAGGTGACTACTGTCGATGCCATGATAATCATGGTACGCTTCTCCATAAACCACCCTGCCACTCGGGCTGAGCCATACCCCTTCTTAAACAGCCGCGTGACGAGCCAGCGTACTATCAACTGGTTGAGGACGATGGCGATAAAGCCATAGAAAAGTATGACGATAAAGAGTCCGATAATCCAGCGCTTGTCCCACTGAGAGCGTACGCCACGATATGACGAGTATTTCTCATAGACGCTCTCCTTGGTCTGGGAAATGAAATATCCAAATCGTGAGAGGATATTGAGGTAGTTGTCGCCGCCATTGACGAATATGCTATTCTGTATCTCGCTGTACTTCTTGTTGGCATAGTCATTGAGATTTTTCAAGCGGCCCTCCGTCATCTTATAATAAGAGATGTACTCCTTGAGCTGCTCATGGTCCTCCTGCACCATGCGCCGAGTGTTGACGGCGAGCGCAAGGCAGACATTGCGGTCAGTCTTGGCCTGGGCATCGAGCACCATGACGGGCATGGTTTTCAGGCAGTTGATGAGGCTGTCGAAACGTGCCAGCTCATTGTCACTCTGATCGACATACTCCATAAAGGGAATGAGTTTGCGCTCAAAGTCGTGATACTGCTCTATCGCCTCATGGCAGGCGTATGAGAGGTCAAAGACGTAGCCATCCTTCTGCGAGTAGAGCATCAGGGCATTCTGATTGGAACTGAGCATAGTCTCCATCAGCGTATTGAACACCTTCTGACCTGCTGCACGCATAACCTTCTGCTTCTGTGAGTAGTCATCGTGATACGCAATCAACTCACTGCGCAGCACCCGCAATGTATTGGCAAGACTGTCCTCCTTCAACACAGCCGATGATGACAGAGAGTACAGTGTGCAGAGTAGCAATATAATAGTCTTGAAAAATCTCATGAGCTCAAAATTTATGGGCACAAAGGTACTTCTTTTTTTTTGAAAAAACACCTTTTATAATAAAAAACTACCAAAAAATTTGTTTGTTTTAAATATTTTACGTACTTTTGCTACATAAACCTAAAAATATAACAATTCAAGCCTTAGATATTGAAAAACTATGAGTTATTTAAAATTTGAAAAGGCACTCATGACAAACCTCCAAGAGTCAATAAAAAAGGAGGTACTTCAAACAAGCCGTTCTGGAGCTTATTCCAGCAGTACCGTGGTGGATTGCAACACACGCAAGTACCATGGCCTGTTAGTCGTTCCCATTCCATCCATCGACAACGAAAACCATGTGCTGCTGTCATCACTCGACGCATCGGTGATACAGCACGGGGCTGAGTTTAACCTCGGCCTGCACTTCTACAGGGGTGGAGCAGTAAGTCCTAATGGACACAAATACATCAGGTCGTTTGAGTTTGACAAGGTGCCGACGACCATCTACCGCGTAGGCGGAGTAATCCTGAGAAAGGAAATCATATTCCAGACCTACAGCGAGATGGTGATGATACGCTACACCATCGACGATGCTCACTCACCCGTCACCCTGAGGCTGAGGCCATACCTCGCCTTCAGACGTGCCGACGAACTGACCCACGAGAACTTCCAGGCTATGAGAGACTACAAGGAGGTGGAGAACGGTATCAAGACGACCATGTACAAGGAATATCCAGAACTGTACATGCAGACGTCACGCAAGAACGAGTTTGTCTTTACACCCAACTGGTACAAGGGTCTGGAATACTACAAGGAGGCAGAGCGCGGATATGACTGCGTGGAGGACCTCTACGTGCCAGGATACTTTGATATCAGCATGAAAAAGGGTGAGGAGGTAATCTTTGCCGCTTCGCTGACAAGGACACGTCCGTCATCACTCAAAAAGCTATTTAATGACGAGGTGGCTGACCGCATACCACGTGACAACTTCTACAAATCGCTGGTCAATGCCGCACTACAGCTGCACTACCGCCAGGGAGAGGAGCGATATATACTCGCCGGCATACCATGGTTTAAGGTGCGTGCACGTGATACCTTCATATCACTACCTGGACTGACCCTCGCCACTGACGATGACGAGTACTTTGCTTCGTGCATGAAGACTGCCGCAAAGGCCCTCAACGAATTTATGACAGGCAAGCCCCTCACCGTATCCATCTATGAGATAGAGCAGCCTGACGTGATGCTGTGGGCTATATGGTGCATACAGCAGTACGCCAAGAAATGGGGCATAGAGAAGGGCAGCAAGGAGTATGGCAAACTCGTCATAAGTATAATAAAGTATATAGAGGCGAACAAGCACATCAACCTACAACTGATGAGCAACGGACTGCTCCACATCGAGGGAAGAGAGAAACCCATGACGTGGATGAACAGCGTAGCAGGCGGCAAACCCGTAGTGCCACGCACAGGATATGTCGTAGAGTTTAACGCCCTGTGGTACAATGCACTGAGGTTTGGCGCCGAGATAGCCACACAGCAGAAGGACAAGGCATATGCCGAGCACCTCGAGGCAAGTGCCGAACTCGTCAAGAAGTCTTTCCAAGAGACATTTATCACGCCTGCCGGATATCTCTTCGACTACTGCGAGGAAGGCATCGAAGACTGGAATGTGCGCCCCAACCAAATATTTGCTGTAGCACTGGACTACTCACCACTGGAGACGACACAGCAGAAGACGGTGCTCGACTTCTGCACACGCGAGCTCCTCACACCGAAGGGACTGCGAACACTGTCACCAAAGAGCGGAGGATACAACCCCAACTATGTGGGAGCACAGGCACAGCGTGACTTCGCATACCACTCTGGCACAGCATGGCCGTGGCTCGGAGGATTCTATATGGAGGCATGTCTGAAAGTGTACAAACGCACACGACTGAGCTTCGTACAACGACAGATGGTGGGCTTCGAAGACGAGATGATGTATCATGCTACAGGCACCATATCAGAGCTCTTCGACGGCAACCCGCCATTCTCTGGCAGAGGAGCGATGGCATTCTCCATGAACGTGGCGGAGATACTGCGCACCATGAAACTTATCGACAAGTATAACTATTAACACCTATAACTCTCACTATGAAAGTACTAATGTTCGGATGGGAGTTCCCTCCTAAGATATATGGCGGACTTGCCGTAGCATCATACGGCATCACCAAGGGTCTGTCGGCACAGGGCGATGTGGAGACAACCTTCTGTATGCCCAAGCCAACAGGCGAAGAGGAGAAATTCCTCAAAATAATTAACATGAGTCAGGTGCCCATAGCGTGGCGCGATGTGCATTATGACAATATCAAGGACCGCTTCGTAGGCCATACGGCAGAGGACTACTACCGCTTCCGTGACCATATCTATGCCGACTTCAACTATATGCAGGGGCTGGATGATATGGGATGCATGGGCTTTGCAGGCGGATACCCAGGCAATCTGCATGACGAGATCAACAACTTCTCTATCATAGCTGGAGTGCTGGCACGCTCAGAGCAGTTTGACCTCATACATGCTCACGACTGGCTCACCTACCCTGCTGGCGTACATGCTAAGATGGTGTCAGGCAAACCTCTGTGCATACACGTACATGCCACAGACTTTGACCGTTCACGCGGCAAGGTGAACCCTACCGTCTATTCTATCGAGAAAAATGGTATGGACCATGCCGACTGCATCATGTGTGTATCAGAACTGACACGCCAAACAGTCATCAACCAGTATCATCAGGACCCACGCAAGTGCGTGGCAATGCACAATGCCGTATATCCTCTGTCACAGGAATATCTCGACATAGTACCCCACAAGATACCTAATGAGAAAGTGGTGACATACCTCGGACGTATCACCATGCAGAAGGGCCCAGAGTACTTCATCGAAGCAGCAAAACTCGTACTGCAGCGTACCCAGAACATACGTTTCTGCTTTGCTGGTTCGGGCGACATGATGGCAGCGATGATAGAACTCGCTGCACAGTACGGCATAGCTGACAAGTGTCACTTCCCAGGATTCCAGCGAGGTAAGCAGGTATATGAATGCTATAAAAACTCTGACGTATTTGTCATGCCGTCAGTATCCGAGCCATTCGGCATAGCACCGCTTGAGGCGATGCAGTGCGGATGTCCGTCAATCATCTCCAAGCAGTCAGGATGCGGAGAGATACTCACCAACGTGCTCAAGGTAGATTACTGGGACATACACGCAATGGCAGATGCCATATACTCGGTATGTATGAACCAAGGATTCCATGACTACCTCGCGGAGGAAGGCATCAAGGAGGTGGGCAGAATAACATGGGAAAAGGTAGGACTGCGCATACGACAGTGCTACGACCAACTGCTCTCCAAGGGATGGTTCGACCACGAGGAGTATCAGCGTAACTATATTCCTAATTAATTTTCAATATTTAATATTCAATCTTCAATTATATAAAGGACATGAAAACGATTTGTTTATATTTTGAGATTCACCAGATAATACATCTCAAGCGTTACCGTTTCTTTGACATCGGTACTGACCACTACTATTACGACGACTATGAGAACGAGCGTTCTATATCATACATAGCAGAGCACTCGTATATGCCTGCGCTTAATGCACTACAGGAGATGATACAGCAGAACGGCGACTATTTCCGCGTAGCATTCTCATTGTCGGGCGTCGGCATGGAACAGTTGGAGATGCACGCACCACAGGTGCTGGAGAAACTGCAGGAACTCAACGAGACAGGTTGCGTAGAATTTCTCACCGAGCCCTACTCACACGGTCTTGCCGGACTCGCTAACGAAGAGAGTTTCAAACGCGACATCGAGAAAATGTCTGACAAGATACAGGAGTACTTCGGCAAGCGTCCTACCGTGATGCGCAACTCATCACTCATATATACCGATGAGATAGGTGCACAGGTAGCAGCACTCGGCTATAAGGGTATGCTCACCGAGGGTGCTAAGCACGTGCTGGGATGGAAGTCACCACACTTCGTCTATAACTGCAACATGGCACCCAACCTCAAACTCCTATTGCGTGACGTCAGTCTGTCTGACGACATATCACTGCGCTTCAGCAATACAGCATGGGAGGGCTACCCACTCTTTGCTGACACCTATATTAATAATATAGCATCATGTCCTGAGGCTGAGCAGGTGGTAAATATCTTCATGGAACTCTCAGCATTGGGCATAGCACAGCCACTGTCAAGCCATATTCTTGACTTCCTCAAGGCACTCCCTGCATGCGCCAAGGAGAGAGGACTCGAATTCCTCACCCCATCACAGGTGATGGACAAGTACAACAGTGTGGGCGCCATCGACGTACCCGAGTCACTCTCTTGGGTGGACGAGGAGCGCGACTGCTCTGTATGGCTGGGCAACCAGATGCAACGCGAGGCATTCAACAAGCTCTACTCCGTAGCCGACCGTCTGCTCATCGCCAAGGACCCACGCCTGCTACAGGACTGGGACTATCTGCAGGCATCAAACAACTTCCGCTTCATGACCACCAAACCAAGCAACTGGAATATCGACCGTGGCATATACGACGGACCTTTTGACGCCTTCACCAACTACATGAATATCCTCGGCGACTTCATTTCACGTGTGCGCACGCTCTATGGCGGCATCGACAATGAGGAACTCGAGAACATGCTCACCACCATTACCAACCAGGGTAAGGAGATAGAGACCAAGGATAAGGAGATAGAGCGTCTGCAGGCAAAACTGGCTAAGTACGAGGATGTCGCTCCTGCAAAGGAGGAAAAGAAAGCCCCTGCCAAGAAGGCTGCAGCAAAGAAAACTGCTACAAAGAAGTAAGAAGACAAAGAACATCTTACTGCACACATAAGAGTAAAAAAAAGTTCCGGCACTCTAACGAATGTCGGAACTTTTTTAGCTATCAGAACTAGCGAAGCATTTGAACTAAAGGTAAATAATAATGAGGAACGATATCCCCCACCCCAACACCACACACTGTGTGAATCGGTCATGAAGCAACACCTTGGTGGGGTCACCCGTTCTCTCGTCGACAAGGGCAAGTTGCAAGTAACGTAGCAGGCCAAGTATGACAAAGGCACTGGTGAGGTACAGATAGTGCGAATCAAACTGAGCCATTACCTCAGGCGATACCGTGTACATGATGTAACACACCAGCATGATGCCTCCCGTAATGGTGAGGGCCTCATTGACGAATGTTATATTGTAGCGCTTGGTATTGTGACGAGGTGCTATGCTTGTATCCATCATGCGCAGCACATCATCACGGCGTTTGGCAATACCGAGAAACAGCGTCAGGAGGAAAGTCATCATCACCAACCAGTGACTTATCACTATTCCCGTCGCCATGCCACCTGCCAGTATGCGCAGAACAAAGCCTACGGAGAGTATGCATACATCGACTATGGCAAAGCGCTTCAGCACTATGCAGTACGCCAGTTCCATCAGCCAGTATGCGCATATCACCACGATTGTAGCATTTCGCATCACCGTATCGGGGATGAGAAATAATATTCCCACACTCATCGCCATAAGCAGAAACATTATGACATAAGCCACGCCCACGCTTATCTTTCCGCTTGCCACGGGACGCTGGCATTTTATAGGATGGCGGCGATCATCCTCCACATCGATGATATCGTTGAAGCAGTATATGCTCGATGCCACAAAGCAGAATGAGAGAAATGCCACTACCGCATTACACAGCAGATGCATATCAAAGAGTTTCTGTCCGAAGAATATGGGAAGGAGTACAAAGAGATTCTTCACCCAATGATGCGGACGGGTAAGTTTTATCAGTTCACAGTTCATAATTCACAGTAAACAGTTATTTTTCCTGCAGTTTCTTTATTACGAGACGGTATATCATAGAGAGTAGTATCGTGGCAACAATATACATCACCAGACCGTCGAGGATGTCGCCATGGCGTGATATTGGAATAAAAATCTTTCGTGTCACGGGGTGAGCCACAAATATAGCAGCAGACAATGCGCCTAACCATACAAGAGGACGAATCGCCAATTCAGGCAGTATGCGCACAAATGCCACGTGTGATGCGATAATGAATACTGGCACGAACAGCCAACCCCAGAAACTAAGCGAGAGGAAGAAAATAAGGAGTATGGATAGAAGTAGCACAACAAGATGCACAGCATTGGTGCAGGGCTTCATCTTGCCCTCACATCGTGCCAGGAGCAGTCCCATACCGAATGGCAACATGCCTCCTATGCAGTTGTAGCGCAGGCGGTTGAGGACATCTCCTTCGGGATCGCCGAAACACATCGCCTGTAGCATGGTACACACCACCATCAATCCAACTGTCCATCTCCAATGACGACGATGAAGCAGGAGTATATAAATAAGGTATAGCTGCATCATCAGTCCAAAGAACCAGTATGGTCCAGGCCAGATGATATGGTCAGGATCTGGCAGAAGGTTGATGATCATGGTGAGTTGGGCTATGATGTCCGTCCATGCCCAGTGGTGCCTGCCTGGCGTCATCCAGTCAACCATAGCAAATACTACAAAACCCAGGAGCATCATGGGAAACAGTTTCATGAAGTGCTTCCAGAGAAACCGTCTTCTCCCTTGTCGGCACGCCATACCCTCAAGAGTCGGCTCGCCGGGGGTCTCATACTTCTTCACTAGTCCATATCCTGAAAGGAACAAGAATATGGGCACCCCGTAATGGCCAAAGAAGGAGAACAGTTGAAGGATGAGGGTTGAAGGTTGAAAGTTCATGAATTCTGCCAACATACGGTCAGCGTTGCCCTGGGTGAAGGTATATTCATTCTCCTTCACCATAGGTCCCAGCCAATGGAGGTAGTTGTGCATGAAGATGCCCACTATAGCCATGCCACGCAGGGCGGAGCACTGTGCCTTACTTAAGAGTATCATAATCCACCTTATTCTTTATGATGCGTTTTCTATTTTCGTCGTACTGCGGCGACAGGAGGTCGTACTTTGGGTTGTAGTACGGCGTATGTATGCCCGCCAGCCCCAGCAGCATGTGCGACAGGGCATCAGTCATATAGCGCTTACTTTTCGCTCCCCTTATAGCATTATATACATCCCTATGGCGCGCCCTGTACTTGGGAGAGCAGTATATCCACATCGGTATGCGAAACTCCTCATCAGCCAGTCTCTTATCGATAACGGCATCATGCATCCTGCCACAGAAGTGCCGTGCACCAGGACCAAACACTTCCTCGCCATGATCAGATATGTATATCACTATGGCGTCCTTATCCTTGAAGCGATCTATAATCTGGTTTACTACCGAGTCATTATACCACACGGCATTATCATAGTCTGCCATCATCTTTCGCCTCTTCGCTGGCATGTCCATATCATTAGGGTAACAGTCGGCACCCCATCGTTTCTTGGAATTAGGACAGCGTGTGCGATAGTTCACATGCTGACCCATCAGGTGGAAGATGGTGAGAGCACCCACCTGACCTCCTCCTACAGGGTAGGAATTAAGGCCTTCGTAGCCCATAGGGCGTTTCGTAGGAGCCGCAGGCTCCGTTTCGTTTTCGTTAAGATTGTCCCAATCTTGCAACAACCCTTCGTCAAAGACATGGAGCTTGTCGTTGCGCACATCAAACTGCTCGGCTGAGAGCTTCTCGTTGTTTATAAAGAAACCGCCAGAGAAATCATACACCGCCTCCTTGGCTTGTGGCAGAAACTGGTTGGTGAGGAATGTCACCCTGTAGCCTGCCTTACGAAACAGTTGGCAGAACAACGGATAGTCGCACCAGTCACCACTGTCACCCACGCAGTAGGTCGTCATCAGGTGTTTGAATACGAAGCTCGTAAGATTCCAAGGCGCTATAGCATCATCCATCTTGGTGAGCAGTCGCGATTTCTCCAGTTTCACCTGCTTTGGCATGTTCTTCTTGTCATAGCCATATAGCTGTGCATGGCGTTTGTTGAAACTCTCACCTATTATGAGCACTATGTTCTGGCTCTTGAAGTCGCACGAATCGACCTTAGCCTTCGTGTCAGCAGTACGTATCAGTATGTCAAGCTGTTTTGCTATCAGCTGGTTGCTTCGTATGGCAAACACCAATCGCATCGGCGGCTGGTACATCTCCGTATGAGGGTGGTAGGCAAGCGAGTGCTCCACCTCGCCTATCGTCTTCATCGACATCGTCTTCTGGTACAGCGCCTTATTCTCGTATGACTGAGGATAAAAAGCATAAGCAAGGAGGGCGAGGATGACGGCATCAACAATCAAGCGAACCCCCAGACTAACCCGTAACCCCTGCATTTTGCTCCCCACATATTGTCCCCCTCTCTTCAAGAAAGGGGCTAGGGGTGAGTCTATGATTGCATGCACCAACGGCACCAGCATTATTATACCCACCTCCGTCAGCAGTATTTCAGGCGAGAGATAGCTTTGGAAAAACTCTGAAGCCTCACCAGAGTTGGTCTCGCCCACAAGCAGTAGCATGGAGGGATTGATCGTGGTACCAAACTTAACAAAGCAGAAAGTATCAATGATGTAAAGCGGGTATATAACGCAGTATATCAGAGCTTTAACGACAGTGCGCAAAGGAAAACTTTTAACCCTTGCAGGCACCAAACATACAATGGCTGATAGAAGATACACATCCACAAACAACTCCCATGGAGCATTCTCATACATGTGTGCCCCCTTCCAATTAGGCACCGTCACTATGCTGCTCACTATACCCAGCAGGTACATGAACAGGAAAAATCTTGTTGCTATAGGACGTAGTAACAACGGCATAGTGGTTGCAAAATTAGGCATTTTTTTTTAATTTATGAAATTAAAATATCAAAAGATTAGGAAATTGAAAAAAAATAATTACTTTTGCAAACATGAAGTTACCTGATATACAACTGAATGACATATCGAAGTATCGTGGAGAGCTGATGGGCTTCGCCATCATCATAGTGATGCTCTTCCACGTGAGTTTGTCACAACGTAGTCCGTGGTTCGGCTTGAGGAGGATGGGCAATCTGGGTGTTGACATATTCTTCTTCCTGTCGGGCATAGGACTGTGGTATTCGTGGAGCAAGCAGCAACTGTACGGGAGGTTTTACCTGAACCGTGCCTTGCGCATATACCCTGCGTGGCTCATAATAGCGGGATATTTCTACCTGAGTCGCTTCACTACGGCGCACCCATCCTATCGCCTACCCTTTGGGGGCACAGGGAGTGCTACAGCAGACAGCTGGATAGACCTTGCTGGCGATGTGCTGTTCAACTGGGACTTCTGGCTGTACGACGAGCTGACATTCTGGTATGTGCCTGCTACGATGATGATGTATCTCTTTGCCCCACTCTTCATGCAACTGCTGAGGAAGGACAGGGTGTTTCAGTGGTTGGTGGCGCTACCGCTGATATGGTGCATCATAATGATGTACGTGGTGCCTGTGCACAAGGCGGTGGGACATATTGAGATATTCTGGAGCAGGATACCTATATTCATGCTGGGCATAGTGTGCGCAGAGGCGGTAAAACAGAGGCAGACCGTGAGCAAACACGCCTGGTGGATGATAGTGGGCGGCTTTGCACTGAGTCTGTGGGCGTGCGTATGGTTGGAGCAGTTCAGGCACGGCAGGTTCCCTCTCTACACGGAGAGGATGCTGTACATCATTCTCGCTATTACGACGATAATGATCATGTCGAGGGTGTTTGACCTTATGGCTGATGGCAAACTGAAGTTTGTCAACAAGTTCTTCAGCTGGGTGGGTGGATTCTCACTTGAACTTTACTTGGTACACGTGGAGTTCGTAATGAAACCTTTGGAGCGTCAGCACATGGGCTACTGGCCTACGTTCTGGCTAACGCTCGCCATCTCACTGCCTATAGCATGGCTGATACACAAGATTTGTACTATAATAATAGATAAGGTAAAGGTATATATATGATAAGAATAGGAATGGGATATGACGTCCATCAGTTGGTTGAGGGACGTGACCTCTGGCTTGGAGGTATAAAGATAGAGCATACGCACGGACTACTGGGGCACAGCGATGCGGATGTGTTGATTCACGCCATCTGCGATGCCTTGCTTGGGGCAGCCAACATGCGTGATATAGGCTACCACTTTCCTGATACTGCGGAGGAAACTGACGGCATAGACTCCAAGATACTGCTCAAAAAAACAATAGAGCTTATAGCCACAAAGGGCTATAAGCTCGGAAATATCGATTGCACGGTGTGTGCCGAACAGCCTAAGCTGAATCCTCACATAGAGGAGATGAAACTATGCCTCGCCAAGGTAATGAACACTGATACAGACAACATCAGCATCAAGGCCACGACCACAGAGAAACTGGGCTTCACAGGCAGGAAAGAGGGTATCAGCGCATACGCTGTAGCGCTTATAATTGACAATTGACAATTATTGCTACTATTATTTTATCGCTGTAACGACTACTGCAGCCATCGTGGCGATGGTAGAACCTATGCTAACCCACATGGATGCTGACTGGGTGTTAGGAGTGGTATGACGCTCAGGAAGCACTATCTCACAACCTGGTTCTATCTTGGCACCATCCTTTATCATCTGCGCACTTCCGTTCTGATATACCACGTAAGCCCACTTACGGTTGGTCCTACCTCGTGCACCGCCCTGCTGCATGTAGTACTTTATACCCTTACCCTTGACGTAAGGTACGGTATTAGTGTAGGGTACTGCTCCTGAAATCTTAACTGTATTGTTGAATGGCTCTACTATAAGACGGTCATTGTCGCGCAGTATTACATCATCGGCACAACCAGGGTTCTTCAGCGAGTTCTGTAGATTGACAGCCACACGGTATTCATCTTCGTTGAGATACTGCTCGCGGGTGAGAGAGTCGGCAAAGAGATACCTGTCATCAGCACCCGTTGTAGTTGCTGTGGCATAGGCATTGGCACGGTTGGCACGTACTGCCAAAAGCATATTTTCTCTGCGACGTCGCTCCTCATCGTTCATCTTACGCATGATATAAGCACCGTTGGTTGCAGCACGAGGGGTAATACCTCCTGCCATCTTGAGAACATCGCTCACGCGTACATTATCACCATTGAGTCCGTAGAAACCAGAAGAAAGCACCTCGCCTTCGACACTGACGCTGCTCTGCTCGGTGTAGCCCGACGTCTTGGTGACAAACACTTCATCGAAAGGCTGCAATTTGAAGCCTGGCTGTCCATCAACTACGAAGCCATCAACGAGCGTCATTTCATAATCTTCCAGACGCGCCGCCTGATCTCCTCCTGCCTGAGCAGAGGGATTTAGCACACGGCGGCTTACCTTAACCTTATTGGAAGCACCATCCTTCATGCCACCAGCCTGCAGGATGAAGTCCTCCACCGTCATGCCATCAGCATACTGGTAGGTGCCAGGATAATACACCTCGCCATATATCTTGAGTTTGCGCTCGTCATTAAGATCTTTCTTAGATGGTATGAAGAGCACGTCCTCATTACGCAGAGGAATGTCAGCCACTGTACCATTGAGTATGCCCTGTATGTCAAGAGACATAACCTCTAGAGTACGATCTGCCTTCATACGATGCATCACGGCATGCTGCGAGAAAGCATCTTCGCTCAGACCGTCGGCAGTCTCGATAAGCCCCTTCACCGTGGTGACGTCACCACCAAGCTGATACAAGCCTGGACGGAACACGGCACCTTTCAGTTCTACAGTATTGGACAAGCGAGGCAGGATAGCATCAACACTCACTGAATCCTCATCACTGACGCGGAACGATGCCATATCAAACTCCGTCACGTTATACACGCCAAACTCTTTGCCGTTCTTACGGAGCAGACGCACACTCTTAGTGTATGCATCGCCAGTGAAACCACCTGCATACTTGAGGAGAGTCTGCACGCTCTCGGACTTTTTCATCTCATAGTACATAGGACGCTTTACCTTACCCGTTACACTAACGAGGCAGTCATAAGGACCCACGACAATAACGTCATTGTCGGCAAGGCGCACATTGCCCGTCAGTTTGCCATTGAGTATGTAATCATAGATATCGACATTTGAAACAAGACGCCCTGCGCGATAGACCTTAATATTACGCAAAGTACCTATCTCGCTCGTGCCTCCTGCCATATAAAGGGCATGAAACACGCTGGCAAAGGCTGACAGTGTATAGGTGCCAGGAGCTTTTACCTCACCCATCACATTGACCATTATAGTACGTGTCTGACCTAATGTCAACTTGATATTGGACGATGAGTAACGGGCACCAAGGGTAGAACGCAGACGTGCATTTGCCTGACTTACGGTGAGCCCACTGACCTGTACGGGGCCGAAGCCATCGATATTAATATAACCATCAGGACTTACGGTGGACTGTACACTCTTCTGCGAAGCGCCATAAACATCTATATACACGGCATCGCCAGGCCCCAAGACATAGTTCTGAGGTGTGGCGATGTTCATATTAGGTTCGAATGAAAGATTTTGGTTGTTGAAGATATCACGACCAAAGACTTTCTTGCGATTCTTCTCCTTCTGTGCTATCTGAAGATCTGTATTAGTAGAAGAATCAGGCATAAAATCATTGAGGACAGACAGCATCTGTGACTCATCGTCGGCATTAGCATCGGCATTATCACCCTTGCTGCCAAGTCTGGAAGAAGGAATGCCATATGACTCATTCATACCCATAACATTAGTGCTCTTGATAGCGCTACTGCCACCCTCACCCATTCGCTGTGAGGTTCCATTAGCACTGCGCTGACGGCTATCTTCACTTGCAGTCTCGACACCCCGCTGGCTACCCATAGTGGCACTTCCTGCACTTTGGTATTGCTTGCGTAACTTTTGGAGCCGAGTAACAGAGACACCACGCTGCATCAGTTTGGTGACAATCTGAGCTTGTGACGTGCCTTTTTTCTGCTCCTTCTGTATGAAAGTAACGATTTGCGAATCAGACATTGACTGAGCTAACGCACTAGTGAGACTCGTCAGTGCCATAATTGTAATTATAAGGAAACGTTTCATCGTGTAAAATTTTATTTACAATAATAACGGCGTATACACATAATTTATTGCATAAACGGCAACAAAGGTACGAAAAAAAGTTGAAAGATGAAAGTTGAAAGATGAAAATTAAAAGTTGAAAGTTGAAAGTTTTTGTCGTTTCGTTATTTTATTGTAACTTTGCAGTTCAAACACGTCACAACAATGATTGAGGTAAAAAATATATACAAGTCATTCGGCAACCTGCAGGTACTCAAAGGTATAGACCTGAATATCGACAAGGGAGAGGTGGTGAGCATAGTCGGACCGAGCGGTGCAGGCAAGACCACCTTACTGCAGATTATGGGCACGCTCGACAGTGCCGACAGCGGAGAGGTTTACATCGACAATGTCAACGTAGGAAGCATGTCATCAAACAAGCTGGCAGATTTCCGCAATCGTAACATCGGCTTTATATTTCAGTTTCACCAACTGTTGCCTGAGTTTACCGCAGAAGAAAATATAATAATACCCGCCCTCATAGCGGGCACTAAAAAGAACGAGGCGAGGAAACGTGCGCAGGAGTTACTCGCATTTCTGAACCTCGTAGACCGAGCCAAACACAAGCCCTCAGAACTATCAGGAGGCGAAAAGCAGCGCATAGCCGTAGCGAGGGCACTGATAAATAACCCATCGGTGGTTTTTGCCGATGAACCATCAGGTTCGCTTGACTCACAGAACAAGAAGGAACTACATCAGCTATTCTTTGACCTAAGAGAGAAGTACGGACAAACATTCGTAATCGTCACCCACGACGAGGAGCTCTCAAAACTCACAGACAGGACGATACACATCACCGACGGCATCATCAGCCAAAACGACATCAACGAATAGACACCACACTATGGCACAACTAAAACTCGGACAGATGAATACGCTGAAGGCTGCGTGGAAAGTGGACTTCGGCATGTACCTGGAGGGAGGCGGATATGATGGCAAGATACTGCTACCAGAACGCTACGTACCTGAAGACTTGCAGGTGGGCGATGACATAGAGGTATTTCTCTATCTTGACAACGAGGAGCGCATGGTAGCTACAACACTGGAACCCAAAGCAATGGTGGGTGACTTTGCATACCTCGAGGTAGCATGGGTGAATGAATACGGGGCATTTCTCGACTGGGGACTGATGAAAGACCTCTTCTGTCCATTCCGCGAGCAGAAGCGCAGAATGCAAAAGGGGCAGGCGTATATAGTACACGTACACATAGACGAGGAGAGCTACCGCATCATGGCATCTGCCAAAATAGAAAGGTACCTGCAACCCCTGCCAAAGGAATATACGGAAGGACAGGAAGTGGAACTACTTATATGGCAGAAAACAGATCTCGGATTTAAGGTCATAATAGACAATGCCTATGCTGGACTGATATATGACTCACAGGTATTCCAGCCACTGCATACAGGCGACAGAGTAAAGGGATTCATATCCAACATACGTCATGATGGCAAAGTGGACTGTGCACTGCAGAAAACAGGACGTGAACACACCACCGACTTCTCCGCCAAACTATTGAAATACCTTGAATCACGAGGAGGAAGATGCTGGCTCGGTGACAAAAGTTCGGCAGAAGACATCAAGGCACAGTTTGGCGTCAGCAAACGCACCTACAAACAGGCTGTGGGAGACCTCTACAAACGACACTTAATAGACATTACCGACAGCGGAATAGTGCTATTGTAATGTCAAATTATTAAAAAAGTTTAAAATCGGATTGCACAAATAGCAATTGCTTTGCCATTTCAGAAAAAAGTAGTACCTTTGCACACTGTTTGGAATAAGTATCACTTAACGATCTTTAAAAATTAACAGATAGCAATGTCTAAAATTTGTCAAATTACCGGCAAGAAGGCAATGATCGGTAACAACGTATCTCACTCAAAGCATCGCACAAAGCGCACCTTTGACGTGAACCTCTTCTCAAAGAAGTTCTACTATGTAGAGGAGGACTGCTGGATCAGCCTCAAGATTTCTGCTGCAGGCCTGCGTATGATCAACAAGGTTGGTCTCGATGCAGCCCTTAAGCAAGCTGTAGCAAAAGGCTACGTAGATTGGAAAGATATTAAAGTAATAGGAGAATAAGCACCATGGCAAAGAAAGCAAAAGGCAATCGTGTACAGGTAATACTGGAGTGCACAGAGATCAAGAACAGCGGTTTGCCAGGTACAAGCCGTTACATCACAACAAAGAACCGTAAGAACACTCCCGAGCGTCTTGAGTTGATGAAGTACAACCCAATTCTCAAGAAGATGACTCTCCACAAGGAGATAAAGTAATCACGGCTCAGCGTTTTTTTCATAACAAACAATAAAAAACAGATTAAACTATGGCTAAGAAAGCGGTCGCTACCCTCCATGAAGGTTCATCGGATGGTCGCGCTTATACAAAGGTTATAAAGATGGTAAAGAGCCCTAAGACTGGCGCATACATCTTTGACGAGCACATGGTTCGTAACGAGGAAGTTGACGCATTCTTCAAGGGATAATATCCTTATCAAGAATCGTTATTATAAATAACAAGAGGTTGCATCCGTTGAAAAGGCGTATGTAACCTCTTTTTGTGTTATTTACATAGCCGTCTAAGCTTAAATTTTTCAATAGTAAATTTGAACAGACTATGGATAGTTTCAAAGTCATCATAGTGGAGGATGTACCTCTTGAGATGAAGGGTACCGAGGGACTGCTAAAATCGGAAGTTCCTGAAGCTGAGATAATTGGCACAGCACAAACTGAAGGCGAATACCTCAAACTAATGCGCACGACAGAACCTGATCTCGTACTTCTCGACCTGGGACTACAGGGAAGCACCACTATAGGAGTAGAACTGTGCAGAAACACCAAGGCAGAGCACAAGGATGTGAAGGTTTTGGTATTTACAGGCGAGATACTCAACGAAAAACTATGGGTTGATGTACTTGACGCTGGTGCCGATGGCATAATACTCAAGGCAGGAGAGATGCTTACACGTATAGATGTAATGAATGTCATGGGAGGCAAAAAATACGTATTCAATCAGCCTATCATGGAAACTATAGTAAACAATTTCCGCAGCAACGTGACAAGTGAAATACTCAAGCAAGAGGCAAGCATAGGCTACAGCATAGACGAGTATGACGAACGTTTCCTGCGACATCTTGCACTGGGCTACACCAAGGAACAGATAACGACGCTGAGAGGCATGCCATTCGGAGTGAAGAGTTTAGAGAAGAGACAGGCCGATCTCATACAGAAACTATTTCCCAATGGTCACAAGCAGAGCGTCAATGCACTGCGCCTAGTGACACGTGCATTTCAACTGCATATACTCGACCCACAGAATCTTGAACCTGATGAGGAGTAAAAATAATCACTCTTTTTCTTGGTTGTTTACCATAAAATGAGTAACTTTGCATCCAATTCGCACGCACACACGTACATTATAATAAAAACAAATACATTATGAAGAATAAACTCCGCAGCAGTGTCTGCACTGAAGGTCGCCGTATGGCAGGAGCAAGAGCACTCTGGGTAGCCAACGGTATGAAGCGCGAACAGTTTGGCAAACCAATCATAGCTATCGTAAACTCATTCACACAGTTCGTCCCAGGACATACACACCTACACGAGATAGGACAGATAGTGAAAAAGGAAATCGAAGCACTGGGATGCTACGCTGCAGAGTTTAATACAATAGCAGTGGACGACGGCATCGCCATGGGTCACGACGGTATGCTCTACTCTCTCCCATCACGCGACGTCATAGCTGACTCCGTAGAGTATATGGTAAATGCTCATAAGGCTGATGCCATGGTCTGCATATCCAACTGCGACAAGGTAACACCTGGTATGCTCATGGCTGCCATGCGTCTCAATATACCTGCAGTCTTTGTCAGCGGAGGACCTATGGAGGCAGGACAGTATAAGGGCGAGAATGCCGATCTTATCACAGCGATGATAAAAGGTGGCGACCCAACAGTATCAGACGAGGAATTGGCAGAAGTAGAGCAGTGTGCTTGTCCTGGATGTGGCGCTTGCTCAGGAATGTTTACTGCCAATTCCATGAACTCTCTCACAGAGGCTATCGGACTCTCACTGCCAGGAAACGGTTCTATACTTGCAACTCACAAGAACCGCATAAAGCTATTCAAGGATGCAGCAAAACTCATCGTAAAAAATGCCCTCGCATACTACGAGGACGGCGACGACTCTGTACTGCCACGTAGCATAGCCACTCGTCAGGCATTCCTCAACGCTATGACACTCGACATCGCCATGGGAGCATCAACTAATACGGTACTACACCTGTTGGCTGTGGCTCAGGAGGCAGAAGTTGATTTCAGAATGACTGACATCGACACACTCTCACGCAAAGTACCATTCCTCTGTAAACTCGCTCCAAACTGGCAGAAGTACTCTATACAAGAAGAAAACCGTGCCGGTGGCATACTGGGCATACTCGGTGAACTTGCCAAGGGTGACCTGCTTGACCTCTCATGTAAGCGTGTCAACGGTGCAACATTGGGGGAGGACATACAGAAGTACTCCATCACTGGTCTGCAGTACAAGGACGGCAAGTGGACCAACGACCCCACACTCGCTGTAAGCGCCGAGGTAGGCAACATATATGGTTGTGCACCAGGGCGAAAATTCTCCAACGTAATGGGTTCACAGGAGAACTATTGGGATGAACTCGATACTGACCGTGAGAACGGTTGTATACGTGACATTGAACATGCATACACCAAGGATGGTGGCATGGCAGTCCTCTTCGGCAACATAGCACAGGACGGTTGCGTAGTTAAAACTGCCGGTGTGGCTCCTGAGTTGTGGCACTTCGAAGGTCCTGCTGTGGTCTTCGATTCACAGGAGGATGCCTGCGAAGGAATTCTTGGAGGCAAAGTGAAGAAGGGCGACTGCGTGGTCATCACCCACGAAGGTCCTAAGGGCGGTCCTGGTATGCAGGAGATGCTCTACCCCACCTCATACATCAAGTCTATGCATATGGGCAAGGAATGTGCCCTTATCACAGACGGACGTTTCTCTGGCGGCACATCAGGACTGTCTATCGGTCACATATCACCAGAGGCTGCAAGCGGTGGTAACATCGGCAAAATCAAGGACGGCGACATAATCGTTATCGATATTCCTTCACGCTCTATCAACGTGAAGCTCTCTGACGAGGAACTCGCTGCACGTCCACAGCAGCCACTGAAGCGCAACCGCATAGTCAGCAAGGCACTGCGTGCATACGCTCAGTCTGTATCTTCAGCTGACAAGGGCGGCGTAAGAATAATAGATTAAAAAACTATAGGCACTATAGATACTATAGACACTATAGGAAATATAATAAAAACAAAAGACAATGGAAAAAATAACTGGTGGAGAAGCATTGATGCTGGCACTCAAGGCTGAAGGCGTAAAGACTATCTTCGGCTATCCCGGTGGTGCCATCATGCCTACCTACGATTCTCTGTACGACTATACCCGTGGCGAAAAGAAAGCTTTCGACCACATACTGGTGCGCCACGAACAGGCAGCAGCACACGCAGCTGAAGGTTATGCCCGCGTGAGCGGTAAGGTTGGCGTGACACTCGTGACATCCGGTCCTGGTGTGACAAACACCCTTACTGGTGTAGCTGATGCCATGATGGACTCTACGCCTATCGTGGTCATAGCAGGTCAGGTAGCAACAAGCGTGCTTGGCAGTGATGCTTTTCAGGAGGTTGACCTCGTTGACGTGGCACAGCCTATCACCAAGTGGGCTTACCAGATACGCTCTGCAAAAGACGTAGCATGGGCTGTAAGCCGTGCCTTCTTCATCGCACGCTCAGGCCGTCCGGGTCCTGTAGTGCTCGACTTCACCAAGAATGCGCAGACAGAACTCATCGACTATGAGCCTGCAAAGGTAGATTTCATCCGCAGCTATGTGCCTTATCCCGAACCAAAGGAGGAAGACCTAAAGGCTGCTGCAGAGCTTATCAACAACGCCAAGAAGCCTATGGCTCTCGTGGGTCAGGGCGTAGAACTTGGTAATGCACAGGAGGAGCTTCGCGCCTTCCTTGAGAAAGCTGACATTCCTGCCGGTCGCACACTGATGGGACTCTCTGCCCTGCCTTCCAATCACAAGCTCAATATGGGTATGCTCGGTATGCATGGTTCATACTCCGTAAACCTCAAGGAGCAGGAGGCTGACGTACTGATAGCCATCGGCATGCGTTTCTCCGACCGTGTTACAGGTAACCTTGAACGCTATGCCAAGCAGGCAAAGATTATACATCTTGACATCGACCCATCGGAGATTGACAAATGCGTAAAGACAACAGTTTCTGTTGTAGCCGACTGCAAGGTATCGCTCCCAGCCCTCACAGCACTGATCAATAAGGCTGACCACACAGAGTGGAAAGAGTCTTTCCAACCTCTTCGCCAAAAGGAGATAGAGAACGTTATCACCCCTGCAACCAAGCCAACGGATGGACCTCTGCTCATGGGTGAGGTGGCACATGCAGTTGCCAAGGCAACGAACTCTGAGTCCGTACTCGTTACCGACGTTGGTCAGAACCAACTCATGTCGGCACGTTACTTCAAGTACCACAAGAGTCGTAGCATCATAACATCAGGTGGTATGGGCACCATGGGCTACGGCCTGCCAGCTGCTATGGGTGCTACATTCGGTGCTCCCGAACGCACTATCTGCTGCTTCATGGGTGACGGTGGCTTGCAGATGATGATTCAGGAGTTCGGCACCATCATGGAGCACAGAATCCCTGTGAAGATGATTCTGCTCAACAACAACTACCTTGGCAATGTGCGCCAGTGGCAGGATATGTTCTTCCACCACAAACAGTCGTTCACGCCTATGGTCAACCCTAACTTCGGCAAGGTGGCAGAGGCTTACGGCATAGCATACCGCTGTATTTCTGACCGTGCTGAACTACAGGATGCCATCAAGGAAATGCTCGATACCGACGGTCCGTTCCTCCTTGAGACCATCATCAAACCCGATGCCAACGTAGAGCCTATGACAGCACCTGGCAAGGCTGTTGACGAAATGATTCTTAACATTGACTGTTAATAACAAAATGAGCGAAAATAACAATACACTATTTACCTTACAGGTATATACAGAGAACATGGCAGGTATGCTGAACCAGATTACCGGCGTGTTCACCCGTAGGCAGATAAACATCGAGTCACTTAACGTGTCTCCCTCTTCCATAAAGGGTATCCACAAATACACCATCACCGCCTACAGCGACGAGGAAACTATCAAGAAAGTAGTGAAACAGATAGAGCGCAAGATTGACGTCGTCAAGGCACACTATTATACCGACACTGAGATTTTCCACGTGGAGGTTGCACTTTTCAAATTGTCAACCGACAAGGTGATGGAGAATCCTAACATCACTCGCGCCATCCGCCATTCACAGGGCAGGATAACGGAGGTGAACTCCACTTTCTGCACAGTGGTGTGTGAGGGGACGACTGAAGACATTGTTTCACTCTTCCACGAACTGCGCAAGACTCCTGACTGCGTGCTGCAGTTCACACGTTCCGGTCGCATAGCAGTAACACGCTCTTGTCAGGAAGAGGTGAGCAAATTTCTGCATGAAAGAGGAGAGGAAATCTAATGGACAAGACTTCACCAATATATCACACCATCGCTGATGCTTTCCACTGCGACTTCAGGCATCGCATGTGCTTAGGCCATCTGTGCAACGACCTGCTCAACGCCAGCGATATGCACTCCACACAGCGCAACTTCGGCATGACCTACCTCAACACTATCAACAAGACGTGGGTTCTGTCACGACTTGCCATAGAACTGGAGGACATACCGATGGAGCATGACAAGTTCTATATTGAGACATGGGTGGAGAATGCCATGAAGTATTTCACCAAGCGTAACTGGGTTATCATGTCTGAAGACGGAAGCAAAGTGTATGGCTACAGCAAGAGCATCTGGGCGATGATTGACACCACCACCCGTGAGCCGCAGGACATCCTTGCCATCCACGATGGAAAAATACTCGAATATCTCTACCCAGAGAAAGAATGTCCCATCAAAGACGTGTCACGAGTGAAGACTCCTGAGATGACCGAATACACGGAGTTTCAGGTGCAGTATGGCGACATAGACGTGAACTGCCACCTCAACTCCATGCGCTACATCGACCACGTTATGGACACCTTCCCCCTTGACTACCTGCGCACTCACATGGTGAAGCGAGTTGAGATAGCTTACGTTGCTGAGGGACACTGGCACGATGTGATTCGCATCTATCACCTCGCAAATGACAATCAGCACTACTTCCGTCTTGCTCGCAAGGAGGCTGACGGCAGCGAGACTGAACTCAGCCGTGTGCTGATGAGCTTTCGCGAAGCGAATAATTAAGAATTCGACATAACGAAATATCGACATATCGAAATAACGAAAATAACAAACTTTCATTAACAACAAAAAACTTAAACAAAATGGCAAAAATGAATTTTGGTGGCGTTATCGAAGAGGTAATGACACGTGAAGAATTCCCACTGGAGAAGGCTCGTGAAATCCTTAAGGACGAGACCATCGCAGTTATCGGTTACGGCGTACAGGGACCTGGTCAGGCTTGCAACCTCCGCGACAACGGTTTCAACGTAATCGTTGGTCAGCGTCAGGGCAAGACTTTCGAGAAGGCTAAGAACGATGGTTGGGTACCAGGCGAGACTCTCTTCTCTATCGAGGAGGCTGCTGATAAGGGTACTATCATTATGTGTCTGCTCTCTGATGCAGCTGTAATGTCAGTATGGCCAACACTCCAGAAGTACCTCACTCCTGGCAAGGCTCTCTACTTCTCTCATGGTTTCGCTATCACATGGTCTGACCGTACAGGTTGTGTTCCTTCAAAGGACATCGACGTTATCATGGTAGCTCCAAAGGGTTCTGGTACTTCACTCCGTACTATGTTCCTCGAGGGTCGTGGTCTTAACTCTTCATACGCAGTTTATAACGATGCTACAGGCAAGGCACTCGACCGTACTCTTGCTCTCGGTATCGGTATCGGTTCTGGTTACCTCTTCGAGACAACATTCCAGCGCGAGGCTACATCTGACCTCACTGGCGAGCGTGGTTCGCTGATGGGTGCCATCCAGGGTCTGCTCCTCGCTCAGTACGAGGTACTCCGTGAGAATGGTCACACACCTTCTGAGGCATTCAACGAGACAGTTGAGGAGCTCACTCAGTCACTCATGCCTCTCTTCGCAGAGAAGGGTATGGACTGGATGTACGCTAACTGCTCTACAACAGCACAGCGCGGTGCGCTTGACTGGATGGGTCCATTCCACGATGCATGTAAGCCTGTAGTTGAGAAGCTCTATGCTTCTGTTAAGTCTGGTAACGAGGCTCAGATCTCTATCGACGCAAACTCAAAGCCAGATTACCGCGTAGGTCTTGAGAAGGAACTGAAGGCTCTCCACGACTCTGAGATGTGGCGCACAGCTGAGACTGTTCGTCAACTCCGTCCTGAGAACAACTAATCATCAGATTACATATTATAAAGCGCAACGGCTATTTTCAGTCGCTGCGCTTTTGTTTGCAGAAGCATTGCCTCCGCATATGGAAGCATAGCTTCCGCATCTGGGTGCTTAGCTACCACAAAAAGGATGGAAAAGAAAAAAGTCCGCTCAATATCAATCCAGCCGAAGCTTTCATAAATACTGAAGCGGACCACCCACCTTAAAAATATTCTTTCTTGAATTTTGCGAGTGCAAAGGTAATAAGAAAAATTGGATGTTGAAAGTGGAATGTTGAAAGATAAGGAGAAAACGTTACTTTCTTGACTACAATCAAAACGAAACTTAATTCATATCAACCATTTTTTGGATATCCATTTTTTTTTCGTACCTTTGCATCTGTTATGAACAAATATTACGCTATAACATATAAACTTCATACTGTCAAAGATGGTGTGAGAGAACTGAGAGAAGAAATCGGTGCTGACGATCCTTTTGTATTTATCTCAGGGTTCAGCACCACCATACCAGGTTTCGAAAAAGAAATTGAGAAACTCAGCACAGGCGAGGAGTTTGACTTTACCGTACCTTGCGAGGAAGCATATGGAGAATATGTGGCAGAAAGAGTGGTGACACTCGATAAGGCCATATTCAGCATAGACGGAGTGTTTAACGCTGACATGATATATATTGGTGCAATAATACCTCTGCAAAACGAGGACGGCATGCGCTTCATGGGTATAGTTAAAAAGGTAAGAGATAAAGACGTGGTTGTTGACCTCAATCACCCTCTTGCTGGCTGCGCACTCAATTTCACGGGTACTGTAGAAGAATGCCATGAAGCTACCAACGCTGAAATTACCGACGTCATCAACCGTCTATCAGGAGGCGGATGTCATGGAGGTTGTGGAAGCTGTGGAGGAGGTTGCAACTCTGGCGAGGGCAAATGCGATGGAGATGGCTGTGGCAAATGCGATGATGGAGGCTGTGGCAAATGCGATGATGGAGGCTGTGGCAAATGAATACATTTGGTAAAATATACACGATAACAAGCTTCGGCGAAAGCCACGGAGCAGGCATCGGTGGAGTCATCGACGGTATGCCCGCTGGCATATCTGTTGACATGAACTTCATACAGGCAGAACTTAGCCGTCGTCGCCCTGGACAGAGTACCATCACAACGGGTCGCAATGAGGCAGACGAGGTGGAAATCTTATCTGGTGTATTTGAAGGCAAGACAACGGGGTGTCCTATCGGTTTTCTTGTAAGAAACACTAACCAACACTCACAAGACTATGAAAACATGCGTTGCCTGTTTCGTCCTTCACATGCAGACTTCACATATCAGCAAAAGTACGGTACACGTGACCATCGCGGAGGAGGCAGGAGCAGTGCACGCATTACAATAAGTCGTTGTGTAGCAGGAGCTTTCGCCAAATTGGCCTTACGTCAGTTAGGCATTACCATACACGCTTATACATCACAGGTAGGCAATATATCCATCGACCGTGACTACAAGAAATATGACCTATCGCAGGTAGATACCAACGCAGTACGTTGCCCCGATGCAGAGAAAGCTACGGAGATGGAAAACCTAATAAAAGAGGTGAAAGCTGATGGTGACACTATCGGTGGTACCATAACATGTGTCATCAAGGGATGTCCTGTAGGACTTGGCGAACCCGAGTTTGGCAAACTGCATCAGTCACTCGGAGCTGCTATGCTCTCTATAAACGCCGTAAAAGGTTTTGAATATGGAGAAGGCTTCAATGGCTTAGACATGAGAGGCAGTGAGCAAAATGACCTGTTCAACGAAGGATTGGGCAACGGCATGAAGACCAACCACTCTGGTGGCATACAGGGTGGTATAAGCAATGGCGAGGACATATATTTCCGCGTGGCATTTAAACCCGTTGCCACACAGTTGCGTGAACAGGAGGCAATCGATCTCGAAGGCAACCCTACCCTGCTGAAGGCAAAAGGAAGACATGACCCCTGCGTACTCCCGCGTGCTGTGCCCATCGTAGAAGCTATGGCTGCGATAGTCATTCTCGACCATTACCTCATTGGGAAAACCACGAAATTGTAAAAAAACACTGAAAGGAAAACAATCATTGCGCACAGTAGTGGGCAATGATATTTTTTTAATAACAACAACACATTAGTAACAAATAACAAAACTATGAAGAAAACTATTATCGGCCTTACAGCCTATGTGCTGTATGGTCTCAGTGTGAGTGCGCAGAGCACTCTGGGTGGATTGTATCAGGTAATCACATCAACAAGCGACTTCGCTGCCGGAGACTCCATTATCTTGGTTTCATATGACGCAGAGAAAAACATGTACGCCATGGGAACATATGATAGCGACACAGGCAACGCCTTTCATGCTATCAACATCGGCACAACAACAGCTGATTATCTTCCCTCCACTATCTCGCTTGATGCTGCCAATACGAGTGGGAATGCGTATGAATATAGAGCGAGGATTTTTAGAGATAATGAGGATAACATTGAGTCAATAGCCTTACAGGACGTAAACTTAGATTATGTATATGGAACAACAGACAATACAAATATAACATTGTCAACATCATGCAGATGGACTCCATCTAAATACACAAGTGAAAGATATGGTTTTGATGGAGTCAGCTTAAACAAAGGTTCTTTAAGATATATCAGTTATTCTGAAGACTATGGCTTTAAAAACTATCAGATTGGTGTTAACTATACCCTCGCCTATTGTTACAAAAAAATTGCGACCAACCAATTATTTAGAATCGGTAGCACTGGCTATGCAACAATGTATTACAGCAGTAACGATGTAGAGCTGCCCGATGGACTTACGGCATATACCATAAACGTAACAAAGGAAGGTGGTAACTACAAGTTGCACATAAATAATATCGGCACATCGGTGCCACATGGTACCGCAGTACTGATTAGCGGTGAGGCGAATACAGACTATTACCCTACCATATATTCTGCTACCGCCACAATAGCAAACGATTGGTCATCTGTGGAAGGAAACATGCTACACGGCACTGACACCGATGCCTTGCAGAGCAATGGCAGCGGCAACTACTTCAAACTTGCCGACCATGCCACCAAGGGTGTGGGCTTTTACTGGGGAGCCGCTGATGGCGCAGCCTTTACCAACAAAGCACACAAGGCATATCTCTTCCTGCCTGAGGAATTGGTATCTGCCTCATTGAGTGACATCCCGTTTTCACTAATAGAAGATGGTGCTACATTAGTGCAGATTACTAAGGCCGTTAATAATAATAAAACGACTTTACCATTATATGATGCAGCTGGTAAAAGGATGACGGACAGACGCATAGATGCTGTGCGCATCACTGGTGGCAAGAAAATCATAGGAAAGTAAGAAAATAGAAAAGGCTTAAATGTCAAGGGTGACATTTAAGCCTTTTCTTCTTGTTTATCATATACCTTTTTTATATATCACAAGCGTAGCGGTCAACAACGCCTATTATACGTTTTTTCTCATCAACGACCAGCACGTTGTGTATCTTATTGTCGTTCATCACTCGCTGTATATCTGATATTCGGGCATCGCCTGTCACCGTCTTCGGTGTGCGTGTCATTATATCGCTTACGGTGTGATCAAAGAATGCTGCCTGCCAACGCTCCATAGCACGACGTATGTCACCATCGGTAAACACACCTGCCACCGTGCCGTCTTCATTCAGCGAGATACCAAGTCCGAGTTTTCCTGCGCTAACCTTTATTATGGCTTCGCCAAGATGCATAGTGGCAGGAATGAATGGCAGATTTTCACTCAGCATAACATCAGCAGCAGTCGTGAGCAATCGTTTTCCAAGTTCTCCTCCTGGATGAAACTGTGCAAAATCTTGAGGCTTGAAGTTCCTTAGTTCCATAAGGCATATAGCCAATGCATCGCCCATAGCCAATGCAGCCGTGGTACTGCTTGTCGGTGCGAGATTCAAAGGACATGCCTCTTTCTCTACTTTTACATTGATGTGGTATGTAGAGTACTTCGCAAGTAACGACTTAGGATTGCCACTCATACCTATTATGGGCACCTCCATGTGTATTATTATAGGTACGAACCGCAATAATTCGTCGGTCTGACCGCTATTGCTCAATGCGAGTACCACGTCATCCTTGGTTATCACTCCTAAGTCTCCATGATATGCATCGAGAGGATTAACGAAGACAGCTGGTGTACCAGTAGAACTCAAAGTAGCTGCTATCTTGGCACCTACATGTCCACTCTTTCCCACTCCTGTAACTATCACTTTTCCACCACAGTGGAGCATCAGGTCAACAGCTTTGTCAAATTGTTCGTCGAGAAGCGGTATGAGGTCTGTCAGTGCCTGTGCCTCATCCTGCAATGCCTGAGTTGCTATTTCACGTATTGACTTCATCATTCAAAGTTCAATCTATTAATTTCTCTATAAGAGGTCTGAGATCCTCAAGTTTCAACATGTTTGGTCCGTCACTGAGTCCCTCATCAGGATTGGGGTGTACCTCAAAAAAGTAACCGTTAGCCCCAAAAGCTTTTGCCGCCAATGCCATGGAGGGTACAAACTTGCGGTCGCCCGCCGTTGTGCCATTGCCACCACCAGGACGCTGTACGCTGTGTGTACAGTCCATTATGACACGTGGTACGATATTGAGCATGTCAGGTATATTACGAAAATCCACCACAAGATTATTGTAGCCGAAAGAGTTGCCACGTTCAGTAAGCCAGACTTCCTTGCCACCACTCTGCTGTACTTTGTCAACAGGATATTTCATATCAGCTCCGCTTAGGAACTGTGCTTTCTTTATATTAACTATCTTTCCTGTCTTAGCAGCTGCTACAAGCAAATCTGTTTGACGACACAGAAAAGCTGGTATCTGAATAACGTCAACAACTTCGCCTACAGGCTGTGCCTGATATGCCTCATGGATGTCCGTCAGCAATTTCAAACCATATTTTTCCTTTACATCGGCAAGCATTTGCAAGCCACGATTCATGCCTGGCCCACGGAAGGATTTCAGCGATGTACGGTTTGCCTTATCAAATGATGCTTTGAATATTATCTCTGTGCCGAGGGCATTGTTGATAGCAACAAATTCCCGCGCCACTATATCGAGCAGTTCAGCACTCTCGATGACACATGGTCCTGCTATGAAAATCGGTCTCATTTCTTCCAAAATTTCTTTGTTATATCAGTCAGTGACAGATCTTTCCCAACCTTGTACAGACGTTGATTAGTGGTAGGTTTATTTAGGGCCCCCTTTGCCTCAACATACGGCCCAAGTTTTATGAAATCAAAGTTTTTAAGATGTATCACACTGCTTCGTTCTCTCCTACCGCTATACCATGCCACTTTTAGTTCTGGGTAGTTCTTTTTAGTCCATGCTGCCAAAGCATCTACCTCCTCTGGTGTAGCGTCTCCACCCATAAATGCTATGCATGTTATATCATCACCATACTCTTTAAGCATCATACTGAGCGAGATGACATTTAGGGGGGCGCCTATATCCTCCCATAGGTATTCACTGTGGCATCCTAAACAATGACAAGGACAGTTCGATATATTTATAGAGAGCGTGACCTCATCAGGTATTTCCTGAAAGACCACGCCCGTATTTACATACTTCATAAAAGTCAGTATTAACCTACCTTCTGTACCTGCTGCTGTGGTGTAGTACCATCCTCTCTACCCATTTTGTCAGAACCAGCATAATAGCGACGTGCTGCTTCTTTCTGACGTGCGGCAGAGAAATTGCTCACCCTCTTCAGATATCCAATGATACGTGTCATGTAGTCCACATTGCTTGAGTGGCATGACGGACATTCATGCAGGTATCGCTTATCTATATGTCCGCAGTTATTGCAGATAGTGTTAGGTATGTTGAATGTAAAGTAGTTACATCCTTCCTTTGCGGCAACTTTCAACAGTTGTTTGTACTGCATCTTAGAGAGGTGCTCCTCAAGGTTCATGTGCAGAGCAGAGCCACCTGTGAGATGCTCAATATATGGCGCTCCGTGCATCTTAAACTTGTCGATGATATTGAGCGACTGATCTTCCACTACGTAGAAGTAAGAATTGTAACAGTCACGTGGTACGAAGTAGCCATCCTCACGATCCCACTTAGCATGCTTCACACCAACATTCTCAGCAGGTATCATTTCACAGTTGAAGAGAACCTCCTTGGTGCGATACTGCTTGTTGAGTTTCTCTACAATAGATAGCACACCCTGTACAAACTCTTTATACTTGTCGTTGGCTGTAATCTTCAATCCCATGAACTCTGCAGCCTCCACCAGTCCGTTAACGCCAATGGTGAGATACTGTCGTGACATGTTGATATAGCCAGCATCGAAGAGAGGCAACATACCGTGAGCCTGCAGGTTCTTCAGGTTCTCGTTGTAGGCAAGCTGCACCTTGTGACACAGTTCGATAACCTCCTCCAGATACTCCTTATAGTCACGGCCATTGTTTACGGCATACTGAATGCAACGATTGAGATTTACAGTCAGTACAGACTTAGAACCTGTAGATACACCACCAGCACCCAATGTATAGGAGAATCCATTGTCCTGTATCTCGTTACGCAAACGGCAACAAGACGACAGTGAGTCAGCATTATCACTCATATAAGTAAAGAAACTATGGCCCTCAGAATACATCTCCGCTGTGAAGTCACCCCACTCCTTGTCACGGCACTCTCCGTTGTCTGCCAGTAGCGCCATTGTTTCAACAGGGAATGTGAGAACTGTCTTTTCACGCTCCTTGTTGAACCACTTCATGAATCTCTTCTGCAACCATGACAGGCCATTCCAGTCGGGTTGGCTGCCATCTGGGAAGTAGAAATTTCCGAAGAGTGACTCGAAGTAATACTTGTCGTAGTAAGCTATATTCCAGAAAACTGCCTGGAAGTTACGTGCACCTGTTGGCTGATTTATAGAATATACAATCTGCTCGAAGCAGTCCGTTATGACCTTATCGATGGAGCGCTGACGTATAGAGAGGTCAACAATCTTTGCTGGGTCCTTCCAGTAGTCTGTACCATACTCCTTACCTATGAAGTAATTGAGATACATGAGGAATTCAGGTGTAGCGCATGCGCCTGAGAGCATAGAACTCACGATAAACACCATGTTAACAAATCCTCCACAGAAGCTTTTAAGATTTGTTGGAGCTGTAGAGTTGCCGCCTATAGCTGTCGTACCATTAATAAGCCATGGGTACATCGTTATAGATGCACAATAAGGAGCTATAGATGTCTCATCGTTCTTATATATAAAATGGTGTGTGAGCAAATCAATGTACTTGTCAGCAGTCTGCTTGTCATACATCTTCTTTATACGATCCGTGAGCAGACGACGGTTCAGACGTATGAAATTTGACTTTGGCAATTCGCCTATCAAAGTAGCAATGTTCTTATGTTCTACATTTGCATTGGCATCAAACTTAGAACCAGTAGCTGCATTTGTGGCCTCCATATAGTCTGTCAAAAAAGACAACTTCTCAAGAGTCTCACGATCCTCTGTGTGTGACTGTCTGTAGAGCATATAGCACTTAGCCACCTTGTAGTGACCCTCCTTCATGAGTGCCATCTCCACCTGGTTCTGTATATCCTCCACCGTAATATTATTTTTAATATCCAAGTGGCTGATAATCTTAGAGATATTAGCTACATCAAATGGTTCTTCTACTGCCTCGAATGCCCTTACTATGGCACTCATAATCTTGTCAAGAGAGAAGTCATCTTTTGAGCCATCACGCTTGGTGATGGTAAACTTTCTAATTTCCATCATAGGTCAAAATTGGAAAACTTTTTTATTTTTTCTTTTTAAAAAGTTTTCCGTTTTGGAAAACTTTCGCAAAGAATAGTGGTTAGTGAATTGTTTAAATTTGTGAATACAAAGGTAGCAACTTTTCTACTTTCTTACAAAATTTTACTTAGAAAAAAATCAAAAAAAATAAGCATGCCATATTACTCATGTAATGTAGCATGCCTATTTTCAGCATATTACAATCTTATAGTAAAGTAAATACTTTTTTCTTCCTATTCAGTTTTTACCCAAATTGCTATTTTAGAGTTTACAATATGCAATCCAGCCACCTTATTTATTGTCCTCCAATGGCACCGTAAAGTACTCCCTCTTGCCTGAAGGGTACAATCCCTTGATGATGAGTACAGGATCTTTGCTCTTATTAGCAGCCTTCACAACATCAGCGAGATCTGAGAGTGACTTCATGGCGCTTTCGTTGACCGTCTGTATCACAAAGCCAGCAGGTATGCCACGCTCACGGAACTTGCCCGCATTCACCTTTGTCACCTTAAGGCCGTACTTTATCTCGAGGTCTGCTTTCTCCTTTTCATTAACCTCACGTATTACTGCGCCTAAGATGTCAAGATCGGCATCCTTCACTACCTTCGTATTGCCCTGTTCATTCTTCAATGTCACAGTAGCAGTCTTCTTTGACTTCTTGTGTAGATAGCTCAGCGTCACTTTGTCACCAGGTCGTTTTGTGGCAAGTATCTCCTGTAATTCTGCCATTTTTGTCACCTTCTGTCCATCTACAGCCGTCACTACGTCACCTTCCTCTATGCCCGCATCAGCAGCTGCGCCATCGTCAACTACCTTTGCCACATACACACCCTCATTGGTACCAAGATCTATCTCTTTGCCTTGCTCCTTTTGAGAGTCGATATAGTTACGCGCATCTTGTCCTTGTATGCCGATGAGTCCACGCTGCACGCTACCATACTGCTTGAGATCTTCCACCACCTTATTCATAATAGTGGTAGGAATGGCGAAACCGTAGCCTATATTACTACCTGTTGGCGATGTCAGCATGGCATTGATACCAATAAGCTCGCCTCTTGCATTAACGAGTGCGCCACCCGAGTTTCCCTGATTAATTGCGGCATCAGTCTGTATGAAAGCCTCCACACCGTTAGCACCCAGAGAGCGTGCCTTGGCCGATACTATGCCAGCAGTCACCGTAGCACGCAGGTTCAGCGGATGTCCTATTGCGAGTACCCACTCTCCTACTTTTATATCATCACTCGAAATCACTTTTATGGCAGGCAGCCCAGTAGCATTTACCTTTATCAGCGCAAGGTCGGTATTTTTGTCCGTACCTATGATGCGTGCAGAAAACTCACGGTTGTCGTTCAGCGTAATTGTCAATTCATCAGCACCTTCCACCACGTGATTATTTGTCACGATATAGCCATCTTGTGATATTATCACACCAGAACCTGTACCTTCCTTCTTAGGAGTCTGTACCTTGCGTTTCTGCCCCTGTCCTCGTTGTCCAAAGAAACCAAATGGATCGAACATATCCCCAAACGGGTCGTTCTGTACCTCCACCTCCTGCACCTTGGAGTTCTGTAGGAACTTGATATGTACTACACATGGCAAAGCCTTTTCTGCCGCCACAGTGAGATCCACGGCGCCAGCCGCCGATACAGGAGCCGCCGTGCAAGTATTGTTATATACATGTGTAGCAGCAAGCGAAAAAGACACTGCGAGGAGTGTCGTCAGAATTGTTTGTTTCATTGATATCTTCATTTTTACTTACAAGTCTTCAAGTCTTGAACTATTAGATTCTTTTCCAACTTAATCTACGTGCAAAGTTAAAGGCATTTTTTGTTAATCCTGCATTTTACATTAACACTTTTGTTTTTTTTAATTTTTCCGAGCATTTTCTTAACGAGAGTTTAATCTTGACGTTTTCACTTTTTCACTTTTTCACTAAAAATGCGATGGCGACTATACATAAAGTATCCATCACCGCTAATTAACATTATATAATATAAGATTATCTTGAAACTATCTCATCAGGTTCTATAGCCAACATTTCATCAACAAAATAAGGAAAAATGACGAGGGAACAAAAAAAAAGAGGAAATTTCTTGCGCAGAAAGAAAAAAAGTAGTACCTTTGCACTCGCAATTCGCAAAAGCACCACAAAGCAATGGCTCCTTAGCTCAACTGAATAGAGCATTTGACTACGGATCAAAAGGTTGCAGGTTTGAATCCTGCAGGAGTCACAAGGAAACATCGCAGTCACTTAGCAATCAAGTGGCTGCGTTTTTTTTGTCAGTAAGCGTATCAATAAGTTTATATTTATCAAAGACAGACAATACATAGCGATAGACCTCAAGTCATTCTACGCATCGGTGGAGTGTGTAGAACGCAGATTGGACCCACTGAACACCAACTTGGTGGTGGCTGACGAGAGCAGGACTGACAAGACAATATGTCTGGCCGTGTCACCATCATTAAAAAAATACGGCATCAGCGGAAGGGCACGACTCTTTGAGGTGATACGGCGACTGAAGGAAGTAAACTATGACAGGTTGCGCAACATACCAAATCATCAGTTTGCCGGCAAATCGGTACTGGAGACGGAACTTACTGAGTACAGCGACTGGGAGGTGGACTACATAACAGCGCCACCACGCATGCAACTCTACATAGAAGTAAGTACAAAGATATACGGTATATACTTGAAATACGTTGCACCAGAGGATATACATGTATATAGTATCGACGAAGTATTTATCGACGCAACGCCATACCTGCAATCATATAAGATGACGGCTCACGAACTGGCGATGAAGATGATACACGACGTACTGAAACAGACTGGCATAACGGCTACCGCCGGCATAGGAACAAACATATACCTGTGCAAAGTGGCAATGGACATAGTGGCCAAGAAAATGCCTGCCGACAAGGACGGCGTAAGAATAGCCGAGCTTGATGAAATGACATACCGTAAAGAGCTGTGGGACTACCAACCCATAACGAAATTCTGGCGCGTCGGACATGGTATAGCGCAGAGTCTCGCAACATACGGCATCGACACCATGGGCAAAATAGCACGATGCAGTGTGGAGAATGAGGAACTGCTATATCGTCTCTTCGGAGTGAATGCCGAACTACTGATAGACCATGCATGGGGATGGGAACCATGCACAATAGACTGGGTAAAGAAATATCGTCCAGAGACCAACTCACTGAGCAGCGGACAGGTACTACAGAGTCCCTACGATTGGAAGAAAGCACGAGTGGTGGCCTTGGAAATGGCCGACCAGATATCTCTTGACCTGCTTTCGAAACGACTGGTGACTGACCAAATAGTGCTGACTGTTGGATATGACAGGGAGAACCTCACTCGCCCAGAGATACGCAACAGGTTTCACGGCGAGGTACACACCGACCACTATGGCAGACTGGTACCCAAGCATGCACATGGAACGACAAACCTGAAGACACACACCTCATCATCTCGCATGATAACAGAAGCAGTGAAGGAACTCTTTGATCGCATAACAAACACAGGACTACTCGTACGTCGCCTCAACTTGACGGTAAACCATGTAGTGAGAGAGGACAGCATAAAGAATATCGCACCCAAGCAATTGGATCTCTTTACAAACTACGACCTAATAGAGAAAGAAAAAAAGAAGGAGACTGCTGCCTTAGAAAAAGAACGCCGCATACAGGAAGCAAGGCTGAATATCAAAAACCTCTACGGCAAGAATGCCCTACTTAAAGGACTAAACTTTGAAGATGGAGCAACGGCAAGAGAACGCAACAACCAAATAGGAGGACACAAGGCGTAACAAAGATAAGAATTTACTGAGAATTATGGGAAACTATGATGACATAATAAACCTTCCACACCACGTATCAAGACGTCATGCCCAGATGTCCATGTCCGATCGTGCCGCGCAGTTTTCGCCATTTGCCGCATTGACAGGACACGAAGAGGCGATACGCAAAGCTACCGACATTATTGACAATACTCCGTAGGGTCTTCTATTCCAGCATCACGCAAAGCTTCCTTGCGCTCTATACATGTGCCACACTTTCCGCAGTGAAGGTTGCCTCCCTTGTAGCATGACCACGTTTCGCTATAGTCTATACCAAGTTTTTTGCCTCGCTTAGCAATCTCGCCCTTGGTAATATTTGTATACGGAGCAAGGAGAGTAACACCTTCATATGTACCTGCACTGATGGCAGAACTCATAGCATCGACAAACTGCGGACGACAGTCAGGGTATATGGAGTGATCGCCAGAGTGGTTTGCCATCATAACATACTTCAAACTACGGCCCTCTGCCAGCCCTGCTGCAACCGCAAGCATGATACCATTACGGAAGGGAACCACCGTCGATTTCATATTTTCATCTGCATAGTGTCCCTCTGGAATATCCTCCCCACCCTTCAGCAATGAAGACTTGAAATACTGCCCCATAAAGTCCAAAGGAATAATGAGATGCTCTATACCAAGACGCTGACAGTGCAACTTGGCGAAGGATATTTCTTTCGCATTATGTTTACTGCCATAATCAAACGTCACAGCAAGGGAAATTTTTTCTTGGTAGTCATATAGCATTGTTACAGAATCCATGCCACCGCTTACTATTATAACGCTATCTTTCATTTAAGGATATATTAGTTATTGAAGTCCCACGATAGCCCTAAGCGCAGTATGCGCTCATTGAGTGGATGGTGGGGTGTAAAGAAGTAGTCTCTGTTGCCCATACCAGCATTAACGTGACTCATCATGACAAAAAAGCGACACTTCTTTAGATGAAAATTGGCATAGACATTGACGATGGGATAGTTGCCCACTTCTGTACGAAGAGCAGAATTCTGCTGGACACCATACTGCCCTACCTGTGAACAGTATTCGGGAGCTGCATAGGACGTAAACCAACGCATATCGGCACCAAAGTGCACACGAAGCACCCTTGCAATACTAAAATCAAGATAGAGATTGGTCCAATAGTTTAGAGCAGGTACTGCGAGAATATCTTCGTGGCTACTCTTCTGATATGTGAGTCTATTCTCCCAGTTTAGTATGCCTAATCGGAAATTTTGCTCTAATGCAAGGGTAAGAAGACTGATATTTGCCGATGACTGCATCATGTCGGCAGTATATCCCGTGATGACAGGCTCATCATCGACGATGGCACGCTGGTAGTTTATGCCAAGATAAGTATAGTTTTGCAGGTTGTCATAACATGCACGGAGAGTAGTGCGCGTCTTACGCAGGAAAAATTCTGCTTCAAGATGGGTCTGCATCTGCTTATTGAAGTCGTTGTGACTCCAAGAAAGGAACTTGCCATGATAATGACGCTGCAGAAAATTGGGGTTAACAAGATGGTAGAATGCTTTGAGACGTACTGCTGCTGTATCACCAAGTATTCTCATATTAAGACTTCCCGTACCATCGAGACGTATATCACCCACATCCTCACCAACGAGCCAAAATTCGCCCTGAGCCTTGTAGTGAAGACGACGTCCGAGTGTCTTGATGAGCTGTCCTCCAAGTGATATGTTTGTCTCATTGTAGGAAGTGTAGCCCATATCGGCATTAGGCATAGTATAGTGCCGGTTCTCATGGGTTAGGAACACTTTCATTCCCATGGGCACATACTTATTAAATCCCTCAAGCAGACCTATGGCAAAGGTATTCTTTAATATATAATAGGTAGTCTTATCGAATATCGAATCGCCTGGATTTTCCTCAAACGGCACTACATAGCGATTGAGATAGAAATTATCACCTGCTGAAGAATTAGCTATATAGCGACGGTTATTGGTATTGAGTGAGAGAGTGTGTATAAAACTGGTAACAGGTACATATTCCTCCTTCAGCCATGTTGTGGTATCTGGCAGTTGAGAGTTGCTGTTATCATTTTCTTTTATATCCTTATTTTTTGCCATCTCTTCAGCCTTAGCCCTGATGGCAAATCGTCTTGCCTCCTTCTCCATCTCCGTCATCTCTACATCACGGTAAAATCCTATATTATAGCGGTGACTAAAATGCAAGCGGAAAGCATCCTGCTTATTCCAGTTATCGGAAAGCACAACAGGTATTTCCTGCCCAGTATAGGAGTTGGTGTATGCCTCTGGATGGGTGATATAATTGTCATCGGTGATGCCACCATTCTCGGATACCTTCATGTGGTCAAAACTCATGGCAAGATGTGCTTGATAGCGTTCTCCTATATAGGAGCCCCACATGGTGTAGTCAAAAAGTGCAGTACTTTGGTCATCGTAATAGCCACGACCATACAGGTAGTTAAACTTAAACCCAAAGCCAAATCGCTTGTTGACGTTATTGGCAAATAACACACGTAGATGATCCTCTCCATCTGTCTTGTCGCCACAAGAAGAATAGAACAGATTGGTGAGTGGCGACAGAGTATTGGTGAAACGCAAATCTGAGGGCTGCGTTATGAAATAACCATACGGTTCAAGGAAAGGATTGCGCGATGACAAATCACGATCTGTAGCAATACGTGCTATGCGTGGAGCGCCAAGGTTGCCCGTAGTATTGTATTCACCATACTTACCAGTGGTGAATATTGTATTCATAAAGAGGTGCTGTGCGGTATCACGCTCTGCTGGTTCTATATCACCAAATTTCTCATCAATAGTCCACACGCGAATACCCTTGGGCACTTCCTTATGAGATGCTTTAAGGGAGTCTAATGCTGCATTAGGATTGAAGGTGTTATCCCTGACAGTGAAACCATCATCGTAATTAGCATCACTGACCTGTGCAACAACAAGGGCTGGCAACATGGTGCATGCTGCCAAAAGTATGTTTCGAAGATGGGTGAGTTTACTCAACAGCTTCATCATCTTCTTCGTCATTGTTCCTCTTGAGCAATCGTATCATGCACTCTGCCATCTTGATGAGCACAGCGATGATGACTACTATAGCACCCTTCATCTCACCATTATCCGTCTGGATAACGCCTGTATATATGAGGCACCCTACTACAGCTACAATCATGAAGAGAATGTTGAGTACTTGACGTATCTTGAAGTTTATGTCATGTATTTTTTCTGGATGACGATGTGAATGAGGTCGCATATGAATTATATATATTAAAAGTTCTAATTAAATCAGATTTATCAGCCCATCTGCATTTTATAATAGATGAGAGCAAGGATTGCAATCAATATCAGCGTGATGATGATACGGAATATACAGCCTACAAACCTTTTTATGAGAATGAAAGCTACTATGATTGCTACTATGGCTAAAATGTAATTTTCCAATATTATTAAGTATTTTTGAAATTCTTTAGACTAATGCTTTAAATCCTTACTAATCACCTCTTTAAACTGCGAAGGAATGGGTGTCGAAAACTCCATAGGGCGATGTGTCACGGGGTGATAAAAGCAGAGTACATAGGCATGGAGGCACAGCCGATGCAAAGGACTGTCACCATTACCATACTTCACATCACCACATACTGGATGTCCCATATCCGCAGTGTGCACACGTATCTGATTTTTGCGTCCAGTCTCGAGTTTAAACTCCACAAGTGAGTGATAGGGTGAACGATCAAGCACATAGAAGTGGGTGACAGAATACTTGCCGCCATTGTCGGTAGGCGATGAATAAGTGACGTATGCCTTGTTATCCTTAAGCCAATTGGCAATGGTACCCGTCTGTTCTTCATATTCACCCGAGCAGAGAGCCACGTAACGACGATCATAGACTATGTCATGCCACTCATGTTCGAGTATCTGCTCCGTCTCCATATCCTTAGCATATATCATCAGTCCTGACGTGTCGCGATCAAGACGATGTACCACATGAGCCCGACACCCCTGACGCGTCTTTTGGAAATAGTCATCGAGAACACTCTTCACGTTGAGCGAGGAATGACCTGCCGCCATGCTGAGTATTCCCGGTTTCTTCTCTATTACCACAAGATGCTGGTCTTCATAGACAAGGTTGACATAACGACTCTTAAACGTGTCATTCTTTTTGGAGTTGGACACACTGACTTTCATGCCAGGCATGAGTGGGTAGTCATACTGTGTGACTATTTTGCCATTGACCTTAATACCACGTCCTTGCAAGGTATCCTTAATCTTGTTCTTACTGCCAGGAAGCGTAGCAAGGAGATACTCCAAGAGGGGCATCTCCTTCTTGACGTCATAGTGTTTATATTCTCTTAATCGGGGGTTGTAAGGCATCTTCTCTGATTGAGAATTGGAAACTGAAAATATAATAAAAAAGAGATCACTCCTCGTAGTTGGCAAAGACCTCGCTGACAGTATTAACCTCCAGCATAGAAACACCGGCAGACTTGTCAGCGATACCGATACTCATGTGACCGGAGAGGTATGTCACTTTATCGTCAAGTGCCACCATCTTGTGATCGAAAAGTTGTTTTACTGCATAGTAGAACATCTTGTCAAGTTCGTCCTGCTTAGGGTAAATAGCCAGCACGCCGTAAGACAATGCAAGCCAGCGCTGCAGTTTCTCATGCTTGCATATAGCAACAATAGGACTCGGACCACGATAGGCAGCCAAAGTACGAGCATCATCACCTGTACCCGAATCGGTAAGGATAGACTTTACACCAAGTTTTGAAGTGGTCTCGATGGCAGCTTTGCAGAGGAAGTCGCGCAGGTTTGTATCAGCGCCATCTACATCCACCTGTGGGGAGTGTAGGTTGCGGTCTGCCTCTGCCTGCTCAGCAATTTTCACCATTGTCTTAACCGCTTCAATAGGATATGCACCGCTCGCCGTCTCACCTGACAGCATCAAGGCATCGGTATTTTGAAATACAGCATTGGCGATATCACTTACCTCGGCACGTGTAGGACGAGGATTCTTTATCATCGTGTGAAGCATCTGGGTGGCAACAATAACTGGTTTCTTTCGGAATACGCATTTTTTTATAATCATACGCTGTATGCCAGGTATTTTCTCTGCCGGTATTTCGATACCGAGATCACCGCGTGCCACCATGATGCCGTAGCAGTTGTCAAGTATCTCGTCGATGTTATCGACACCCTCCTGATTCTCTATCTTTGAGATAATCTTTATATCGGAATTGTGCTCGTCGAGAATTTTCTGCACCTCATGCAGATCTTCCTTTGAGCGAACAAATGAGTGGGCTATAAAATCGATGTCTTCCTCAATGGCGAGAAGTATGTTGCGACGGTCTTTCTCTGTGAGGGCTGGAAGGTCTATATGTACGCCAGGGACATTGACTGACTTATGAGAACCTAATTTTCCGTCATTCATAACGATGACTGTGAGTTTTTCTCCATTGTTTTCAACGACTTGCATGCACAGTTCACCATCGTCAAAAAGAATTTGGTCACCAACCTTCACATCGTTACAAATATCACTGTAAGACAAACAGATAATGTCATGACTGGTATCCTGATGGGGAGACCCCATTATAGCCACCTTTTCACCTGACTTATACTCTATGGGTGCATCTGTACCCGTAGTTCGAATCTCTGGTCCTTTCGTATCAATGAGTATTCCGAGATGTTTGGACACTTCACGCACATTTCGTATGATGGTACGCAATCCCTCTGGTGTGGCATGAGCAGTATTCATGCGAATAACATTCACTCCTGCTTTGTATAACTGCCTGATAAAATCCACATCGCAACGCAGGTCACTCACTGAGGCGACTATCTTTGTCTGTTTCATTATGATTTATGCTATGATATTTTAGAGAATAAATTATTCGCAAAATTAGCATTTTTTTCTCACATCTCAAACAAAACAATAAAAATAAGGTGATATTTTAATAATTATACCACATTTTTTGATAAATATTTTGTTTTTTCAAAATAAACTTGTACTTTTGCATCTGCAGAGTTGACGATAAACTGTTGACTTCTCCATGCGGATACTATGAGTAAAAATCATAATCAGATATCCCACGAGGGCATAATAGACAGCATATCTGAGGGGGTGGTGCACGTGCGTATCGTCCAAAGTAGTGCGTGTAGCAGTTGCAAGGTAGCAGACTACTGCAACTCTGCAGAACATAAGGAAAAGATCATTGACATCAGATGTACCAACACCTCAAAGTACTCCGTAGGACAAGAGGTCATGGTGATGGCAGCGCCAGACGTGGGAGTCAAGGCTGTGACAATGGCATTTGTTATTCCGACTGTGATACTGCTTGTCGCTATAGCTATCTGTATAGGATACGGCACATCGGAGGCTGTTGCTGCGATGGTAGGACTGCTCGCAATGGTACCATACTACATCGGGCTTTATCTCAACAGGAGCAAACTGGAGAGAGTACTAACCTTCTACATAGCATAAAAATCGCTAAAATCACACAAAAACAATATAACACAATATTAACAACTTAAGAAACACATTATGAGCTTAATTCTATCATCAGTGTTGACACTGGGTATCATTGCAGTTATCGCTGCGGTGATTTTGTTCATTTGTGCTAAGAAGTTTGCTGTTGACGAAGACCCCCGTTTGGGACAGGTTGCCGCAATTCTTCCACAAGCCAATTGTGGTGGATGCGGATTTCCTGGTTGTTCGGGCTTCGCTGCTGCATGCTTCAAGGCTATGACAGAGCAAGGTTCCATCGGAGCTCTCTCATGTCCTGTCGGTGGCGCAGAAGTAATGGATCAGGTTGTGGCTATCCTCAGCTCTTCAGATGGAGCAGACGATGCGACATCTACCACATCGGCACCTACTGACAGTCCCAAGAAAGCCGCTGGCCCGCTGAAGCCAATGTCCACTGACCTCAAACCATTCGTGGAGCCTACAGGACTTGATTTCTCTGGTCCTAAGGCCAATCCTGTTCCATTCATCAAGTGCGGTCCAAAACCTGCCACTTTGCCAAAGGGTTGGCCAGCAACAGTAGAAAACAAACAATAAACCTGTTATAATGCAATGAAAGTAAAGACTTTTAGAATTGGGGGCGTTCATCCTGCAGAGAACAAACTGAGCAATGACGCCGTTACGCAGCCTGCACCATTGCCACAGCAGGCAGTTTTCTCCCTCAGCCAGCACATTGGCGCACCTGCCAAAGCCATCGTAAAAGAAGGCGACAAGGTGAAGGTGGGCACTATGATTGCAGAGGCTGGAGGTTTCGTTTCAGCAAACATCTTCTCTTCTGTTTCTGGCACTGTGGTGAAGGTTGGCGACAGCCTCGACGTATCAGGAGCCATGAAACCAGCCATCACCATCAAGGTGGAGGGTGATGAATGGGAAGAGACAATCGACCGTTCAGACAAGTTAGAGAAACTTGCAGACCATCCCGAACTGACACCAGAGGAAATCGTGAACCGAGTAAAATATGCTGGTATAGTTGGTATGGGCGGCGCCTGCTTCCCAACACATGTAAAGCTTATGCCTCCTCCTGGAGCAAAAGCTGAATGCGTCATTATAAATGGTGTGGAGTGCGAGCCTTACATCACATCTGACTTCCGTCTGATGCTTGAAAAGGCAGACCAACTTGTAGAAGGTCTTCGCATACTCATGGCTGCCGTTAAGGTTAGCAAAGGCTACATAGGTATTGAGGACAACAAGCCTGAGGCTATCAAACTTCTTGCAGAAAAAGTAAAGGATGATGCCAACATTGAGGTAGTGCCTCTAAAGAAAAAATATCCACAAGGAGGTGAGAAGCAGCTTATTGACGCTGTGATACGCCGTCAGGTACCAGCACCACCCGCAATACCTATCAGTGTAGGCGCTGTAGTACAGAACGCTGGCACTGCAGTTGCCGTTTATGAGGCTGTAATGAAAAAGAAACCTCTCTTTGAGCGCTACACTACCGTCACTGGTTTGCAGGTAAAGAAACCGAGCAACTTCCTCGTTCGCATGGGAACATCATTTGCAGACCTCATCAACCTATGTGGCGGTATGCCTGAAGGAGAAAACAAAGTCCTGGCAGGTGGTCCTATGATGGGACGTGCAGTACCTTCAATCGAAGTTCCTGTAGGCAAGGGACAGAACTCTATCACCATCCTTACCGGCAAGGATGCAACGATGCCTGATGAGCAACCATGTATCCGCTGTGCTAAGTGTGTGAGTGCATGCCCTATGGGACTTGAGCCATTCCTGCTCGCAAAGGCAGCAAAAATGGAGAAATGGGATCTGCTCGAGGCGGAGGATGTTACCTCATGTATTGAGTGTGGTTCATGTCAATTTACTTGTCCTGCTTATCGTCGTCTGCTCGATGATATACGCAAAGGTAAGGGAACCGTTATGGGTATTATACGTAGCCGTAATGCTCCTGCTCCTGCACCAGCAGCTAAGGCAGAGGCTCCTAAGGCAAAAACCAAAGACGGCAAGGAGTTTGTAATGCACACAGCAGAGAAGCCATTCGTCACTCCTACAGACCTCGACTTCTCTGGCAAGAAAGCAAATCCTGTTCCTACTATGCCAAAGGGACTTAAACCCGCAATTCTTCCAAAGAATTGGCCAGCATAACAAAAAATATTAAGTAAATAAGTATAAAGAAAAAAGAATATGGGCAACTTAATTGTTTCTCTTTCACCTCACGCACACTCCAACGACTCGGTGAAGAAGAATATGTATGGTGTAGTGATAGCACTGCTTCCTGCTCTCCTTACATCATTCTACTTCTTTGGTCTTGGTTCACTCATAGTGTGTCTTGTGAGTGTTGCGGCCTGCGTCTTCTTTGAGTGGGCTATCTGCAAAGGACTACTAAAGAAAGAGCCATCTCTGCTCGACGGCTCCGCTATCGTAACAGGTCTTCTGCTGGGCATGAACCTTCCATCCAATTTCCCAATATGGATGATTATCGTTGGCGCATTGGTAGCCATCGGCGTTGGTAAGATGACATTCGGCGGACTGGGCAACAACCCCTTCAATCCTGCACTTGTAGGACGTTGTTTTCTGCTTGTCAGCTTCCCTACAGCAATGACCACATGGCCAAAGGCTGGTCAGCTCATGGAATATGCCGATGCTGAAACAGGCGCTACACCACTTTCACTCATGAAGCGCGCCATCAAGGGTGAAGACGTGCTCGGCCAACTACCTTCTTCATGGGACATGTTCCTTGGCAACACAGCAGATGGTGCTGGTGCCATCGGTGAGATTTGTGCCTTGGCACTGCTTCTCGGTCTATGCTACATGCTGTGGAAGAAGATTATCACATGGCACATCCCTGTATCTATCATTGGTACGGTATTCGTAATCGCCGGTCTGCTCTATCTTGCAGACTGCAAGACCTATGCTGATCCGTTCCAGGTAATCTTCTCTGGTGGTCTTATGCTTGGTGCCATCTTCATGGCAACAGACTATGTGACATCGCCAATGACCCACAAGGGACAGATTATCTACGGTATTTCTATTGGTGCTCTCACCATTATCATCCGTAACTGGGGTGCATATCCTGAAGGTATGTCATTCGCTATTCTCATCATGAATGCGTTTACACCGCTTATCAATATGTATATCAAGCCAAATCGTTTCGGCGAGGTTCCGGCTAATAATAAATAAGGAGGGGCATAAAAATGACAAAATTAAAATCAAATCTCACTAACATGTTGTGTGTCCTCACGGGCATATCAGTTATCTGTGGTGGTCTCCTCGCTTATATATATGATCTTACCAAGACACCTATAGACGAAGCTAACAGCAAGGCTCTGTCTGACGGCATAACAGCCGTTATGGGTGGAGGAAGCGTAAAAGTGGAGGCACCTGACACTATAAAAAGAACTATCGACGGTAAGGAACTTACCTATATCGTGTACAAGACGGACAAGGGCACAGCAGTGCAGTCAACTGACCCTAACGGTTTCGGAGGCAACCTTACCATACTTGTTGGCTTCAACGAGGGTGGCGAAATCCTTGGCTACACCGTACTGGAGAACAATGAGACACCAGGACTTGGTGCAAAGTGTCCTGACTGGTTCCAGAAGGGAGCTAAGGGCGATATTATCGGCAAGGATCCTAAGAACGAACTTAAGGTAAAGCAAGATGGCGGAGAGGTGGATGCTATCACAGCTTCAACCATTACCTCACGCTCATTCCTGCGTGCCGTCAATCAGGCTTACTGTACTTTGCAGGAGATGTCTGACGGAAACACTGGTGCTACAAAACAGAACAAATAAACAAAAGGAGGATTAAAACTATGACAAAATTCGGTATAATAATGAATGGCATCATCAAGGAGAATCCTACCTTTGTATTGATGCTCGGCATGTGTCCTACACTTGCCACAACAACAAGTGCTATGAATGGCTTGATGATGGGTCTTGCTACTATGGCGGTACTTATATTTTCCAATATAATCATCTCTGCGATCAAGAACCTCACGCCTGATATGGTACATATTCCAGTGTACATCGTTGTTATTGCTACCTTGGTAACCATCGTACAACTTGTTATCAAAGCGTATGCACCTGAAGTCGATAAGTCTCTTGGTCTGTTCATCCCTCTTATTGTGGTGAACTGTATTATCCTTGGTCGCGCAGAGTCATTTGCCGGCAAGAACAATCCGCTTGACTCCGCTCTCGATGGCATCGGCATCGGACTTGGCTTCACTATCGGTCTTACTATCCTCGGCATATTCCGTGAGTTCCTCGGCAACGGCACCATCTTTGACATGCGCCTTATCCCTGAAGACTTCGGTATGCTGATCTTCATTCTCCCTCCAGGTGCTTTCCTAACCCTGGGATACATTATTGCAGTTATCAACCGTTTTAAGAAGGCTTAAAGAATTATGGAGTATCTATTGATTTTTATCGCTGCGATATTTGTTAATAATATCGTACTCAGCCAATTCCTTGGTATATGTCCTTTCCTCGGCGTCAGCCAGAAAGTCAGCACATCACTCGGTATGTCGGCTGCAGTAGCCTTCGTAATGCTGTTGGCTACACTTGTGACTTGGCTTCTGCAGATTTATGTTCTCAACCCTCTTGGATTAGGATTCCTGCAGACATTAGCATTCATTCTCGTCATAGCATCATTGGTACAGATGGTGGAGATTATTCTCAAGAAGGTCTCTCCCCCACTCTATCAGGCTCTTGGCGTGTTCCTGCCCCTTATCACCACCAACTGTGCCGTACTCGGCGTTGCCATACTGTGCGTACAGAAGGATTACAGCCTTTTGATGTCACTCGACTACGCAGTAGCATCAGCTCTCGGTTTTGGTTTGGCACTGATACTCTTCGCTGGTCTACGCGAACAGTTGGAGTACGCTTCCGTACCAAAGGGCATGAAAGGTGTATCCATCACTTTGGTTACAGCCTCTCTGCTCGCTCTTGCCTTTATGGGCTTCAGCGGTGTTGATGGTGGTTTGAAGACTCTCTTCGGACTATAGAATATTCAATAATATCTATCAAGAGACATACAAAAAAAGCCTGTGTCTCTTCCATGAGCACAGGATTATTTGTGTTTGTGTTGTTGTCTCCTTCCGCCGTGAGGCGGGAGGAGATTTTTTTATTTACTCATACTTTTCAGTCTGTCTTGCAGTGCTACCACTTCGTCACGATACTGTGCAGCAAGCAGGAAGTCCATTTTCTGTGCAGCCTCCTTCATCTTTTCTGTAGCACTTTCTATAGCCTTACGTATCTGTTCCTCTGACATTACCTTTACTATCGGATCTGCCGCTATGGCGAAGTCCTTGTTTTCTGGCTCCATGTATGGTACAGATTTTACGATTGTTTCTCTTTTAAGTTCCTTCTTAATCTGTTGTGGCACTATACCGTGCGTCTCATTATATGCTATCTGCTTTGTACGGCGACGATTCGTTTCGTCAATGGTATATTGCATAGATCCCGTAATGGTGTCAGCATACATTATCACCTTGCCATTCACATTACGTGCAGCACGTCCAGCAGTCTGTGTTAATGAGGTCTTGTCACGCAAAAATCCTTCTTTGTCTGCATCGAGAATGGCAACAAGCGACACTTCCGGCAAGTCCAGTCCCTCACGTAGCAGGTTGATGCCGACCAGCACATCATACTTGCCTGCCCTCAGGTCATTCAGTATCTGCACACGGTCAAGGGTGGTTACATCCGAGTGTATGTAGTTGGTCTTTATATTATGGTTGAGTAAAAACTCTGTCAATTCCTCTGCCATACGCTTTGTCAGCGTAGTCACCAGTACCCTCTCATGTTTTTCGCTACGCATCCGTATTTCTTCCAGGAGATCATCTATTTGATTTTCTGATGGTCTCACCTCAATGATTGGATCGAGCAGCCCTGTCGGACGTATCACCTGCTCCACCACAACACCCTCGGCAGCATTAAGTTCATACTCTGCCGGTGTTGCCGACACATATATCACTTGGTTTACCAATTGCTCAAACTCCTCAAAGCGCAGTGGACGATTGTCATATGCTGCCGGCAGTCTAAATCCATATTCCACAAGATTTTGCTTCCTGCTACGATCACCGCCATACATCGCTCTTATCTGAGGTACCGACACATGGCTCTCATCTATCATCATAAGGAAATCGGCAGGGAAGAAGTCAAACAAGCAATAGGGGCGCTCACCAGGATGCCTGCCATCAAAATATCGCGAGTAGTTTTCTATACCAGAACAGTGTCCCAGTTCCTTTATCATCTCAAGGTCATACTCCACTCGCTCTTTAATGCGCTGCGCCTTCTCATCATCGCCTACTTCTTTGAAGTACTCTATCTGTTTCAGCAGGTCATCCTGTATCATACTGACAGCAATTGCCTGCTGTTCTTTTGTCGTCACAAAAAGGTTGGCAGGATATATCTTATACTCGTCAAACGATTCCATTGGTTGATATGATACTCCATCAAGTTCCTCTATCGTATCTATCTCATCGTCCCAGAATGTTATCCTAAGTATCTCTTCGCTATATGCCATAGCGATGTCCACCGTATCACCTTTTACTCGAAACTCTCCGCGGTTCAGTGCCACATCGTTATGCACGTACTGTATTTCTACCAGTTTTCTTAATAGATCATCACGCTCTATTTGCTGTCCCTTGAGTATCTCTATCACACCATCCTGTAGCGATGACGGCCCTCCCATACCATATATGCACGACACCGAACTGACGACTATCACATCCCTTCTACCTGAGAGCAAGGCTGTTACTGCCGACAATCTCAAGCGGTCTATCTCCTCATTTATGGCAAGGTCTTTCTCTATATACGTATCCGTAGAAGGCAGATACGACTCAGGCTGGTAGTAGTCATAGTATGACACGTAGTACTCCACGGCATTATCTGGAAAGAAAGCTTTCATCTCCTCGTACAACTGTGCTGCGAGGGTCTTGTTGTGCGACAGTATCAGTGTAGGTCTCCCTATCTGCTGTATCACGTTCGCCATGGTAAATGTCTTGCCAGAGCCTGTCACACCCAGAAGCACCTGAGCTGGCAGTCCACTGCGTACCCCCTCAACCAGTTGTTCTATTGCTTCTGGCTGATCACCCGTAGGACGATATTTCGATGTCAGATTAAACTCGCGCATAATATCTGCAAAAGTACTCATTTTCTTTCTAATAAATGTTATATTTATCTTCTTTTTTACTAAAAAGTTACAAACTATTTTTGTCATAATAAGAAAAATTTGTACCTTTGCATCCGAATTTTCGAAAATTAATGAGTAAGTACGCGTTTTTTGCTGTCATTTCCACTCTTATGCTCCTTAGCAGCTGTGCCAAGGAGTTTAATGCCGTATATAAGTCCGACGACTACATATACCGCTATGAGTATGCCAAGGAGATGTATGCCAAAGGCAAATTTGACAGAGCATCCCTCCTCTTTGGCGATATGGTGACACTCTTCAAGGGCACCGACAATGCCGAGGAGTGCCTCTTCATGTATGGCATGTCGTGTTACAACAGCGGCGACTACGAGTCAGCAGCAGAGATATTTAAAAAGTACTACTCATCATACTCCAAAGGCAAGTATGCCGAGATGGCAAACTTCTTTATCGGCGAGAGTCTTTACCAGACAGTTCCAGAACCACGTCTCGACCAGACTCCCACCCTACAGGCCATGAAGGCTTACCAAAACTTCATTGACCTATATCCCTACAGTCAGTACAAAAATGACGCACAAGGCAAGTTGTATAAGTTGCAAGACAATTTGGTAGAGAAGGAGTTTCTCAATGCCAAGCTCTATTACAACCTCGGTACGTATTTCGGCAACTGCACTAACGGTGGCAACAACTACGAGGCATGCATCATAACCTCACAGAATGCGCTCAAGGAATATCCTTACACTACCCTGCGCGAGGATTTTGCCTCACTCATCATGAAGAGCAAGTATGCTTTAGCCGTACACAGCGTCAAAGATAAGCAGTCCGACCGCTTTCAAGATGCCGAGGACGAGTGCTACGGATTTATCAATGAGTATCCCAGTTCCAAAGACCGTGCCATCGCTGAGAAGTACATAGAGAAGTGCAAGCGATACACAAATACCGGAGAAGTAGATAAAAATTAAGGAATAACAATAACAACATACATAAGAGACAATGGATTACAAGAAATCAAAAGCTCCTACAAACACCGTTACACGCAACATCATGGACTTCTGTGAGGGCACAGACAATATCTATGAAAGCGTAGCTATCCTCGGCAAACGTGCCAACCAGATTTCTCAGGACATCAAGCAAGAGCTCAGCAAGAAACTCGCCGAGTTCGCCAACTACAATGACACCCTTGAGGAAGTTTTTGAAAATCGTGAGCAGATAGAGATCAGCCGCTATTACGAGAAACTCCCCAAGCCTACCCTTATTGCTGCAGAGGAATTTCTCAACAATGAGATCTACTGGCACGACCCTGCTAATGACGTAAACAACGACGAGGACGAAGACTATTAAGAAGTTGATAGTTGACAATTATGTGGCAACGTAAACAAACAATATATCTTGCGCTGGTAACCATACTTATGGTGGTTGCCAGCGTTTGTGCTATTTCCGTAGTATTACAGATTTTGGGCGGAATAGTAGCAGGACTGGGAGGAGCTAACATCTTTCAGTACAAAACACGTAAGCGACAGATGCTCTTCTGCACTTTCGGCATCCTTATGCTCGTTGCATGGGTAGCACTCTTCTGCTACGACCATTTCTACATCAGTGGCGGTGCTGTTCGCTATCCTCTCTATGCCCTTCTCCCTGTTGTAAGCATCATTCTCTTTTGGATGGCTAAGAAGGGCATAAAGCATGACGATGACCTCGTCCGCTCAGCCGACAGGCTTAGATAATCATCACAACAAAACAATAACAAAGGGCAATAAGTTTCTCACTTATTGCCCTTTATACTTTACACTCTAATTTATCCCCCTCTCATTCAGCGCCTTGGTGTATTTTGCCGCATTCTTCAGGTGTTCCTGATACGTCTTGGCAAAGTTATGAGTACCCGAGAAGTCCTCTCTTGCACACATATACAGGTACTCATGATGCACCATGTCAAGCACTGCATCGATACCTGCCACGGTAGGTATCCTTATAGGTCCAGGGGGCAGGCCTACATTCTTATAAGTATTATAAGGTGATGCCACACTGAGCATCTTGTTGTATATTCTCTTTATCTCAAAGTCCTTCAAGGCAAACTTTATCGTTGGGTCTGCCTGTAGTGGCATCCCTTGCTTATACCGGTTATAGTACATACCTGCTATCATAGGCTTCTCGCCATTGTTGGCAGTCTCCTCATCCACTATGCTTGCGAGCGTTATCACCTCATCGGCAGTCAGTCCCAGCGCCTTGGCCTTGCCACTGCGATTTTCATTCCAAAACGCTTCCGACTCTTTCTGCATGCGCTTCATCAGTTTATCGGCGCTTACATCCCAGTACACCTCATAAGTGTTTGGTATAAAGATACATAGTATCGTCGCAGTATCCTTGCCATACTTGGCGCACGAGTCATTGTTTTCCAGTATCTTTTGCAAGTCCCCCTTGCTCATCATCAGTTTCGTTGACAGTTCCTCCGCCAGACGCTCCGCAGTTCGCACCGACGGTATTGTGAGCTTCACAGGTGTCTGCTGTCCGCTACTCAGCCTTCTGTACAACATCAAGGCATTAGTAGCAGTACCCACCTCATAGCGTCCAGTGTGTATATTACTGCCATATCCAGTGCAAGCGGCCATCACCTTTACAGCACCCACACCATATCCACGGCTCACCTCTTCCAGCTTTGTCATCACCGAGTCTTTCGTATCGTCGCCGTCTATATTCAGATAAGCCACCTTTCCCGTGCTGTTTATCGGAGCGAGTAGGCAAAACGCCATGACAGCCAACAATATAGCACATCCTGCCAAACATCTGAACATCACCTTTTTGTTACTTTTCATAATATTCTCACATTTATTTTCAGTTGCAAAGATAACAATAAAACAGATAACACACCTCCAAGCCCTTGATATTTAATATCTATTTTCTTAAAAAATCTTAACACAACTCATAACTGTGAACTGTAAACTGCGAACTATGAACTATTTTTAGTACCTTTGCATCCGCTTTCTCACTTCAGGGGGAGCATTAATTTATTTATTCACATTATGTCTAACTTAAAAAATGTACAGCCACTCGACGACTTCAACTGGGAGGAGTTCGAGAACGGCGGTATCTCAAACGCTAGCAAAGAGGCTCAGCAGGCTTCTTACGATGCTACACTCAACAAGGTATCAGAAGGCCAGGTAGTCGATGGTACCGTAATTTCAATGGACAAGAAGGAAGTAATCGTCAACATCGGTTACAAGAGCGACGGTATCATCGCAGCTTCTGAGTTCCGTTACAACCCTGATCTCAAGATCGGCGACAAGGTCGAGGTATATGTAGAGAATCAGGAAGACAAGAAAGGTCAGCTCATCCTTTCTCACAAGAAAGCTCGCATGGCTAAGAGCTGGGATCGTGTCAACGAAGCTCTTAACAATGAAGAGATTATTCAGGGCTACATCAAGTGTCGCACCAAGGGCGGCATGATTGTTGACGTCTTCGGAATCGAGGCATTCCTGCCAGGTTCACAGATCGACGTTCATCCTATCCGCGACTACGACGTATTCGTAGGCAAGACAATGGAGTTCAAGATTGTCAAGATCAATCAGGAGTTCCGCAATGTTGTTGTATCTCACAAGGCTCTTATCGAGGCTGAACTTGAGGCTCAGAAGAAGGAGATCATGTCTAAGCTCGAGAAGGGTCAGGTTTACGAAGGCACAGTCAAGAACATCACCTCTTACGGTGTATTCATCGACCTCGGCGGTGTTGACGGTCTCGTACATATCACCGACCTCTCTTGGGGCCGCGTTAGCGATCCACACGAGGTTGTTGAACTCGACCAGAAGATTAAGGTCGTTATCCTTGACTTCGATGACGAGAAGAAGCGCATCGCTCTCGGTCTGAAACAGCTCACTCCTCACCCATGGGATGCTCTGGACGCTAACCTGAAGGTTGGTGACCGCGTCAAGGGTAAGGTTGTGGTTATTGCTGACTACGGCGCATTCGTAGAGGTTGCACCTGGCGTAGAGGGCCTCATCCACGTGAGCGAGATGTCTTGGAGCCAGCACCTGCGTTCTGCTCAGGACTTCCTGAAGGTGGGCGACGAGGTAGAGGCTGAAATCCTCACCCTCGACCGCGAGGAGCGCAAGATGTCACTCGGCATCCGTCAGCTCAAGGAAGACCCATGGGCTAACATAGAGACCAAGTACCCTGTAGGTTCTAAGCACACTGCAAAGGTTCGCAACTTCACCAACTTCGGTATCTTCGTAGAGCTCGAGGAGGGTGTTGACGGCCTTATCCACATCTCTGACCTCTCATGGACCAAGAAGGTTAAGCACCCATCAGAGTTCACCAAGGTAGGTGAGCCTATCGAGGTTGTAGTACTCGAGATAGACAAGGACAACCGTCGTCTCTCTCTCGGTCACAAGCAGCTTGAGGACAATCCTTGGGACACCTACGAGACCATCTACACAGCAGGTTCCGTACACAAGGGCGTTGTTTCTGAGGTTATGGAGAAGGGCGCTGTAATCACTCTCAACGAGGGTGGTGAGGGCTTCGCTACTCCTAAGCACCTCGTTAAGGAGGACGGCACTCAGGCACAGAAGGGCGAAGAGCTCGACTTCAAGGTTATCGAGTTCGTTAAGGACTCTAAGCGCATCATCCTCTCTCACTCACGCACCTTCGAGCCAGAGAAGGAACTCGAGACCGAGAAGAAGCCACGCGGTGGCAAGCGCGCAGCAGCCAAGAAGGACGATGCAGCACAGATCAACAACGTTGCTGCAGCACAGTCACTCGGCGACTTCGACGCACTCGCTGCCCTCAAGGCTCAGATGGAGAAGGGTGAATAAATCATTCTGATTACGAAAACGAAGCGTCACTTCGTGACTACGAAGCGCTTCGCTACGAATACTAAATTGGCTTGCAAGGATAACATTCTTTGCAAGCCTTTTTGTAATCCCGCCCTTTTGAACTATTGAACTCTTAAACTTTTGAACCTTTGAACCGAAACGAAGTTTACAACCGCATATTCGCCTACTTCCGTGAACACCAGCCAGTGGTAGATACCGAGTTGGAGTATGCCTCCACCTATCAGTTGCTCGTCGCCGTTGTCCTGTCGGCACAGTGTACCGACAAGCGCGTCAACCTCGTCACGCCAGCCCTCTTTCAGCGTTTCCCCGATGCCCAGGCCATGGCACTATCTGATGAGGCAGAGGTCTTTGAGTACATCAGTAGCATCTCCTACCCCCGCGCCAAGGCACGTCACCTCGTAGAGCTCTCCCAGATACTCGTCAAGGACTACCATGGCGAGGTGCCCAGCAGCATGGACGACCTGCTGCGCCTCCCTGGCGTAGGACGCAAGACCGCCAACGTCATGCAGGCCGTCGCCTTCCGCATGAACGCCATGCCCGTCGATACCCACGTCTATCGCGTCAGCCATCGCCTCGGACTCGTGCCCAGCAGCTGCAACACTCCCTACAAGGTGGAGCAATACTTACTTAAGCACCTGCCCCAAAACTCTGACACCAACCACGAAGCTGCTGATGCTCACCACTGGCTCCTGCTCCACGGACGCTATATCTGCAAGAGCCAGCGCCCCCTGTGCGACAAATGTCCCTTCACCACCTTCTGCCCCAAGAAATTAGAGGGGAGCAAACTGTAAGTTACTGATATGAAAGACTTTGCAGCAATAGACTTTGAGACGGCCAATAATCAGCGGAGCAGCGTCTGTTCCGTAGGAGTGGTCATAGTAAGAGATGGTGAGATAGTAGATTCTTTCTATTCGCTTATTCAGCCAGAGCCTAATTACTATAACTATTGGTGCTCACAGGTTCACGGCCTATGCTGTGACGATACCAACTCTGCCCCACTCTTCCCTGAAGTGTGGGCACAGATAGAGCCCTTGATTGAAGGCCTGCCCCTTGTAGCACATAACAAACCCTTCGACGAGAGTTGCCTCAAGGCAGCCTTCCGTTGTTATCAGATGGACTATCCAGATTATGAGTTCTACGACACCCTTTGTGTCTCTCGCAGAGTGTTCCGCCACCTGCCCAATCATCAGCTACACACCGTAGCTGCCGAGTGTGGCTACTGCTTAGAGAACCACCACCACGCCCTCGCCGATGCAGAAGCCTGTGCCTGGATTGCGAGAGAGATATTGTAGAAAAAGGGGCGATAGTTTTTTCTCCACTTTTTTGTTATCACATGTGCAAAATTTGCACATATGGGTTCCGAAGGTGATCAGCGATATGAATACACAGCCTAGAACTTGACGAGTATAGCACATGTTCCATTTTGGAACACATGGGTAATTACGGAAAACAAACCTATAGTACAAAGTATTATAATCTAGATGCGATTCTTTCTATTGGGTATCGTGTTAATAGTAAGAATGCCACTCGCTTTCGTCAATGGGCTAATAAGGTTTAAAGCAATACCTCGTTAAGGGCTATGCCGTAAACGAGCGGCAACCTGTGCAAAAATTGCACAAGTTCAGAAAGAAGGAAAAAGAGTATTTCAACCTGTAAGGAATATTTACAAGTTCAATAGGAAGGTAATAGAAGCATATTTCGTAAAGTATATATTCCAAGAAGATGAACATGAAAGAGAGAATAACGTGCATTATTTACACGTTAATGGTGTAAAGAAACTGGTTCATTTTTTTGCTTATCAATCTTTCTTTTTATTTCCCTCTTAGAAAAAGGTGCGAAAGTTTTTCTCCACTTTTTTTGTCGTTTCAGAAATAATTCTTAATTTTGCAAGCGTGGTATAAAATGCCACAGGACTTACGGAAAAAATGAAGCGTTATGCTTTGCTTGCCCATTGGAAACCTGAGAAATTTTTAATTGAGCGCAAGAGAGTATGGCGGTTCACGTTTATAGCGTGGGCTGTTTATACCATTCGTGCTCTAGGGTTTTCTCAGGACCTCCGATGGAAGAGTGGATATAATCAGTTCCACGCTTCCATTTATTATAAACGAGAATTGTAACAATGTATTTTGACAAAGACATATCTATACGGATTGCAAAAGCTGTAGTGGGTGGTACAGCATTGATTATTGGAGGTCTTATCTACATCAAATATAGAAGTGAAAGTCTGCTAATGTTTGATTGGTTTAGTGGGTTAGGTCTGACAGAGTACATTGAGTATTTCAGAAATAATGACAAAACACCTAATGTGTATGGATGGGTCAAGTATAATATGCCTGCTGGGTTATGGTTATTCGCTTATATGTATTTAATAGATTCTATATGGGGAAAAGATAATAATATTATTTATCTGTGCTTCTTATATATACTTCCATTCATAGCCATAATATCAGAATTAATGCAATATGTAGGAATAGTTCCTGGTACTTATGACTATATGGATTTACTAAGTTATGTATTTTCTATTGTTCTGTTTATAATTATAAAAAAAGGAAAATTATGAAAACCAAATTTATTTTTTCGTTGCTAATCTTATTAGCATTTGCAATTCTCGGTGGTGGGTCGATTGATGAACGTGGGAATATTGAAGGTTGGGTCTGGATGATTGTTATTGGCTTCGTTTTTATCTGCATCATTTCGATTATTCATGCAAGTGCAGAAGAAGAACAAAGGAAAGAAAGAAAAGAGCAAGCTCGTTTAAGAAGAGAAGAAAAGTTAAAAGCGCAAACAGAGGAATATGAGGCATTAAAGCAACAATTCTTTGCAACAAATGGAACTCCAGACAAAACCATCTTAATTAAAGAACTTGACCTCAATTCAGAGATACATGTGTATGAAAGTTCAAAGAGAGTTTTTATCCTAGGCAAAGAGTATGCTTTTAAGGATATTATGTCTTGTACTTTTAGTGACAATCCACAAGTCATTAAAGGAAATATAACCGCTGTGACAAAATCAAAGAATGGCAGTGTGATAGGGCGAGCTATAGTTGGAGATGTCGTTGCGGGACCTGCTGGTGCCATAATTGGAGGAACAACGGCCAAGAAGAATACAGAATTTATTCAAGGAAATGACAGAACTATTCACGACTATACTGTCATTATAAATATGAATAGTATCGTAGAGCCAATTATACGCATCCACACTGGTGAAGACGGAAGACTTACCAATGAAATTGTTGGTTTAATGAATGTAATCATTTCAAGAAAGTAGATAACTTGTGGGTTAAAATTTATCTCGTACCATTACACCCAATGATGTGCTATAGTACTGATGTTGGCACATCATCGGGTATTTTTTATAAAAAGAACAATTTACCCCACATACTCACTTATGGGCTCTCAAGGCGCATGGATACTGGGCTGAGGATAGTGACCTATGTTTGCAGACAGGTCACTATGTAGGTCACTTGAGACCTCACAATAAATTAATTAGGAATTAGGAATTAGTAATTAAGCTGAAATTCTGATTGTAGTGACCTGTATAGTGACCTTTCTCGAAAAGAGGTCACTATCGGGAAAGCGCATAAACACTGGGGAGAGAGGTGCATGAGTGAGGTTAGGAGGTATTAGTGAAGGAACTCAAGGCTGACGCCTTGAGAACGGTGGCGAAAAACGAGGGCTAAGCAAAAATGGTGGGTAAAAGCATTACTTTTAGAGATAGAAGTAATGCTTTTGGATGCAGAGGTAGCCCTTTTGGAGACAGAAGGACTGCTTCTGCAGACGGAGGCATAGCAATGACGAGAGGAGTTTTTTTCTGTATGGATAGTATGATATGAAAAGTTTTTTGTACCTTTGCATAGCATGAGTAGCGAAACGAGGGTAAACAACCAGACATACAGAATGCATGGACATGACTATGCCAGACCTGGAACGTATGAGGTAACGATGGTGGTGGCTGGCAGACAGGCTGTGTTTGGTGAACTGGTGGGTACTACCAAGGTTGGTGGGGATGCTCCGCGACTGGAACCCTCGGAACTGGGGAAGATAGTATTGGAGAGGGAGATACCTAAGATACATCATTACTACCCTATGGTGGAGGTGTGGCAGGTGTGCCTTATGCCCGACCATCTGCACATGATAGTACGCATAAACGAGCCTCTGCCCGAGGGAAAGCATCTGGGCATAGTGTTGGGCGCTTTCAAGGGAGGCGTAAGCAGGGCTTGGTGGGAATTACATGCCACTGTTTCTGATGCATCAGCATCAGAGAAATGCGCTCCGCTTTTTGAGCCTAACTATAACGACCACATACTGATGCGCGACGGACAGCTGGAGAACTGGAAGTGCTATCTGAGGGATAACCCTCGCCGACTGATGATAAGACGCGAGTACCCCCGACTGTTTCAACGGGCGATGTGCATATTGATAAACGGGGTGCGCTATAGTGCTTTTGGTAATATGCTCTTGTTACGCCAGCCTGAGAAGCATCAGGTGTTTTTTCACAGACGCACAAATGGGATGCCTACTGAGGAGACGGACTATTGGGAGACAGAACGGAAGAGGCTCGTCTCAGCAGCTGAGAGCGGCGATGTGTTGGTGACGCCTGGTATTTCTGAATGTGAGAAGCGGATAAAGAACATCGCCTTGGAACAGAGGTTGCGACTGATACACCTGCAGGTGGAGCCTATCGGGGCGCTGTGGAAGCCAGAGCGGAGCCGTTTTGAGGCGTGCGCTTCGGGGACGCTGCTTATACTGGCTCCTTGGGCTGAGGATATGCCTGAATTTGGTAGCGACTATGAGCGGTTTCATTACCTGAACAGGCTGGCTGAGACGGTGTGTGGAGTTAACAGCGAGACACAGGTGGTGATGAGAGGGTGATGGGAGCTCAAGGCTAATGCCTTGAGAACAGTGGCTAAAGAAAGGAAAGAGTTCAAGGCTGATGCCTTGAGAACGGTGGCTGAAGATGGGGGGGCTAAAGAACGGTGGCTCAAGGACGAGGGCTGAAGACAGGAGCGAGAAAACGGGGGAATTATTTGCTAAATTAAGGAAAAAGCAGTAATTTTGCACTTTTGAAGACGAGTTTGGTTAAAGCAGATTGAACAGGATTGTTTACATACTATTGTCACTGGTCATGGTGATATGCGCTTCTGAGGGCTTTGCTCAGAACAAGGCGAAGCAGAGTATGCGACGACTGATTCACAAGACGGACAGTCTGCTGACACAGAAGTATGAACGCACAAACTATGACACTAACTACATTCGTCGCCCAGAGACTAAATTGACGTTGACGGGCAGGCTGAACTTCTCGGGACGGAGAATCCGCACAAAGGGTTTGACGAGCGATGGCATGCACTTCTCGTCGAGAGCGGACGCTGATTATAAGGCTACTGTGAGCATAGGTGCAAACTATGCGGGCGTAGGTCTAAACCTGTCACTGAACCCAGGAAAACTGGCTGGCAAATATCGCGACTATGAGCTTAACTTCTCGAAATATGGCAACACATGGGGTGGCGAGATAAGCTATCAGGACGCAAAGAACTTCAAAGGATGGTATGACAGGGAGGGTGTAGGTAAACAGGATATTCCGAATGACGTGTTGCACCTGAGAACGCTGAACATCAACTTCTATTATGCCTTCAACCATCGCAAGTTCTCCTACCCTGCCGCCTTCAGTCAGACGTACATACAGCGACACTCGGCTGGCAGTGTGCTACTGGCAATGTCATATCAAGGGCAGTGGGGCGATTCTGAGTCGCCAGAGGGACTGCTGAAACTAAGGATAAACAACATAGGCATAGGTGGTGGCTACGGCTACAACTGCGTGCCTTCAGAGAAATGGCTGTTGCATATATCTGCCATGCCTACATTCGTAGTGTATAGTCATGCATCAGCCACGCTGGATGATAAGCGCACCCCACTCCGCCACCGCTTTCCCGAGGTGATAATAACCAGCAGAGGAGCGGTGGTGAGAAACTTCAGCCGCAGCTTTATGGGGATGTCGATGGTGTTCAACTTCTCTAACGTGGGAGATAGCGACAACGAGATACGCAACATAAAGTGGCTGATGCGCATATTCTACGGGGTGAGGTTGTAAAACACCTGCGGTGTTACGAAACGCAATCAAAGATTGCTACGAAACGGCGCTGAAGCGCCTACGAAACGCGAGCAGAGCCCGCTACGAAACGCAATCAAAGATTGCTACAAAACGGCGCTGAAGCGCCTACGAAAACGAAAACCTTTTGAACTATTAAACCCTTTGAACCTTTGAACCAAAAACGAAGCATAGCGGCATTTGACTTCGACGGCACACTGACGACGAAAGACTCGTTGCTGGCATTTCTGCTGTTTACTCAGGGTAAGGCACGCACCTACCTTGGGCTGCTGTACCTCAGCCCCTGCATACTCATGATGCTTCTCCATCTCATCGACAACAATCGCTGCAAGGAAATCCTTCTCTCCCACTTCTTCAAGGGTATGCCCTACGAGGACTTCAAGGCATTAGGACTGCAGTTCGCCAAATCTGATGTTCAATCTTCAATATTCAATGAAGAAACCCTTGCCACCCTTCGCCAGCACCTCGCCGATGGTCACAAAGTCTATATCATCAGTGCCAGCGTAGAAGAGTGGGTGCGTCCCATCGCCCAACGTCTCGGCGTTACCAACGTGCTATGCACCCACCTCGCAGTAGGTCCTGACGGTCTGCTCACAGGCAAGTATGACGGCAAAAACTGTCATGGACAGGAGAAGGTCAACCGCCTCCTCGCCGTAGAGCCACATCGCGAAGAGTATTACCTCTATGCCTATGGCGACTCCAGCGGCGACAAGCAACTCTTCGCCCTCGCTGATGAATACCAGAAGATAAAGCGCTGAAACTATACATCCCCTTGCCCAGTCTTTTTTCTGAGCAAGGGGATTCTATTTGCTGTATGAAATATCTAACGTAACAATCACTATCTATGTTCTGCCTACAAATTTAAGCATTATTTTTCTTTCCTCCAAAAGAAAAGGGGGAAAACTGTAATCTTGGAGAATAGGATGGATTGAACACTATGTAACGTAATCGGGAGAAATGCTTTCACTTTGATTTTTCGTAACGGCATTTCCTTGCGATTTTTGCAAGCAAGTGACAAACGGGTCGCAAATTCGTAAATCTCACAGATTTTGTAACTACCTGATAATGAACATCTAAAATATAGAGCGGTGATTTTAGTACCTCAAAAGAGCATAAAAAGCGCCCATAAAGGCATAGCTTTTGCCTTATAAAAGCATAACTTTTGCACCCTAAACCCTATGCTTTAAGGTGATAAACCCATAGCTTTAAGGTTGGGAAGGCTATTTTCAACCCATAAAAGGGCAAATCTTTAGCTTCTTCAACTCTATTTCGCTCTTTTATTACTGCATTTTTGATATGGCACTTTGCTACGTAAAGGGATTAAAAATGTCGCATTGTGTCAAAACACGTAGTATAATCTCTAAGGACAAACAAAAAAGTGGGGAAAAGTTTTGGTGGTTTCAAAAAAAAGTTGTACCTTTGCACCCGCATTTGAAAAAGACAAGTGTATCCGGGGTGTAGCGCAGTTGGTAGCGTTCCTGGTTTGGGACCAGGCTGTCGCAGGTTCGAGTCCTGTCACCCCGACTTCAAAAAGGAGCATCTCGCAGAGAGGAGCTCCTTTTTTAGTTCATAATTCACAATTCATAATTCATAATTGATATGAAACTAAAGATTGCAGTACTGGCTGGTGACGGCATCGGACCAGAAATCATGGAACAGGGTGTGGCTGTAATGTCTGCCGTAGCAGAGAAGTTCGGCCACGAGGTAAGTTACAAGGAGGCTCTTTGCGGCGCTCACGCCATCGACGAGGTGGGCGACCCATTCCCAGAGGAGACCTTCCAGATATGCGAGGAGGCTGATGCAGTGCTCTTCGCATCGGTGGGCGACCCAAAGTTTGACAACAACCCTTCGGCTAAGGTACGCCCTGAGCAGGGCTTGCTCGCCATGCGCAAGAAGCTGGGACTGTTTGCCAACATACGTCCTGTGACTACCTTTGACTGCCTGGTGCACAAGTCACCTCTCAAGGACGAGATAGTGAAGGGTGCTGACTTCATCTGCATACGTGAGTTGACTGGCGGCATGTACTTCGGCAAGAAGCAGGAGCCATCAGTAAACGCTGACGGCGTGGAGGACGCTCTCGACACAAACTACTACTCACGCCCTGAAGTGGAGCGCATTCTGAAGGTGGCTTACCAGTATGCCCGTCAGCGCAGGAAGCACCTCACCGTTGTCGATAAGGCAAACGTGCTTGCCTCATCACGCCTGTGGCGTAAGGTGGCACAGGAGCTGGCTCCTCAGTATCCTGACGTGGAGACTGACTTCATGTATGTAGATAATGCTGCGATGCGCATGATACAGGAGCCTAAGTTCTTTGACGTGATGGTGACGGAGAACACCTTCGGCGACATACTTACCGACGAGGGCTCTTGCATCACGGGTTCTATGGGTTTGCTGCCATCAGCTTCTACGGGCAGCTCTACGCCAGTGTTCGAGCCTATCCACGGTTCATGGCCTCAGGGCAAGGGACTGAACATTGCCAACCCTCTGGCGCAGATACTCTCTGTGGCAATGCTCTATGAGTACTTCGACCTGAAGGAGGAGGGCGCGCTCATCCGCAAGGCTGTGGACGCTTCGCTCGACCAGAACGTGCGCACACCTGAGATTCAGGTAGAGGGCGGCGCAAAGTACGGCACAAAGGAAGTAGGTGCCTGGATTGTTGACTACATCAAGAAGGCATAGGCATCCCCTTTATGCAAAGACTCATTATCTTATCACGCAACTCGTGTTTGCCGTGGGCTTGCAGGCTCAGACGCAACGTGAGTTGCGTGATTCTCTTTCCATGATTGAGGGGCTCATTACGGAGCACCCCAAGGCTGTCAGGCTCTATATGCGTAAGGCAGCCCTGCATATCGACCTCGGAGAGTGGGGCAAGGCACTCGACTCCTACGACGCAGCCCTCGCCATCATGCCTTATAACCTTACCGCCCTCTACTATCGCGGTTACGTAAACCACCATCTCAAGCGCTACGCCTTTGCCCGTCAGGACTATGAGCGCGTGCTCGCCATAGAGCCCACTCACCGTCATGCCCTCATGGGAATGATATACACCAATCCCGACGACAACCACCTTACCGATGCCTTCGACCAGGCAAACCGCTTCGTAGAGGTCTGTCCGGATGTTTCAGAGCCCTATGCCGTGCGTAGCGAGGTGGAGACCCGCTTGCAGATGATTCCTGCCGCCACTGACGACATAGAGAAGGCAATAGCCATTGAGAAACCCCAGGCAGAGAAGAAATACCCCTTCTCCGACGATGACGAAATAGTCAGCTACCAGCTCTCCGCCTTCTCCCTCTATCTCAGGCAGGACAAGCTGCGCCCAGCCCGTGAGTCGCTTGACTATCTCGTCAGGAATGGCATCTCCCAAGCCTCCCTTGCTGATTATTATGCCAAGCTTAAGAGGTAGGGCTACCAGCCTAATACGTAGTTAGCATCAGCATACCGTCCTATCAGCGAGGCATCCTTTACGGCATCCAGTTGCCTTGAATACTTATTGCGCTTTGAGGTGTCGATGGGCTTGCCGTCCACCCCAACGCTGTTAAACTCCCACAGGTGGGCAGTCTTCAGAGCCTCCTCCTCGTGGCTCCATCCAGCCGCTGGCACGTTCTCCAGCGTGCAGTTCAGCAATACCGCCTCCTGATGCGGGTAGCTCTTGTTTTTGTTGCTCGATGTCTTAGCCAGAAACGCGGCATCCTTATTCGTGCCCCTGAAGGTACAGCTCACAAACACGTTGCCGTGATTCTCGCTGCCGTTCCTTATCCACATAAATGTGCTTGGGCTCACCAGCGTACAGTGGTTGAAGAATGATGGTCCGCGTCCCAGCACCGTGTCGCCATGACCAGAGATGTAGCAGTTCATCCAGTATGTGCTGCCATTCACCTGCAGGGCATCTCCTGAACCTATTACCCCCACGTTCTCGGCGTAGTTATGCTCTCCGTTCAGCAGGAATCCCTCAGCCTGTCCCGTGCAGTCAGTCTTGAATGTGATATCCCTGAATATCATGTGCTGGCAGTTGTCAGCAGCCACGGCAGCCCTCCTTGATGGGAAGGTGCCCCTCACCTCGTTTGTCTTTATGTCGGCAGGATGCGGGTTAAACACCTCGTTGTTAGGGTAGTGCACCAGTGTCTGTTCTCTGCCCTCGCCCTCTATCGTCACGTAGTTTTTATTGCGGAAGTACACCAGTTCCTGATAGTCGCCAGCCTTCACCCTCACCGTTCTGCGCTCACTCTCGCTGCCCAGGCGGTCGGGTATGAAGTCCATTGCTCCCTGCAGTGTCGAGAAATCTCCTGAGCCGTCACTCGCCACCGTCAGCACCCTCTGTCCGCTGTCGGGAGCCTTCTCTTTCGTCTTGAAGGTCCATGCCTTCTTGCCCTTCACGCCGTCGAAGCCGGCAATCACCCCCTTGTCTATCGTCACGTAATACTCCCTGCCATACTCCAGCATGTTGTTATGCAAGTATATCGTAGCCTTGTTTCCGTTCGCTATGATGGGGTAGAAGTGGAATCCGTCTGAAAATCCCCCTATTATGGTCAGCTGGTAGTTTCTCTTGTCAGGCTTGTTATAGGCAGAAGGCGTGCCCGAGCGTGTGTTTCTGTTGGTTATGTTGCCGGTATTGTAGTTGTATGGCGTCTTTATGTAGTCAGCCCCCGGTGCGTCGGGAGTCCTTTCCGTCGGACCGGCAGGTATGCTCATGTCCAGTTTGTCCACCAGCTTCCCAGTCTTGCTGTCATACACCCTTATGCATCCCTTTTTGCCCACCTTCACCTCGCTGTCCAGCGTAACGGTAAGGTGCGTGTCAGGATTCACCCCCACGCTTCCGTTCTCAGGAAAAAGTTTTACCTCGCCCATTGCCATTACGGGCATCAGCCCTGCCATGCAGCATAATAGTTTCTTGATGCTCTTTTTCATATTTGTGTCGTTTTTTTTAGGTTGGTTTTATTTGTAGTGCCTTTAGGTATCCTTATACCATGCTGCAAAGGTAAACATTATTTCCTCCACCTCCAAATTTTGCTTAGGATTATTCTTGCTAAGTGATGGCGCACTGCTGCAAAGCGATGGCATACTTTTGTGCAATTCCTTTTTTTTACGCTTTTTATTTGCATAATCGGAAAAGTTTTGCTAATTTTGCATCCGCAATAAGCAAGAGTGCCGATATGGCTCAGTTGGTAGAGCAACGCATTCGTAATGCGTGGGTCACGAGTTCGAGTCTCGTTATCGGCTCCTCAAAGGGGATCAACTTGGTCCCCTTTCTTATGCGGTAATAGCTCAGTTGGTAGAGCAGCGGCTTCCCAAGCCGCAGGTCGCGGGTTCGAGCCCCGTTTACCGCTCAGCAAAAAACTCTCACCCACAACCTGCGGTCGCGGGCTATTCGGCTAAAGCCTCATCATGTGCATGTCGAGCCCCGTTTACCGCTCTAAAAGTCGCAAAGCGACTACGAAACGCAACCTTGTTGCTACGAAACGGCGCAAGCGCCTACGAAAACGAAGACGAAAACGAAAAGCACTACCCTACCCTTGACGTTAAACAATACAACCTCTAAACAAATGTGAAAAATGCGTTAATAATTACTTGTTGTATTGATTTGCGTCAATAATATTACATTGTGTGCGCACACAGTTTGAATTTTTCTTGCACAATATCATAATTCGACGTAACTTTGCACTCGTGATTTGCAAGAGCACCGTGAGCCTGCTTGCAGCAGACACTCACTAATCACCACGTGCGAACTCGTTTATCATCGTCAAAAGAAACAAAGAGTTCTTCGACGTAAAAGAGTATTAATTAAAAAAAAGAAAGGATTGCATTATGATTAAGAATGTATTGGTTTGGATGGTACAGCATACCCCAATCACTGAGTTCTATGCTGAGGCTTAAGCATAAATGCACAGCATATATAGAACGAAAAGGAATATAGAGACGAGAGTTTAGTTAGTTTAGTTAGTTTGATTAGTTAGAAATTAGTATTAGGAAAGGGATAGTATTATGATTAAGAAAGTTTTGATTTGGATGGTAGAACATACCCCCATCACTGAGTTTTATGCGGAAGCATAGACTGCAAAACAATGCAAAGTAATCCAACCTTAAAAAAGGAGTCCTCCCCACAACTGAAGTGGAGAGGACTTTTCTTTTAAACTCGCTGCGCGGGTACGAAAACGAAACGCTGCGCTACGAAACGCAACTTCGTTGCTACGAAGACGAAAGCGATTACTGCTATGATATTCTCGCCTCGAGCAGGACAACATTCTCCACATGGGGGGTGTGGGGGAACATATCGACTGGCTGCACTCGCTTAACCTTGTAGTCGGAGTCAAGGAGTTGCAGATCGCGTGCCTGGGTGGCAGGATTGCAACTGACATAGACGATACGCTGGGGGTGGGCATTCATTATCACCTTCACTACGTCGGGATGCATGCCTGCACGGGGCGGGTCGGTAATGATGACATCTGGCTGACCATGCTCTGCAATAAACTCGTCTTTGAGAATGTCCTTCATGTCGCCAGCATAGAAAAGGGTGTTGCTTATGCCATTGACCTCCGAGTTTATCTTAGCATCCTCTATGGCATCCTCAACATACTCTATACCAACGACTTGCTTAGCACGACGGGCTACGAAATTAGCTATGGTGCCTGTACCGGTGTAGAGGTCATAGACGAGTTCGGAACCCGTGAGTCCGGCAAAGTCGCGTGCCACCTCATATAGATGCTGCGCCTGCTCGGTGTTGGTCTGGTAGAACGACTTGGGACGTACCTTGAAGCGCAGGTCCTCCATGTGAAGGTATATATGATCGTCGCCTTTGAAAAGGCGTACGTCGAGGTCGCCGAAGGTATCGTTGCACTTAGGGTTGTACACCCACATGAGTGAGGTAATCTGTGGGAACTTATCGGCAACATACTGTAGGAGAGCCATCGCCGCATCCTTGTCGAAATGCTTCTGCTCGCGTATTTCCCTTTCCAGCGCCTCCTTTCTTAACTGCTTGGGAGACACCTCTCCCCTCGCCTCTTGGGGAGGGGAAGGGGGTGAGGCCACTGGTCCAAACTGCACCAGCAACATCCACTCACCAGAGTTGCTACACCTTATTATAATATCGCGCAGGAGACCTACCTGACCGCGAAGGTCGAAGAACGAAAGACCGTGCTCCAAGGCGTACTGATAGATAGAGTTGCGTATATCATTATGCAAGTCGTCCATCAGCAAGCATTTCTCTATGGGCAGAATCTTGTCGAAGGCACCAGTAATGTGAAAGCCTATGCCTGGCTCCTTCAGTCCTTCACCCTCTGGCAGTTGGCTCAGCTGTTCCCTTGTGTACCAACGTTTGTTGCAGCATCCGAAGTCAAGTTTGTTGCGATATTCGAAAGTCTTCACGCTACCCTTGATGGGCAGGAACTTTGGGAGTTCTATCTTGCCTATACGAGTGAGCTGGTCGAACACCTGTTGCTGCTTGAAAGCGAGTTGGTCTTCGTAGGGCATATTCTGCCACTTACAACCTCCGCATACGCCGAAATGCTGACACGGGGGAGTGATACGCCTGGGACTGGGCTTGACGAGGCGAACCACCTCGCCCTCGGCAAAGGAGTGCTTCTTGCGGGTGATCTGCACATCCACCACATCGCCAGGCACGCAGAAGGGCACGAAAACGACGAGAGAGGGATGTTGCTCGGAAGCTGTAGCCATGTGGAAGAGACACTTGCCCTCAGCGGCAACTGCCTCTATAACGACATTCTGTAAAAGGGAGAGTTTTTTTTTCAAATTGAAAATTGAAAATTTTAGGAATTAAGAGGAGTTAAAGGAGTTAGAGACAATACCATTTATTGGATATTGAAATTTGGTGCAAAGTTACGAAAAATAGTTCACAGTTCGCTGTTCACGGTTTACTGTTTTGCCATAAATCGATATTTTTGCAAAAAAATCTACGTTTTTGTTCTCGTTTCCGATATTTTTTGTATCTTTGCAGTTGCAGGTCGTGGAAAACACGGCGAAGCCCCACCTATTAAACCTAATCAATAATATAAAAACCAACTTAAACAACAATGTCACAGAAAAGAGTTTACACCTTTGGTAACGGACAGGCTGAGGGTAATGCACAGATGCGTGAGCAGCTGGGTGGCAAGGGTGCCAACCTTGCAGAGATGAACCTTATTGGAGTACCCGTGCCTCCAGGTTTCACCATCACTACCGATACATGTAATGAATATTATAAGGTAGGACAGGAGAAAATCGTGGAACTGCTGCAGGATGAGGTCAACGCTGCCGTAAAGCATATAGAAGAACTGATGAAGTGCCAGTTCGGTTCTGTAGAAAACCCACTGCTTGTCAGCGTGCGTTCCGGTGCACGCGCATCAATGCCAGGCATGATGGACACCATCCTCAACCTGGGCCTCAACGATGCTGTGGCAGAGGGCATGGTAAAGAAGACCGGCAATGCACACTTCGTATATGACTCATACCGCCGCTTCGTGCAGATGTACGGCGACGTGGTGCTGGGCATGAAACCCGTAAACAAGACCGACATAGACCCATTCGAGAAGATTATAGAAGAGGTGAAGGCTGAGCAGGGTGTAGAGCTCGACAAGGACCTCAGCGTGGAGTCGCTCAAGAAACTCGTGCAGCTCTTCAAGGATGCCATCAAGAAGCAAACGGGCAGCGACTTCCCCGAAGACCCTATCACACAGCTCTGGGGCGCTATCTGCGCCGTATTCCGTTCATGGATGAACGAGCGTGCCATACTCTATCGTAAGATGGAAGGCATACCTGACGAATGGGGCACTGCCGTATCGGTAATGGCGATGGTATTCGGCAATATGGGCGATACGAGCGCTACAGGCGTTTGCTTCTCTCGCGATGCCGGTAATGGTGAGAACCTCTTCAATGGCGAGTACCTTATCAACGCACAGGGTGAGGACGTTGTGGCAGGTATCCGTACCCCTCAGCAGATCACCAAGATAGGTTCACAGCGCTGGGCTCAGCGTGCAGGCATCTCAGAGGAGGAGCGTGCAGCAAAATATCCTTCTATGGAAGAGGCTATGCCTGAGCTGTACGCAGAACTTGACGCCCTGCAGGACAAACTGGAGCACCACTACCACGACATGCAGGATATGGAGTTCACCGTCCAGGAGGGCAAGCTGTGGTTCCTGCAGACACGTAACGGCAAGCGCACAGGTACTGCAATGGTAAAGATTGCCATGGACCTCGTAAAGGAAGGCCTCATCGACGAGAAGACCGCCATCATGCGTTGTGAGCCACAGAAGCTCGACGAACTGCTACACCCCGTATTTGACAAAGACGCCCTTGCCAAGGCAAAGGTGATAACACAGGGTCTGCCAGCATCTCCTGGTGCTGCCTGCGGACAGATAGTGTTCCATGCCGATGATGCTCAGGAGTGGGCAGAGAACGGTCACAAGGTAGTGATGGTACGCATCGAGACCTCACCTGAAGACCTTGCTGGCATGGCTTGCGCCGAGGGTATACTGACTGCCCGTGGAGGCATGACATCGCATGCAGCCGTTGTGGCACGCGGCATGGGCAAATGCTGCGTATCAGGTGCTGGCGCCATCAATGTTGACTACAAGACAAAGACCGTGGAGATAGAGGGCGTGGTATATAAAGAAGGCGACTACATCTCGCTCAATGGTTCAACTGGTCAGGTGTATGCAGGCGAGATAAAGACCAAGGCAGCAGAACTCTCAGGCGACTTCAAGGCGCTCATGGACCTCTGCGACAAATACACCAAGATGCAGGTGCGCACCAATGCCGACACACCGAAGGACGCACAGATAGCACGCGAGTTTGGTGCCAAGGGCATTGGCTTAACACGTACTGAGCACATGTTCTTCGAAGACCAGAAAATTATCGCCATGCGTGAGATGATTCTGGCTGACTCTGTTGAGGGTCGCGAGAAGGCTCTCGCTAAGTTGCTGCCTTACCAGAAGAAGGACTTCTACGGCATCCTCAAGGCTATGGACGGACTGCACGTCAACATCCGCCTGCTCGATCCCCCACTCCATGAGTTTGTGCCACACGACCTCGCAGGTCAGCAGACAATGGCAGACGAGATGGGTGTAAGCATAGCAGAGATACAGAAGCGTGTCAACTCACTGGCAGAGAACAACCCAATGCTGGGTCACCGTGGTTGCCGTCTGGGTATCACCTTCCCAGAAATCACTGCCATGCAGACACGCGCCATCCTTGGTGCTGCCTGCCAGCTGAAGAAGGAAGGCTTTGACCCGCATCCTGAAATCATGGTTCCGCTCATTGGTTCAGTAGCTGAGCTCAAGCAGCAGAAGGAAATCATCAAGAAGACCGCCGAGGAGGTATTCGCTGAGACAGGCGTATCACTCGAGTTTGAGATTGGCACGATGATTGAGATACCACGTGCAGCACTCACAGCAGCCCAGATAGCCGAAGAGGCAGAATACTTCTCATTCGGCACCAACGACCTCACGCAGATGACCTACGGTTACTCTCGTGACGACATCGCAAGCTTCCTGCCCGCATACCTCGACAAGAAGATTCTCAAGGTTGACCCATTCCAGGTACTCGACCAGGAGGGTGTAGGTCAGCTCATCGAGATGGCTGTGAAGAATGGCCGTGCCGTACGTCCTACGCTGCGCACAGGCATCTGCGGAGAGCACGGCGGCGAGCCAAGCTCAGTCAAGTTCTGCGCCCGTGTAGGCATGAACTACGCTTCCTGCTCTCCATTCCGCGTTCCTATCGCACGCCTTGCCGCCGCGCAGGCAGCGGTCGAGGAATAATCGAAAGATGCTGAAAATCAGTTACATAAAGGGCAAGTATCTGGGAAACAGGTACTTGCCCTTAATTTTTTGTGCATGTTCTGCACGTTCTAAATGCAGAATAAGATGCCGAAAACGGGGCAAATGTTTCCCAAAAATCAGGGGTATGTTTCCCAAAAATCAGTGCCTGTTTTCCAAAAACAATCGGGTGCTTGAGTTTTCAAACAAAACTGGAACTCGTTTTGGGTAG
>JAFXZF010000035.1 GCA_017541365.1 Prevotella sp.
ATTCCCTCCAAAGATATACGGTGGACTTGCTGTTGCCTCCTATGGTATAACCAAGGGTCTCAGTCTTCAGGGCGACATTGAAACCACCTTCTGTATGCCGAAGCCTACGGGCGAAGAGGAGAAATTCCTCAAGATAGTGAACATGAGTCAGGTGCCAATCGTTTGGCGCGATGTTCAGTATGATAATATCAAGGACCGCATCGTAGGTCATACGGCAGAAGACTACTATCGTTTCCGCGACCATATCTATGCAGACTTCAACTACATGCAGGGATTGGACGACCTTGGCTGCATGGGCTTTGCCGGCGGCTATCCCGGCAACCTGCACGACGAGATAAACAATTTCTCTATCATCGCAGGTGTTCTGGCTCGCTCTGAGCAGTTTGATATCATCCACGCTCACGACTGGCTCACCTATCCTGCCGGAGTACATGCCAAGATTGTTAGCGGAAAACCACTCTGCATCCACGTACACGCAACGGATTTCGACCGTTCACGCGGTAATGTGAACCCAACGGTATATTCCATCGAGAAGAACGGAATGGATAATGCCGACTGCATAATGTGCGTATCAGAACTGACACGTCAGACAGTCATCAACCAATATCATCAGGACCCACGCAAGTGCGTTGCCATGCACAATGCCGTTTATCCTCTTTCACAGGAGTATCTCGACATCGTGCCTCACAAGAAGCCTAACGAGAAGGTTGTTACTTACCTTGGACGTATCACCATGCAGAAAGGTCCTGAGTACTTCATCGAGGCTGCAAAGCTCGTGCTTCAGCGTACTGACAAGATACGTTTCTGCTTTGCAGGTTCAGGTGATATGATGAATGCGATGATTGAACTTGCTGCTGCATACGGCATTGCCGACAAATGCCATTTCCCTGGTTTCCAGAGAGGTAAGCAGGTATATGAGTGCTATAAGAATTCAGATGTCTTCGTTATGCCTTCGGTTTCAGAGCCGTTCGGTATCGCCCCACTTGAGGCTATGCAATGTGGTTGCCCAAGTATCATCTCCAAGCAGTCGGGATGCGGTGAGATCCTTACCAATGTCATCAAGGTAGATTACTGGGATATCCACGCTATGGCGGATGCCATCTACTCTCTCTGTATGAATGAGAGCCTCCACGACTATATTGCCGAAGAAGGCATCAAGGAGGTTGCCGGCATCACATGGGAGAAGGTTGGACTTCGCATTCGCCAATGTTACGACCAGTTGCTTGACAAGGGCTGGTTCAATAACGAGGAATATCTTGCGAATTTTATAAAATAGCCCACCCAGTCCCTCCCAAAGGGAGGGTTCCTCCCCCCTCACCCCCTCAAGGGGGAGTAGATACATTTTCTAATCAAAAAAATAATAACCAGCCAAACCAATTAAGGATAAATACAATAAAACATCCTTCCCTTTGGGAAGGCTTGGTTAGGCTTAATATTTTTACAACAATGAAAACAATATGCCTTTACTTTGAGATACACCAGATAACACATCTCAAGCGTTACCGTTTCTTCGACATCGGTACTGATCACTATTACTATGACGACTATGCCAACGAGCGTAGTATCAC
>JAFXZF010000008.1 GCA_017541365.1 Prevotella sp.
ATTACGATCATGCATACCAGATAGATAGGTTGCGTGAATATTATGCGTGTCTCGCGAGATATGACGTTATATAAATTGCAGAACATTAAAAAAGCCTAACCAAGCCTTCCCAAAGGGAAGGATGTTTTATAGTATTAATACCAATTACTCCCTCCCATTTACGGGGAGGGTTAGGGGCTGGTTCTTTCTATTTCTTAATCACCAACGACATTCCAGGGCGCAGTCCTTCGAACTTGGTCGTAGGACGGGCTTTAACCTCGAATGTCCTGAGGTCATACTGACCATTGCTCTTGGTTGCCTTCCATGTGGCATAGCTGCCCTCATCCTTGATGCTTGAAACCTGCAGTTGCAGTTCCTTGTTGAATGCAGGCACGAAGGCATTGAACTTATCGCCGACTTTCATACCGTTGAGCAGGTCTTCGCGCACGTTGAATGTTCCCCACATGTCAGACATTATGCTGATTGTCATGATAGGGCTTCCTGTGCCTACGAGCTCACCCACTTTTGGATAGATATTGCTAACCTCACCTTCCATCTGAGCCACCTGTACGGTCTCGTGGATGTAAGAGTTCACTTCCTGAATAGCACCCTTGGCGCGGTTTACCTGTGCGGCTGCGGCGCGTTTCTCCTCAGAGCGGGCACCGTTCATAGCCATGTCGTACTGGCTCTTTGCTGCCTTCTCCTGAGCCTCGTAAGCCTTGTACTGGGCGTATGCCTCATCGCGCTTCTGCTCGCTCAGCACACCCTCGTCGAAGAGACGCTGCACACGCTGATATGACTTCTGTGCAATCTCGAGTCCGGCCTTAGCCTGCTGCCAGAGTTCGAAGGCACCCTGAATCTGCTCCTGACGCGCACCTGCCTTAGCCATATCGCTCAAGGCACTTGCTGCATTCTCTGCGCTCTGTGCCTGAACCTTCTTAGCCTCTACCTCTGGTGCATCGAGGATTGCGAGGGTATCGCCCACCTTTACGTAATCACCTTCCTTGACACGTATCTCAAGGATACGGCCCGGTACTTTGCTTGACACGCGGTATTCTGCCACGTCAACCTGACCTTGAATGAAATCCTGTTCGTTGTCGATTGTGAAAAGACCTATTATGCCTACAATGATGATGACAGCAGCGAAGGCTATCACACCGAACAGTACACTCTTATGTTGTGATTCTGTACTCATATCTATAATTGTACTTTACTTTACCCTTTACTTTCTACTTTATTCTCTCTCCTTCTTTCACCTCATTCCTATCGCCTTCTTCATTGCAGCCTCGCCGAGGCATACATCAATCTGGGCGTCGATTTTCTGCGTCTTTGCCTGAAGCCATGCTGTCTGTGCAGCCATCACTTCTGTTGCATCCATCACCCCTTCCTTGAAGCCGATGTTGGCGCATCTGAGGTTTTCTTCTGCTCTTTGTATATTCTTCTGAGCGGTAGCAAGTTTCTTGTTAGCCTCTTTTAGGCGATAGTCACACTGGTTTACCTGAAGATTGATTTTCTCTCGTGCCTCGTCAAGAGTGAGGCGTGCTATGTTCGTGGCTATCTTACTTGCGCGAACCTTGTAGGTTGCGTCTCCCCAGTCGAGAACCGGTACTCGAACCATTATTCCGATATTCCACATACCGCCGAATTTCTTCTCGTAGCCATTAAAGAGGTTAGGATTGCTAATCATATATCCACCGGTGATGGCAACCTGCGGAAGCATAGTGGCGCGTGCTATGTTTGTTGTCTGCTCGCTAAGTTCCACGGCATTATTGAGGAGTTTCAGCTCAGGACGGCTCTCCATTGCCATATCCTTGTTGTATCTGTTCATAGAGGCAACAGCGATATCGTCTCTTGTCTCGTCAACAAGAGTCACTCTGTCGCTTATCTGGATGCCGCACAACTGGCAGAGAAGCATACGTGCAAGGCTCAAGCCGTTATCCACCTGAGTCTTTGTCATTTCAGCCTCGTTGACCTTGACGTCAACTTTCAGACCGTCAGCACGTGTTGCTACGCCCTCCTTGATCATTTTGTTGACATCCTCGTCAAGTTTCTTGACAAGGTTAAGATAACTCTCGGCCAGACGCTGTTTCTGCTTTAGGGAAACAACGAGCCAGTAGGTCTGGTCAATGTCGTAGAGTACATTCTGCTCAGAGGCATCAATGCTGGTGTTAGCCATCTTCTCGCTGATATCAGCCATACGGTTAGCTGCCGTAATGGCACCGCCCATAAAGACAGGCTGGTTTACCACCACGCTACCGACAATGATACTGCGGGTGTCAGTACGGAAGGCGTCCTTGATTTCATTGCCGAGGCTATTGCCTAATTCGGCAAAATGCTGAGTGGTGCCCGATATCAGCTGGCCGTACTGCTGTGCCTCAGCAGGAGAGAGGACTCCCTTCTGCACCATAGAGGTGATGAGGTCGGAAACGTGAGAAACATCAACCGAGCCTATGGCATTTGTTCCAAGATTTGAGAGCTTGTCCTTCTGTTCGCTGTTGAGAATTGATAGTTCCCGACTTGACAGCATCCATCCACCCGCCACATCAATGTGGGGCAGGTATTTGGTGCGCGCAGACTTACGCACATTAATTGCCGCCTGTTGCTTGGCACGTGCAATGCCCACTTGCTTATTGTTGCGCAAAGCCATTGCCCGACAAGAGTCAAGCGAAAGCGTTTGCGCTTCCAATGGCAGCACAAGGCATAGCGCGGAAGCACATAATGCTATAAATCTTTTCATTTATGTTTATATTTTTCTCTTCAGATAATTCTGGATTTTCCGGGGTTTCCGGGTTCCCGGATTTTCTGGGTTCCACGGATATTCCAGATTATCAAGTCTTTACATTACCGCAAAGCTCTTTGAGCCGATCATCTGACCGTCGCAGAAGATAGACACCTGATATGTGCCGGCAGAGTGTACCTCCTTGATGTGCCAGAACATAGTTACAGGAGTAGCCTCGCCATTGTACTCTATCGATTTCTTGATAGAATACTGTATGTGCTTGTTCTCGTAAGGGATAGTACCTGCGGAGAGGACAGAGCCTGTAGGTGTGATGATACGGACATAGAGAGTCTTCATGCCGCTTTGGGCTGTCACGTTTCGTGATATTGAGAAGTCAACCCTCAACTGCTTTGCCTTGCTGACCTTCTTCTCTTCCTTGCCTTTCTTGTTCAGAGGCATGAATCTAATGTTTGTAGCATCAAGCTGTGCTGCAATGGCAACCTTCTCAGTAAGAGATGCTTTCTCTGATGTGAGAGCCTCATTCTGACGGGCTGACTCCTCAAGGGCTGAGTTTATACGGGCATTCTCTGCCGTAAGGCGTTCATTCTGCCTGTTGAGGGAGTCAATCTGAATGACATACTCGCGGAGTACCGCGCGTACCTGTGCGAGTTCCTTCTTCAGACGTGTAATCTCAGCCGCATCGTGCGATTTCGTCTGCTGAAGTTCCTTGAGCAACTGCTGTGTACGTAACTGTTCCTGAGTGAGCTGCGCGATGATAGAATCATTGTTGATCTTAGTCATCATCTCACTGTACTGGTTTGAGAACTCACGATACTCGTTCTCCATCTCTTTCTTGTCCAATTCTGCAAGTTCCTGCATTTGGCGACTGTTCATTTTCTCTGCGTTGAGCGAAAGGAAAAGGTAAACGACTCCGCCGGCCAAAATGACAAGCAGGATAACA
>JAFXZF010000036.1 GCA_017541365.1 Prevotella sp.
CTCACGCAACTGCTCCTCTGATAGCTGACGGTGTGTGTGGCTTGCAGGATGCAGTACGCAGGTGCGGGCATCAGCCACGTGGGTAACGATAGAGATGAACTCAAGGTTATCCATGAACTTGATTGCTTCCTCACGAGTACCGTTCAGACCGAATGCGATAACACCGCAAGTGCCGTTTGGCATATACTTCTGGGCAAGAGCATAGTTCTTGTTTGATGGCAGTCCTGCATAGTTTATCCAGCCCACTTTCTCGTTCTTCTCAAGCCATTCTGCCACCTTCTGGGCATTAGCACAATGCTGACGCATACGAAGGGCAAGAGTCTCAAGACCGAGGTTCAGGAGGAATGAGTTCTGTGGTGCAGGAATGCTGCCGAGGTCACGCATAAGCTGTGTTACGAGCTTGGTGCAGTAAGCTGCCTTGCCGAATGCCTTGGTATATACCAGTCCGTGGTATGACTCGTCAGGAGTGGTAAGGCCAGGGAACTTGTCGCTATGTGCATCCCAGTCGAAGTTGCCTGAATCAACCACGCAACCGCCTACCTGAGTAGCATGACCGTCCATGTACTTTGTGGTAGAGTGGGTAACGATATCGCAGCCCCACTCGAATGGGCGGCAGTTGATTGGAGTAGCAAAGGTGTTATCAACAACGAGAGGTACACCATGCTTGTGAGCCATCTTTGCGAATCGCTCTATATCGAATACGTTACCGCCAGGGTTTGAGATTGTCTCGCCGAAGAAACACTTTGTATTAGGACGGAACTCCTTCTCAATACGCTCGTCATCCCAGTCTGGGTCAATGAAGGTACACTCTATGCCGAGCTTCTTCAGAGTAACGCCGAAGAGGTTGTATGTACCGCCATAGATGTTGTTTGAGGTGATGAAATGGTCACCTGCCTCACAGATGTTGAAGATAGCGTAGAAGTTAGCTGCCTGACCAGAGCTTGTAAGAACGGCACCTACACCGCCTTCGAGGGCTGCAATCTTCTTTGCTACAGCATCGTTGGTAGGGTTAGCCAGACGGGTATAGAAATAACCGCTGTCCTTGAGGTCGAACAGACGCGCCATCTGGTCACTTGTGTCATACTTGAATGTGGTGCTCTGATAGATAGGTAACTGCTGAGGCTCACCCTTGGTAGCCTTCCATCCGCCATGAATACAAATTGTCTCGAGATTCTTCTTCATTTCTAAATTTTAGCCCCCCATATTCCCCCGAGGGGGAAACTTTTTTATAGTACAAGAGTAGACAGGCTCTTTATACTATAACCGCAGGAGCAAATGCGGGATAATAAAGTTACAAAAAAATGTTCTTAGTTTATTTGAGTTGCAAAGGTACATATTTTTGGGGAAAATACCAAAAAAATAAGAGAAAAAAAGACCTATAGCCCCCCAACCCCCCAAGGGGGAGTTTTTTATATAGTATTTCTAATAAAGTGATTGCCGCCCACAGGAAATCCGTTGGGAAACCTATGAGCGGCAATACTAGAGCGGCAATACTATATAACATCAGGTCACATACTCCGATGTTATCAACATCGGACTACCCGTTTGGGAAGGCTTGGTTAGGCCTTTAGAAAATATGCTGCACAAACTCAGCGAAGCATCTTCTCCATGTGAGCCACTCGTGATGTGTGCCCTGTGATGGGAAGTAAGTCACGTTGATGCCCATTCCCTTCAGATCGTTTGTCATCTTCTCTGCACCGAAGTTCTCCTCAGAGCCCATGCCCATGAAGAAATACTTCACCTTGCTGTTGAATGCGTTTGCATCAGCGAACACGCCGTTAGCGTATGTCTTGAGGTCGAGACCGAAGATAGCACCGCTGAATGTGCCGATGTAAGCGAACTTGTCAAGGTTGGCTGTGGTGATGTCGAGAGTCTGCTTGCCACCCCATGAGAGGCCTGCCATACCGCGGTTCAAGCGGTCGGTCTTTGTGCGGAAGTTACCGTCGATGAATGGGATGATATCTGTGAGGAGTACGTTCTGGAAAGAAGCACCGAACTCCTGCATTGTCTCGCCCTTCTTAGAGCCGAAGCCATAGTCGCAGTTACCGTTATCCATAACCACGATCATATCCTTTGCCTTGCCCTGAGAGATGAGGTTGTCCATGATATACTGCATCTTACCCTGTGTGCTCCAGCCTGTCTCGTTCTCTGCCATACCATGCTGTAAATAGAGAACAGGATACTTTGCCTTCACGTTCTTGTCATAGCTTGCAGGAGTATAAACGAAGCAACGGCGCTCGCGGTTCTCTACTGAAGACCAGTAGCGGCATTCACGCACCTGACCGCGCTTTGCACTTGCATTTGGCTGATAGAGGGCGATCTCCTCTGGAGTCATTGTAGCTCCGTGCATTGTAGCCAAGAGAGTCTTGTTGTCTCTGATGTCAACGTCAATATCGATAGTACCGCACATCTTTCCACAGCCATATACAGCCTTTGAAGATGGGTCGATGTAGTTAGTGCCGTCGATAGTGAGGAAATAATAGTGGTTTCCGCAAACGAGTGGGTTTGTGGTTACTGTCCAGAAACCAGTAGAATCCTTTATCATTGGGTATTTCTTGCTACAGATATCAGCAGCAACATACTTTGCCTCAGGTGCCATTACGCCGAATGTCACACGACCGTCCTTGTCAATCTTTGGATATTCCTGACAAGGAACCGTTGTGCTTGCCACCTTGAATGACTCCTTGTTGAGAAGCGACATCATCACGTTAGCATATCTGCGGCCAATCTCACGATAGCCCTCTGCTGTGAAGTGGAGCTTGTCAGGACGGCCCTTACAGCCGAGTGAAGATACTGGATATGCTGTTGGGATAGTCTCATGTATTCTGTCGATGATGGCATTATGGTGGAAGCAGCAACCGCCGTCCTCCTCTGTCATAAGCTCACCAACGAGCAATGGGCATTCCTCTGCCTTGAGGTCGAGTTCCTTGAGCATACGGTCATAAACCAGCTTTACGCGCTGAGGCCAGTCCTTCTGGTTGTTGTCGGTACATCCCTGATGAAGAAGGATACCCTTGATGACACCAACCTTCTTAGCTGCCTTTGCACACTCCATGAGTCGGCGCATAGGTGCATCGTCATATTCCTTACAGAAATTCTTGAACCAGTCAGCCTGCTTTGAGATATACTCTGTGGTCTTGTCCTCGTCGAAGAGGTCGATACTTGCACCGCCAACTGCAACGTTGATGACACCCACCTTTATCTCCTCTGGAAGCTGCTCAACGAGAGAGCGGCCGAAATAGTCGGCTGGAGTAAGACCTGTCCATGCACGGCACAATGGTGGAACAGCAACATACCACTGTCCCTTCTTTCTGCCTGTGGTCTTCATATCCACAGCAGCCATCATGCGGAAGCGAGGGCTCAGGTTATCACGATCCTGTGGCTCAATC
>JAFXZF010000009.1 GCA_017541365.1 Prevotella sp.
ACGCTTGCCCTCATACTTCTCTGGCAATGACTCCCAATACAGCTTGGCTGCCTGAAGGAGTGACAGGGTGCCCAGCACGTTGGTACGGGCGAAGGTAAAGGGGTCTTTTATACTACGATCCACGTGTGACTCTGCTGCAAGGTGTATTATGCCATCTATCTTCTCATCCTGCATCAGCTTATAGAAGGCATCAAAGTCGCAGATGTCCATCTTCACAAACTTGTAGTTGGGCTTGTCCTCTATGTCCTTGAGGTTCGCCAAGTTACCTGCGTAGGTGAGTTTGTCGAGGTTGATGATTTTATACTCAGGATATTTGTTTACGAAAAGGCGTACTACATGGCTGCCTATAAAGCCTGCGCCACCAGTGATTACTATATTCTTCATTGTATGGTCGTTTATGGAATTTGTCGTTTAGTCGTTTGGTGAACAATCAGTAAAGGCTGACGTTTATGTCAAACGGTGTTTCGAAATCCTTCAATAGGGCATGTTTTGTGTCTTTCTCTGAAAGAACAGCCTTGTCTGATGGTATCTTCCAGTCTATGCCGAGTGAGTCATCAAGAATAGATATACCGCCATCAGCTTCTGGGTGATAGAACTCATCACACTTATACTGGAAAATCGCAGTATCAGAAAGTACTGCAAAACCGTGGGCGAAACCGCGTGGAATAAAGAACTGACGATGGTTCTCCTCCGTCAATTCCACAGCTACGTGCTTTCCATACGTGGGCGAGTCCTTACGGATGTCAACAACCACATCGAGCACAGCACCTCTCACACAACGCACCAATTTTGATTGGGCAAAAGGAGGACGTTGGAAATGCAGTCCCCTCATCACACCGTATGATGACATTGACTCGTTGTCTTGCACAAAGTTTATTGTGTGACCAAGAATCGGTGCTACCTTTTCATCAAACTCACGCTGAGAGAATGACTCAAAGAAATAGCCGCGAGCGTCCTGAAACACTCGAGGTTCTATGATGAGCACATCCTTGATGTCTGTAGTTATTACGTTCATTGTTTAGAATGGAGTTTTGAGTTTCTTCATACATTTCCTAAGGGAAACAGTCCAATGTGGTATGCGCACGTCGAATGTTTCCTTTATCTTTGTCTTGTCCAGTACGGAATAAGCTGGTCGCTTAACAGGCGAAGGAAACTCGTTGCTGTGGCAAGGGTAGATGTCGCAATCCTTATGACCTGCAATCTCAGCTATCTTCACGGTAAAGTCATACCATGAGCAAACGCCTTCGTTACTGTAGTTGTAGATACCCTTCTTAGAGTATTTCTTTGCTCGTGTAGAAGCACCCTCCTCTGCCGTTTCTATCTTGTAGTCGAGGAGTATGCGAGAAATAGCCTCTGCAAGGTCGCCGGCATAGGTTGGCGTGCCACATTGATCGAATACCACTTTGAGTGATGTCTTGGTAGCCGTGAGGTTGAGCATGGTCTTCACGAAGTTCTTTCCGAATTCAGAATAGAGCCAAGCTGTACGTATGATAACGTAGTTCACGCCAGAGGCGATAATATTCTCCTCGCCCTCCAGTTTCGTCTTGCCATACACTCCAGTTGGAGTACCCTTCATATTTTCATTACAAGGGGTGTTGTATGGGTCACCGCCAAACACGTAGTCGGTACTGATTTGTATCAGCAGTCCCTTAGTTTCCTTCATCACCTGAGCAAGGAGTTTGGGGGCTTCAGCATTCAATTTACGGCATAATGCCTCGTCACTTTCCGCCTTATCCACATTGGTGTATGCGGCACAGTTAACGATAACATCTATTTCATTCTCCTTCACCATGCTGCGCACAGCATCGATGTCAGTAATATCGAGCATGACAGTCTCTACCCCAGCCTGCTCCACCACATCGGTAAAGAAAAACTTGTTACTTGATCTTTTTGCTCTCAGGCGAATCTCGTTGCCGAGTTGACCATTGGCACCTGTTACAAGGATTTTCATCGTTTTACTCTCCTAACTATCAATTTTTTTTTCAATCAAAACTTAATCTATAGTATCTCCTCAGCATGCTTTGAACGACAGGTCGAGTCCTTTGACACTATGCGTCAGTGCGCCGAATGATATATAGTCCACCCCTGCCTTAGCATAAGGTATCATCGTCTCAAAAGTTATGCCGCCTGATGATTCGGTCTCACACTGATGGTTTACCATCTTGACTGCCTTGACGGTATCTTCGGGCGTGAAGTTGTCAAACATTATGCGGTCAGGTTTCTCTGCCAGTGCCTCTTTCAGTTCCTTGAAATTGCGCACCTCTATCTCTATCTTCAGGTTTTTGCCCTTAGCCTTGCAGTATTCCTTAGCTCGTGATATAGCATTATGTATGCCACCAGCAAAGTCCACATGGTTGTCCTTGAGAAGTATCATGTCAAAGAGTCCGATACGGTGGTTCATGCCTCCACCTATCTTCACTGCCTCCTTCTCCAGCATACGCATGCCTGGCGTCGTCTTGCGGGTGTCGAGCACACGTGTCTTGGTACCTGCATCGATGAGTGCCTGCTGGTACTTATGGGTCATGGTAGCTATGCCGCTCATGCGTTGCATGATGTTGAGCATCAGCCTCTCCGTCTGCAACAGGCTCTGCACCTTGCCGCTTACTATCATGGCAATGTCACCCTTCTTTACCTCGGCACCATCGTTTATCAACACCTCAACCTGCATAGTAGGGTCGAAACGGCGGAACACTTCCTTTGCCACCTCAACACCTGCCAGGATGCCGTCCTCCTTTACTATCAGACGGCTCTTGCCCATTGCATCATCAGGTATGCAACACAAGGTGGTATGATCGCCATCACCTATATCCTCGGCAAAACTCAGGTCGATGAGTCTATCGGTAAGTTCTTCTACTGACAACATGAAGACAATTTCAAATTAACTGTGAACTGTGAACTATGAACTGTGAACTACTTAAACGCCTCCTTGACTGAGTTCTGTATCTTGTTCTTAGGCAGGTATATACCCAGACCTACCTTTACGCCTATCGTCGAACGGTTAGAGTGGTCATTGAGGCTCTGCTCATAGTAGAGGGCAGGCTCTATAGTGAGCGAACGACTTACAAAGAAAGCGTAGCCAATCTCTATGGCTGGCATGAAGTCGTTGTAGTTCTTTGTCTCATGTACATAGTTGGCGTTGAGACCGAGGAACAGACCGTTCTGCTGGATATAGTAGCGTCCACCCACACCGAGTTTGAAGTCATTGGTCTTTGAAGCACCAACGTGCTGGTATGCCATCTGACCAAAAGCGAGCCAGTTGTCAGTAACAAACTGACCTACACGGCCCTCGATGCCGATGTTCCACTTCTTGGCACCGTTATAGCTAAGGTCAAGACCTGTCACTGAGGCACCGATAAATGTTTTTTCCTTCTCAAACTGTGCATTTGCTGCCACCGTCACCAACATCATGGCAAGCATCATAATCATTTTTCTCATAATCTATCTTTATTATTAATTTCTAAGTCTTAATTCCTAATTATCGAATTCGTTCTCCGTACTTATTGGTTCTCAACTCCGTCACAAACTTCCTACTGTGCCATACAAAGAAGTTTACCGTGCATATTATTGCCACCACTACACCTATCGCATAGCCATACTCCGCTGACATGCCGAGGGTATCCTTGCTTACGCAGAGGAATATGGCACACACACTGGTCATAAATATCGCTGGTATCAATGTGATGATGTAGAACTTACGTTTCAGTGCCAGGTAAACCGTTATAGCCCACAGGGTGAACACTGAGAGTGTCTGGTTGGCCCATCCGAAGTATTTCCATATAGTATTAAATGAGTCAGGATTGTCCATTTGCCATACCAATATGGCGATGGCAGCAGCAAACAATGGTGCGCTGACCATGAGTCGCTTCAGTATTGGTTTCTGGTCCACATGCATGGCATCAGCCACTATCAGTCGTCCTGAACGCAGTGCTGTGTCACCACTCGTGATGGGAGCAGCCACGACACCGAGTATCGCCAGTATGCCACCTGCGAGTCCGAGCCATCCCTCACATACCGTCATCACCACCTTGGGAGCAGCAAAAAACTGTGTGATGGTCTTCTCCGACTGTCCCATATACTGTGCTATAACGTCAGGCGAGCACACCTCGCGCCATCCCTCAGCATAGAAGAACCAGCTGCTCACCGTTGCCCATATCAGTGCTACGACACCCTCAGTAATCATCGAACCGTAGAACACCGGTCTGCCCAGTTTCTCCGACTTCATACAGCGTGCCATGAGCGGACTCTGCGTAGCATGGAAACCTGAGATGGCACCACATGCTATGGTGATAAACAGTGCAGGGAAAACGGGTTCGGGATTGGCTATACCTATCTGTGGACCCATATTGTCCAGACCGTCCCATACCTCAGGCAGTGTAGGCCATTTCATAAACAGCACCACCATCAGGGCAAGCGCCATAAAGATGAGCGAAACGGCAAAGACGGGGTATATCTTACCTATTATCTTGTCAACAGGCAGCATCGTTGCTATCACGTAGTAGGCAAAGATGACACATATCCACAGGAGCATATTGTCAAAACCTCCCTCTGCTACTATCATGTTGTTGATAAGCGATGCCGGAGCGCTTACAAACACGGCACCCACCAACACCAGCAGCAGCACGGCAAAGCACAGCATCACCTTTCTCATGCTCTTGCCCAGGTACTGACCTACTATATCAGGCAGTCCTATGCCACCCTTCCTGATGCTTATCATACCGCTGAGGTAGTCGTGCGTAGCGCCGGCAAAGATACAGCCAAGTACTATCCATAGGTACGCTGACGGACCAAACCACATGCCCATGATGGCACCAAAAATAGGTCCTGTACCTGCGATGTTAAGAAACTGTATCATAAAGACCTTCCACGTCGGCATGGCGATATAGTCCACACCGTCAGCCTTGCGTATAGCAGGAGCCACGCGCTTGTCTTCTGGTCCGAACACCCTTTCTACGAACTTTCCGTAGAATATGTATCCGAATATGAGCAATATGAGTGAAACAAGGAAGGTAACCATTGTATTTTGTTATTTATCGAGGGGTTGATTTATTTGATTATTTTATCTCTGCAAAGTTACGAAAAATATTTGGTTTAACCAAATTTTAATGCTAACTTTGCAACCGAAATGAAAAAAAAATATCTTATCACCCTGCTTGTAGCCCTCTCCCTCAGCCAATTGAGGGCAGAGAACGTAATGTTATACCCTCAGTCACCCACCGCCTCACCGCTTCATGAGACGCGTGCCGTATGGCTCACTACCATAGGGGGCATAGACTGGCCTCACACCTATGCCAATACCCCTCTCGCCATGAAGCGTCAGCAACAGGAGTTATGCAGCATCCTCGACCGTCTGTGCGAGGCAAATATCAACACCGTCTTGCTGCAGACACGCGTGCGTGCTACCACCATATTCCCATCGGACATGGAGCCATGGGACGGATGCCTCAGTGGCAAACCCGGACAGTCACCTGGGTACGATGCTCTGGCATTTGCCATCGAGGAGTGTCATAAGCGCGGAATGGAGATACATGCATGGGTGGTGACGATACCCGTCGGCAAGTGGAATGGCGCTGGTTGCAAGAGTTTAAGAAAAACTTGTCCAAATCTGCTAAAAAAGATTGGAGATGAGGGATTTATGAACCCCGAGGTAAGTGGCACGACAGACTATCTCGCACGCTTCTGCGAAGACCTTGCGCTACGCTATGATATAGACGGCATACACCTCGACTATATACGCTACCCCGATACGTGGGGCAAGATATCCAACAAGGATGCTGCACGCAGTAACATAACGAGGATAGTACGCACCATATCCGACAGGGTGAAGCGTCACAAACCGTGGATACAACTCTCCTCGTCGCCTGTAGGAAAATACAGCGACACACGACGACAGTGGTCACATGGCTGGAATGCACGCAACGTGGTGTGTCAGGACGCAGCACTGTGGATGAAGGAGGGACTCATGGATGCCATATATCCTATGATGTACTTCAAGGATGAGAATTTCTATCCCTTTGCCATAGACTGGCAGGAACGCTCAGCAGGCAAGATCGTAGCACCAGGACTGGGCATATACTTCATGCACCCAAGGGAAAAGAACTGGGCACTCACCGATATCACTCGCGAACTACACGTTCTGCGACAGTACGGCATGGGCAACTGCATGTTCCGTTCCAAGTTCTTTACTGACAATACCAAGGGCATATACGACTACTATGCCGAGACCTTTGCACCCTACCCCGCAATCAGTTCACAGTGCACAGTGCACAGTTCACAGTTCACAGTTCACAGTTCACAGTTCACAGTTGTCAAATCTCAAACCTCAAATCTCAAATCTCAAACCTCAAACCTCAAACCTCAAACCTCAAACCTCAAACCTCAAACCCCCAAATACCATCTCTTCGGCTCTGACACCTACCCCGTCGATGTGAGCAAGGGCGAGAACCTCCTCGCTGCCAACCTCACCACACCTGACGTGCAGCATAGCAAGACGGAGCACATACGCTACTTCGCCGTCACTGATGCACAAAGCGGAAAGACGGTACGAGAGTACGGAGACACTCCTCAGTTCGCAGTGCACAGTTCACAGTTCGCAGTTCAGGATCTTCAACCACTAACTGTCAACTCTCAACTCTCAACTGTCAACTGTCAACAACCCGACGGTACTCTCGTCATCATCTCCACCATCATGGGAAATAATTTCACCTCGGTAATAGTAAGAGACGGAGCAATAAAGACCGACAACCTGCCTGCAGGACACTATAAGGCGTACATTATAAATAAGCGAGGATACCGTCACCTGCTCGGCACATTCTCCATTGAGCCACAGATTCCGTAAGACATATATCGACAATAGATTGTCACAAATGTCACATTTGTCGCATTTGTCGCATTTGTCGCATTTGTCGCAAACTTTCTGACACGAACTGATTATAGATTATAGATTACAGATGAGAGAATATACTTAAACCTTAAACCTCAAACCTCAAACCTCAAATCAAAAAGAAGAGAGAAACCATTAAAGGAAAAGAGATATTAATATTATATATATAATAACCTATACGTGCACGTACGACGATGTGCAACATTTGCGACATTTGCGACATCGTGAACCTCTCAAATGTTAAAAACTAAGATGCACATTTGGTGCTTTTTGTGCAATTTCGATGCTAAATGAATAAATTTTACACTAACACAGCGAATATTAGTATCTCACTATGTATCAAATAGTTATATCTCAAAAACACCTTGGTGTTTTTTATCATTGTTTTTGCGCTGCCAAAGCATAGAGTTTGCAGTGGAAAAGCATAGGGTTTGCAGCCTTAAAGCATAGGGTTTGCAAGGCTAACTCTATGCCTTTCTGATATGCACCTCTCTCTAATGTTAAAAACTACGATTTTCTTGCACAAATAAACAAAAAGTAGTACCTTTGCATATAACAAATGGAACGTCAGCGGGAGCGTTAACTTAAGCTATGCAAGGGGGTGAGAGTAAGGAATTATACAAGGGGTGAGAGTAAGGTAAGGAATTATGCGAGGGGTGAGAGTAAGGTAAGGAAATCGGCGACGACATAGCTGCTGCCACCAACGAAAATGAGGTCTGAGGGTGACGATTGGGACAGTGCAGCATGATATGCCTCAGCCACGGTAGAAAAGGGAGTTCCATGAAGTCCAGCGTCTGATGCCTTCGCCATCAGGGTATCGACGGGGATGGCACGATGGGTGGAAGCCTGGGTGAAGTAATAGGTAGCAAAGGGAGGCAGCAGACGGAGCACATGGTCGATATCTTTGTCGTCAACCATTCCGAATACTATACGCAGTGTGACAGCGGTTGCAGCGTTATCCTCCTGAAGGGTCTTGAAGCGGTCGGCAATCTGACGGGACAGTATCTCCCACCCTGCAAGGTTATGCCCCGTATCGCATATCACGAGAGGAGAGGTGGAAACAGTCTCCCAACGTCCACGGAGATGAGTGAGGTCACACACATGGCTGATACCATAGTCTATGCATGAGGTATCTGTGATGACACCCTGCTCGGCGAGGATAGAGGCAGCAACAAGAACGGTCCTGACATTGTGCTCCTGACAGTACCCCTGGAGCTGACAGTGTGGCATAGAGGTGATATCCTCATCCTGTGCAAAGGTGATAGGAGCATGCTTCTCCTCAGCCACCTGCGAGAATACGGGTAGTGTCTCATCAGTGTATTCGCCAATGACAACGGGCACTCCATGCTTTATGATACCAGCCTTCTCACGGGCTATAGCGGAGAGTGTATTACCAAGAAAGGCGGTGTGGTCGAAAGAGATATTGGTGATGATGCTGAGACAGGGAGTGATGATATTGGTACAGTCCAGTCTGCCACCCAGTCCTACCTCTATGACAGCATAATCGACGTGCTCATCGGCAAAGTACTTAAACGCCAGTGCCGTGGTGAGTTCGAAGAACGATGGCTGCAGAGGCTCAAAGAAGTCCCTCTCCTCCTCCACAAACCTTATGACGTAGTCATGGCTTATAGAGATGCCGTTGACCCTGATGCGCTCATTGAAATCGACCAGATGCGGCGAGGTATATAGCCCTACCCTATACCCCTGTCGCTGCAGTATGGCAGCAATCATGTGCGAAGTGCTACCCTTGCCGTTTGTTCCTGCCACATGGACAGTTTTGAAGTTATGATGGGGATGATGAAAATGTTTATCAAGTGCCAGCGTGTTGCTCAAGCCTTCCTTATATGCATCAGCGCCCACCTTCTCAAAGGCAGGCGCAGCGTTGTACAGATATTCTAATGTTTCTGGATAATTCATTGTCTCTTAACTCCACATAACTCTTCAAAATTAAGAGAACATGCTACGGAATCGATTGAACAGGTTGCTCTTGGTGGTAGTGTCGGGCTTGAAGTTCTCAGAACCCTTCATCTGCTCCAGTGCAGACTTCTCATCCTTGGAGAGTGCACGTGGCACATATACGGAGATATTTACGAGTATATCGCCATTGCCGTATCCGTAGCCCTGCACGCTGGGCAGTCCCTTGCCACGCAGGCGCAGTGTCTTGCCAGGTTGCGTGCCAGACTCTATCTTGAGTTTCAGTTGTCCACCCTCTATGGTTGGTATGTTGACGTCGCCTCCGAGTGCTGCAGTAGGGAAGTCAAGCAGCAGGTTGTATATGAGGTCCTTGCCATCACGTATAAACGTATCGTTAGATTCCTCTTCGATAAACACCTTTATGTCGCCTGGCTGACCGTTGCGCCTTCCGGCATTGCCCTTGCCAGGAGCATTGACAACCATACCATCCTGCACTCCTGCGGGGATGTTTATTTCGACGACCTCTTCACCACGTTCTACTCCCTCACCGTTGCATCGTGGGCATTTCTTCTTGATGGTCTTGCCCTCACCGCCACAGGAAGGACAGACGCTCTGGGTCTGCATCATGCCAAAGATGCTCTGCTGTTGCTTGATGACAACACCCGAGCCGTGACATGTAGAACATGTCTCTACGCCCTCGCCACCCGTGCCGTGACAGAGTGAGCACTGCACATCCTTGCGCACCTTAAACTTCTTGGTGACGCCTGTTGCCACCTCCTTGAGATTTAGGCGTACCTTGAGTCGCAGGTCACTGCCTCGGTGTATCTGCTGACCTCTGCTGCCTCCGCCAAAACCGCCGAAGCCACCTCCGAAGCCGCCGCGTCCGCCGAATACATCGCCAAACATATCGAAGATATCGTCCATGGAGAAGCCACCACCGCCTCCGAATCCACCGAAGCCGCCACCCATGTTAGGACCATTGAAACCAAACTGATCGTACTGCTGTCGCTTCTGCTCGTCGGAAAGCACGGCGTATGCCTCTGCTGCTTCCTTGAACTTCTCCTCAGCCTCTTTCTTTTCGGCATCGCTCTTGTCACCCTGACGGTCAGGATGATATTTTATAGCTATCTTACGGTAAGCCTTCTTTATGTCTGCTGCACTGGCTTTCTTATCAACGCCAAGTACCTCGTAGTAATCTCTTTTTGCCATATATTATAATTCTCCTCCCTTAATCAATCTAATCTACAATCTACAATCTATAATCTAATTCTCCCCCCATCACTGTCCCACTGCGACTTTGGCAAAGCGTATGACCTTGTCATTGAGCGTATAGCCTGTCTGCACGCAGTCTATGACCTTACCCTTCTTGTCTTCGCCCATACCTGGCACGAGGGCTATTGACTCGTGGTAGTCCACATTGAAGTCCGCATTGTCTGTGTCTATTTTCTTCACGCCAAGAGTTTCAAGCGTCTTTTGGAATTTCTGATAGATAAGTTTCATACCCTCACGTATTGCATCGGCATCGTCGCTGTTGTCGGCAAGGGCACGCTCAAAGTCGTCAAGCACTGGCAGAATGGCAGTGATGGTCTTTTCCCCGCCTTGTAGTATGAGGTCCGCCTTCTCCTTGAGGGTACGCTTACGGAAGTTATCAAACTCAGCCTGCTTGTAGAGTGCCTGCTTCTTGAGTTCCTCTATCTCAGTCAGCGCTATGTCAAGGGGATCTTTCGCCTCTTCCTTGGCAACAGACTCAGAAGTATCGGAGGATGCTGATGAATCATTATTCTCCGCATTCTCTGTATTTTCAGTGTTCTCTGTGTTTTCCGTATTCTCGGTATTTTCGCTGAACTTCTCGTTATCCGTCATATTTGAATCTTCTTTGTTCATTATTGTTTTGTTGTTTATAAAGTGTTACATTTTTTCAAAATCCCCATACTACAACAATCATGCCAAAAATAAAAAAGCCTATCGCTTATAGTAGTAGTACCAGTATGTGCCGAAATAGTTATCCCTGATGTCAGCCTGCTTTTCTTGTACCGGCTTTTTGCTACGTAACAGTTGAAGAAAATCGTAGTAATCAGCCTTGATAGTCTCACCTACCTTCAGCGAGTCGAGCGACTTATGAGAGTTGGCATCACGATGTCTGGACTTGTATATCATCACTGCCTCAGCATAATGTTTGGGGAGTTCGTGATTGCTGTCATAATAGCGTGAAAGGAGATCAACAAAGGTACATAAGTCCTTATTAACCAAAGCGGTACACAATAGATAATCTTTCGACGCTGGCCGTGCAGTACCCCTGCGCAGTTCTCTCTGGAGATAGCTGACAGGCGACTCATCAATGTTGCGTGGAACAAATCCCAATGACTGCCATATCGGATAGCAATCACGTAACAAGGCATGGGGCTCGCCGCTACTACGAGGCAGGAGCGTGGACTGCTTGTTGCCTATGTTATAGTTGAAAAGATGCTCACCCATATTGGTGGTGGCAAACGATGATGACTGCCTTGACAGGGCATAAGCACGCCACATTGTCAGTGCCATGTCATGGTCATACTTTGGGATGCCATAGTCGAGGGCTTTATCATACTTCCCCTCATGGCACAATCGTTCCACAGCCAAACGTGTATGCAGCGTCCTGTCGGTATTGCCCATGCTATACATCACTACCACCGATAGGAGAAGTATCATGACATTGTTTCTCCACTCCACAATAGAACTGCGAGTGCCTCGAAAGGGATTGTTATAGCTGTAGTATCGATTCAAGTGGCTGACAACAACCGGAAACAACATAAGCAGCACAATGGCAAGGCATATAAGTTTCCATGAGATACTCACGTGACCATCATCATCAACCGTACCGCTCGTCACTACCCCACTCAACATCATCGCAGGAAAATATGACAAAGCCTGCACTCGAGTAGGAAAGGACAGTATCGCGGAGGTAATAATTTTTATTAAAAGGGCTAATGCGGTAAATATCACTCCCCCCGTAAGGCGGTCGTAGGATGTCTCATGATGGGACCACGAGTACTGCGTCATTCCAATGATATCGCCTTGGAATGAATAGAAATAGAGGAAAGTGATTACTACAAAAAGAGCAGCACACACTGCACTTATAGCAGTATGTGCGCCATTACGACTATTTTTCATCTCTTTAATTTACGCATGCCCGATGGGTGTGGAAGTGGATCTCATCAAGAACGACTTCTCAGTTTTTCTTTAACACTACAGCAGAACGTGCTGGTATGTATAGTTTGAGCCACTCCTTCTTGTCTTGTACATACATCTCATCGTAATTGGTGAGATGGGTGATGCTATCATCAGCAAAACCATTACCGCCAAACTCCTTTGAGTCGGTATTGAGCACCACATCATACGAGCCAACGGGTACAAGGAAGCCATAGTCTGTGTATGAGCGTGTGGGTGAGAAATTGAAGACATAGATGAGGTCACCACGCATGAATGCCATAATCTGGTCTCCCTCATTGACCCATATCTCCTGCACTGGTGTCTCATTGAACTTTGGCACCATCTTCATCACCTCGAGCATCCTCTGGTCGAAGTCACCCAGCCAGTGATAACATAATTCCTTGTTGTCAACAAGGTTCCACTGTCTGCGGGCATACTTGCAGCTCCACCCGTTGCCCTCACGTGGGAAGTCTATCCACTCGGGATGTCCCCACTCATTGCCCATAAAGTTAAGGTAGCCACCATTGATAGTGCTTGACACTACGAGACGTATCATCTTGTGAAGAGCTATACCTCGACGGGCAGTCTCATTCTCATCACCCTTCTTGAAATGCCAGTACATATCGGCATCTATGAGACGGAAGATGATAGTCTTGTCGCCCACCAGTGCCTGGTCATGACTCTCAGCATAGGAAATGGTCTTCTCATCAGCACGACGATTGGTCATCTCCCAGAAGATGTCACGTGGATTCCACTGTTCGTCGCTCTTCTCCTTGATCATCTTTATCCAGTAGTCAGGCAGTCCCATGGCAAGACGGTAGTTGAAGCCCAGTCCGCCATCTTCTATTTTTGCTGCCAAACCAGGCATACCTGACATCTCTTCGGCTATGGTTATAGCATTCTTATTAACCTCATGTATCACCTTGTTGGCGAGTGTGAGGTAACAGATGGCATTGTCATCCTGACCACCGTTATAGTAGTCACCGTAACCACCGAAGTCAACACCTAGTCCATGATTGTAGTACAGCATAGAGGTGACACCGTCAAAGCGGAAGCCGTCGAAGTGATACTCGTCCAACCAAAACTTACAGTTGCTCAACAGGAAGTGCATCACCTGGTCCTTGCCGTAGTCAAAACAGAGAGAGTCCCACTGATTGTGCTCCCGACGGTCGCCAGGATAGAAGTACTGGTCAGGGTCGCCACAAAAATTGCCCAGACCCTCTATCTCATTCTTCACTGCATGAGAGTGTACCAGGTCCATGATGACGGCAAGTCCGGCCTGATGAGCGGTATCGATGAGTTCCTTGAGGTCTTCAGGGGTACCAAAACGGCTGGACGCAGCAAAGAAATTGCTCACATGATAACCAAAGGAGCCATAGTTAGGGTGCTCCTGTATAGCCATTATCTGGATGCAGTTGTAGCCTTCCTTTATGACACGTGGCAGTACATTGTCCTTAAACTCCTTGTAGGTGCCAACCTTCTCTGCATCCTGTGCCATACCAATGTGGCACTCATAGATAAGCAGAGGAGCGGTCTGGGGTTTGAAGGTCTTCTTCTTCCATTTGTACTCCTTCTCGGGTGCCCAAACTTGAGCAGAGAATATCTTTGTCTCATCATCCTGCACCACACGGCGTATCCATGCTGGAATACGCTCGCCCTGACCACCGTTCCACTTTACAAGGAGTTTGAACAGGTCGCCATGCTTCAGGGCAGCAGGAGGAAGTTTTATCTCCCAGTCCTGCCCGTTCTTGAGCTTCTTCATAGCATACTTCTTCTGCTCTTTCCAGCCGTTGAAGTCGCCAATGAGGAATATCTCAGTAGCATTTGGCGCCCACTCTCTCAGCACCCATCCCTTATCAGTCTTGTGAAGACCATAGTACAGGTAGCCCGTAGCAAAGTCGGACAACTTTTGTTTACCACCATTAGTGAGATGGTCTGCCATCCACATGGCATGATCGTGTCTGCCACGTATAGCATTCTCGTATGGCTCCAGCCAAGGGTCGCGTGCCACTATGCCGATATGCTCAGGCACTTTGGGAGCCACAACCTTCTTAGTGACAGTTTTCTTTGTTTTTTTCTTCGTTTCAGCCATAGTATTATCAGTTAAAGGGTTATTAGCACTTCACCTTAAATACTGCCTTCTTGAACATCTCCTCGTTAGAGATACAAGGGGTATGTCCATCCTGTGGGAAGAATATAGCCATCATACCTGGACGGCATGTGACATATGTAGAGCTTGGCTGCTCTGGATACTTCGTCACATCCTTCTCAGCATTGTACTCAGCCTCTACGGTGATATCCTCAAGTGGCAGGTATCCGTATGTCTCCTCACCATCAATCGGTATCTGGATGTCAAGCATGTTCTTATGAGTCTCCATCACAGCCTCATCAGGCATCTTGCCCTTCTGATTGATGATATTTACGAATAGTTCCTTACCCTTTATCTCGTGCTTGCCTGGCTCAAGACTTGCCAGGTCATTCTCCTCGAGAAATTTTACCACGTCAGCGAACAAAGGGTTTACGCCTACATAATACTTCAGATTGTCTAATGTGTCAACGATCATAATGCTTTAGTTTTTTTATTGGTTAATATTTTTTTGTTATGTCGATATTAAGGTATGGCGGTATGGCGTTATTTAGCTCTGACACCCATTTCATAAACACCTTTGTCTATGATTTGTCCAGTTTTGTCCTTCTCTACAAACTCGCCATCGCGCTCATCGTCGTGGTATGTGCCCTCAAAACGATTGCCCTCGCGAGTTTCCTCTATCGCCTTGCCTTCACGTTTGCCGTTACGATAAGTGCCTTTATACTTGCTACCATCGGAGTAATGTATGATAATCTCTCCATTTAACTGCCCGTTTTTGAATAAGCCATCATAACGGTCACCAGTCTTTTTCATGAGTGTACCCTTGCCATTCTGTTTATCGGCTTTCCACTGTCCTGTATATTGGTCACCATTATTCCATACAAAGATGCCCATACCATCCTTCTCGCCATTAGAGAAGTGTCCTGTGTACCTATCACCATTGACATATTTAAACACTCCCTCGCCTGTGCGCTCTCCATCCTTATAATCGCCTTCGTAAACGTCACCGTTCTTGAACTTGTATATGCCCTTGCCATGCTGCACATCATTCAGCCAGTGCCCCACATACTGGTCGCCGCTGGAATAAGTGAATGTGCCTTTGCCAGAACGATTGTTATCGACCCAGTTACCTTCATAACGTGAACCATCGCCCCAGTCAAAGGTACCTTTGCCATTCTTCATGTCGTTTTTCCATTCACCATCATAATAGGCTCCCTCCATATAGGTGTATGTGCCCTTACCAGAACGCTTGTCCTGATACCAGTTGCCATCATACTTGTCACCATTATGATAGTACATCACACCATGTCCCTGCTGATAGTCTCTGAACCACAATCCGTCATATCTGTTGTTGTTTGCAAAGTAATACACTCCCTTGCCATGCTGTTGGTCCTGAAACCACTGTCCTTCATAGCGCTCGCCGTCAGTAAAGCTATATACGCCATAGCCCTGACGCTTGCCCTTCTCATACTCGCCCTCAAAGGTGTCGCCGTTAGCAAAATGTGTAACGCCTTTACCATGAGGCTTGCCTCCTAACATCTCGCCCTGATAGACGCCATTGTCATGAGTGTGACAACTGCCGAGCGAAATCTTCTGAGCTTTCACCACCAGAACAGAGAATAATATTGTGTATAAGAAAATATGTCGTTTCAAAGTCGTATTCTTTTTACAGTTAATTCGTTTCAAAATTACAATTATTTTTTGAGAATGACAAAAGATTTTCTCTTTTTTTGTTATTTTAACTACATCATTATATTTTATTCCATTCATCAACATCTTACTATCAACTTTTATTATTACCTTTGTTGGCACTTTATATTTCATAAATTTCAATCCTCTATCCTCACAAAATCAAAGATGAAATTCATAGCTATAATACCTGCACGCTATGCCTCAACTCGTTTTCCTGGCAAACCCCTAGCAAAGCTAGGTGACAAGACCGTCATACAGAGAGTATATGAACAAGTGACAAAACAGATAACGGATGCCTATGTGGCTACCGATGACAAGCGCATATATGACCATGTCGTATCATGGGGAGGAAAGGTTGTCATGACACGCACTGACCATAAGTCGGGCACTGACCGCATAGAAGAGGCGATGGAAAAGATAGAGATGACAGACGGCACCTATGACGTGGTGATAAACGTACAGGGTGACGAACCATTCATACAGTCAGAACAGATAGAGGAGATATGTCACTGTTTCGATGATGATGACACACAGATTGCTACACTCGGCATACGATTTGGCGATGACATCACAGCGATACAAAATCCCAACTCACCAAAGATAGTTGTGGACCGCAGAGGATTTGCCATGTACTTCAGTCGCAGTGTGATACCCTTCTGCAGAGGAAAAGAACAGGAAACATGGGGAACGGCATTTCCATATCTCAAGCACATCGGCATGTATGCCTATCGCAGAGAGGTACTGCGAGAGGTGACCAACCTGCCTCAGTCACCATTGGAGATAGCAGAATCGCTGGAACAGCTGCGATGGCTCGAGAACGGCTATCGCATAAAGGTGGGCGAGACATACACTGAAACAATAGGAATAGATACACCAGAAGACCTACAGAAAGCAAATGCACTCATCAGTAGTAAATAACCTCACGACACTTCTCAAGGTTGGCGCCTTTGGCACGACTTCTGACACTAACCATGACAAGTCATCTCATGGCATCATACCCATGTCACCATATAAATGGCGCGTATTATGCAAAGCAGCTGACAAGCTGGGAGTGACGGGATATGTGGCGATGGGAGCAGAGAAAATGGGTATGAGTGACCTCGGACTGCTTACTTTCCAACGAGAATATCCTCTTGTCAATGCCTCACTCTTCAATCATTGGTCTGACAAACACCTTATGGAGGTTCGCGAAGAAGAGATGAACGCTCCTGACACATCGGACGAGACGCTGATGCTGCTCGACACTATAGTGGCAAATGCCCACGAGATGATTGCTGACAATGTAAGCGTAGAGGGTATAATATCACTTGGGCGCATGATAAGGCAAAATCATGACAAGATAGATTTTACCAAACTGTCCTCATGGCTATCTACGATAGGACTGGTGCAGACAGCTAACCTTGAAGCTAATATACTCATAGACTTCTGGGGGATGTCACCAGATGAGATTCCCTTTTACGTCAAGCCCTACCCAAAAGCGAGCAAACTGTACCATGAAGCCATATGTAATGCTCTTGATACTGGTACTTTCAGCACTGCCACCCGACTTAACATCGCAATGACAGAAACTCTCTCATATAATTTTGTCAAGGCGATTTCTAAAATTACCGATATAGAGGAGTAAGACAACTTTGACTTACAGATTACGTATCTTCCACTCCTTGGGATAAAGATTGTTGGCACGACTGCCGATATTCTTCACAAAACCAAGTGGAAGGTCCATGTAGGTGACAACAACAAATCCTTTAGGGGTGTCAGAAGGCAACACGAGGGCTTCATGACGTAGGTAACGCAAGGCATCTTCCTTGCTCAATTCTACTCTTGGAAACTTGTCTTTTGGGGTATCGACAAACAAAGCTTCTGCATGGGAAGGGGACATCGGTGCCCTTTTATTGGAACGAGACGGCTTCTGAGTGTCAGACATGATTTTCAGCAAATGCTCATTTCTCTTGCCATGAGGTACTTGGGGAGCATCTTGAACTTTCTTTCTTAGTACCGCCATAAAGAGTCCTTCCCCCTTAGTGATACCTGGTATAAATCGGTAAACAGGATGGTTGAAACCATTGAGTAAAGAGCCTGTAATATTCCACTCGGGTTTGATATCTATTGGTATGATATCTGCTCCGAGATTTTCCAATATCCACTGCACATTTTCCTCATCTTCACGGGTATTGAATGTGCATGTAGAATACACCAGTATCCCCCCATCATTCAGACATGGCCATATATCCTCTATTATGGAACGTTGCTGGGTCTGGCACTTCATCACATTTTCTACTGACCACTCCCCTATTGTTTTCTCATCCTTACGAAACATTCCCTCTCCTGAACATGGCACATCAGCAAGTATCATGTCAAACATCATACCAAATTTCCTATAGTCACGAGGATAGTTGTTTGTCACAACAACGTTTGGACAACCTTGCTTCTGCATATTCTCCATAAGTATGTTGGCACGATGGTGATTGGGCTCATTGGAATAAAGCCACGCATCGCGAGGCAAGGCTGCCCTCAGTAGTGTGGACTTACCACCTGGAGCTGCACAAAGGTCTAATACCGTTGAAAATTGAAAATTGGAAATTGGAAGTTTAGGGTTGGCAGAGGTCAGTTGTCTGACAATATGGTCAAGAAACATGCTCGATGCCTCTTGGACATAGTAAGCCCCTGCATGAAACAAGGGATCAAGTGTAAAATTGGGACGTTCGGAAAGGTAATATGCTCCATCACACCATGCAACAGGTTCACAATGTATATGCTCCTCTTGTTCCAAAAGACTGATTACGGGTGATGTCTTTAATGGATTTAACCTTATGCTGATAGGAGCTGGTCTGCCAAAGACCTCCAGAAAACGTTGCCAACGCTCTTCACCAAACAATTGTCTGGTGTATTCTATAAAATCATTTGGTAGCTTTGCTGACATTGGCGGAAATTAAAAATCAAACAAGAAGGTATCCTCATTTGTCTGTTCGTCAAGTTTTGGCTTGCGAGGCTTTGGCGGATTCTTGATGTTGCCCTTTTCGTCAAACATGTCGTATGTAGTGCGCAGAACGGTAAACTCCGTTCGACGGTTGAGCGCATTAGCCGTCTCCTGTTCTTCGGGCTTGAGTTTGGTGATAAAATCTTCTGTCAACACATCACCTTCCTTGAGCCATGGATAGTTCTCGGCTACCTTTCTGCGTATCTTCTTAGGTTTCTCCTCGCCATAGCCTACAGGAGTCAGGCGGTCAGCTGCTATGCCTTTGCTCACGAGATATTTCACTACCTCTTCGGCACGTCTTTGTGACAAAGTCTTATTGTAAGCATCCGAACCCTTGAAGTCAGTATGTGCCCCTAACTCGATGGTGATATTCGGATTGTCATTAAGCAGCATGACAAGTGAGTCGAGGGCAGACCGGCTTGATTTCAGCAAGGTGGCTTTGTTAAACTCATAAAAAATATTGTCAATCAACACTGGAGCAGAAATGCCTGAAAGAGGGAACTGCAGAGTGTAGGTTTCAGACTTGTCTGTCTCGGGTATTGTGATTTCCTCTTTTTTGTTAAGGAAACCATTACATGTAGCAAGCATTATGTAATCTACACCAGGTTTTACTACCTGTTCAAAAGAGCCATCACTCTTTACACTCAGACGTTTGTTGGTGCCATCACTGCCCACAAGTCGCACTTCTGCTGCATTGAGTTCGTAGCCATCAACCTCATACACCCATCCTTTGATTATCTGTACTATCTCTGGGTTTTCGAAAGAATAGATATGGTCATAACCTCTGCCATCGTTACGACTGGATGAGAAGAAACCACGATTGTGGGCTCCTTCAAAGGTCATTCCGAAATCGTCGGCATAGGAATTCATCGGATAACCGAGATTTTCTACGTGATACTTGTGATCATCACCTATCTTGGCTACAAAGATATCAAGGCCTCCCATGCCGGGATGTCCATCGGAGGAGAAATACAGGTCGCCATTAGGACGGAATGTAGGAAACATCTCATTGCCAGGCGTATTGATGGGTTCACCAAGGTTTTCCACTCCCATCAACCCTGCTGATGTGATACGAGAGCGCCATATATCCATACCACCCTTACTTCCTGGCATGTCACTGACAAAGTAAAGCCACTGGCCATCAGGCGATACAGCTGGATGAGCAAAGGTGGAGAGGGAGTCGCGCGAGATGACCACATCCTGTGGCTTACCCCATGATGCATCACTACGGCTGGACTTCACAATCTTTGCATAGCGAGGATAGTCACCATCTTCTTCACATAAGGTAAGATACATCTCGCTACCATCGGGCGATATATAACATGCTCCTTCGTCATTCTCTGTATTTAACCCAGATGAGACGCTCTCTGGCTTGCTCCATCTTCCCTTGTCATCTTTTTGCGAAAAGAATATGTCGGCACTTTTTGTACCAGTGACACCATTGAGGTCGTCACCCTCGGCATCATTACGGGTAGAGGTGAAATACAGGTAGTCATTATCCTCACCTCCCAGGCAAGGAGAATAGTCATCACGACGTGAATTAAACACGTCCATCTTCTTTACTGTAAAGTTTGAGCCTTGTTTCTTCCACAGTGGAGCATTGGTTGCTGATATCACGCCATTCTTCAGCAATATGTTACTGGGCATAGAATCCTGTAACTCTGTAAAAGTCTTAAGGGCTGACTTGTAGTCACCTACCTTAAGCAACTGACGGGCATAGTGCAGTATGGCATCATTATCTGCCACCTTATAGCGTATGGCATTGCGGTATGCTCCGACAGACTTCTGCGCATTATTGAAACGCTCATAACATTTTGCCATCTTCAGGGCTCTCTCGCCACGTTTTATGCGCTCCGTATTAGGGGTGCGTGCATAAGCCTGCTTGTAGTAATCAGCCGCAAGATAATATTCGCCCAGGGCAAGAGACTTGTCACCCTTCTTCTCGTAGGTGTCAGCATTACACGCTATGAGAAGTATGGTTGCTATAATGGCTACTATGTAATTGACTTTTCTCATCTTGTTGACACAAATGCGAGAGGAAATATCCTTTTTACATTGTTTGTCGTGATGTCGGCTATCTCATCAGGAGTCTTGCCATAGACTTCTGCCAATTTATTTATAATATGTGGTATAAAACAGCTTTCGTTTCTCTCACCACGATGAGGTACTGGTGCCATATATGGTGCATCGGTCTCGAGTACTACACGTTCCAGTGGTACTGTGGCAGCAAGTGTCTGTGGAAGGTTGCTCTTTTTGAAAGTCAACACACCGCCTACGCCAAGAGAGAAGCCAGGGAAGTTTAGGAGTTCCTGTGCTTCATATTCGTTACCTGTAAAACAGTGAAATACACCACCATGCAGTCTGCCATCATACTTGCGCAATATCTTTACCATCTCATTCTGTGCCTTGCGGCAGTGTATCATGAGTGGCAATCCAAACTCTGCAGCCCACTCCACCTGTTGCTCAAAAGCCATCAACTGTTCCTTCTCAAACTCTCTTGACCAATAAAAGTCAAGTCCCACTTCTCCTATAGCTATGGGGGAAAGGCTATCTATGTGTTTACGTATTACAGTCAACTGTTCTTCCCAGTTCTCCTTGACATCCTCCGGATGAAGCCCAAGCATACCACGGCAGTATCCTTGGTATTGTTTGCATACCTTCTTTATTGTCTCCACAGAGCCTACATTGACACCTGGTACGAAAAGCATCAGGGCACCAGTTTCTTTGGCGCGCTGTATGACGAGTTCGAGGTCATCCTTAAACTCCTCGCCGTCAATGTGTGTATGTGTGTCTATAAAGTTGATAGTTGGAAGTTGAATGATAAACGTTATTTTTCTCTTTTCATCATCTTGGCGGCATAGGCAAGGAGTGGAGCCTTCTTTTCATCATGCACATTCACCTTAGCCATAGCTTGGAGGGCCTGTTGGTAGTAATCATCCATTTTAGCCTTAGCCATGAGATCGATGCCAAGTTTGTTGTAGAGCGTAGTGACAGCCTTGATTTTCTCCTCACGATTGAAGTCACTGGCTGATATCCAACGTTCCAGTTCTGCCTTATCATCGCCCTCAGCCTTGAGCAAAGCATTGATGAGCATATAGGTCTTTTTGTTTGATGTGATGTCGCCACCTATCTCCTTTCCAAAGACCTTGGGGTCGCCATACACATCGAGGTAATCATCCTGAAGTTGGAAGGCAAGTCCCATAGCCTCACCAAACTTGTAGAGATTATCCACATCTTCCTTGGGAGCACCTGCAAGTATAGCACCTATCTTTACTGCACATGCGAGCAGTACGCTGGTCTTGAGGCGTATCATTTCAAGATATTCAGCCTCTGTCACATCATTACGGGTTTCGAAATCAACGTCATATTGCTGTCCCTCATTTATCTCGATAGCGGTCTGGGTGAATACCCTCAGCACATCAGCGATGGTTTCGGCACTCCATTTCTTAGCAGTTCCCGTTATCCCCTGCATCCACTTAAAGGCGAGTACAAGCATGTTGTCGCCTGAAAGTATAGCTGTATTCTCATTCCACTTCTTGTGAACAGTGGGTTTTCCTCTGCGTACATCAGCATTGTCCATCACGTCGTCATGCAACAACGTGAAGTTATGATATGTCTCAAGAGCCACAGCTTGAGGGAGCACGTCTTCTCCATTCTCCTGCCACATCTCGTAGGCCATCATCATAAGAGCGGGGCGTATCCTCTTACCACCCAAAGAGAGCACATAGCGTATGGGGCTATACAATCCGCTCGGCTCCACCTCCAACGGGAGATTTTCTATGTAAACATTGATTTTCTCAATCATATTGTTTGTTTATAGTTTAATGCCTAAGTTGACCATCAGACTTGAAGATGAAACATGATACTTGCCGTATGACACATCGAGGTTGAAACGCTCAAGACTCAGTCCGGCTCCGACACTGAGTCCGGCACCATGTGAAGACTCTCCGTCCGAACCATCGCTTACTTTCATCTCGTGTGCCCTACGCAGATTGTATCCTCCTGCTATATAAAACTGTGGTGTGAGTAATAGGTCAACACCTATGCAAGCATGTTGAAGGAAAGAATAATTCCAATGACCCAAATCGCTCATCGTTAACGATATACGGAATGGCATAGTCTCACCAAGCCCCTTGGTAACACCAAGCATGACATCTGTTGGCAGGTTTTCATACTCATCATTATATGCTGACAGCTGACCTCCAAGATTTTTCAACGCAATAGAAGCGGAAAAGTCTATATCAGAGTCATAGTAGTTCAATCCCAAATCGATAGCGGCTGCTGTGCTGGTGTAGTCGCCTAACTTGGAGTATATAAACTTTCCTCCCACTCCACCAACAAGATTCTTTGCGAGAGTATATGACAGCATGGGCTCAAAGACGATGTCCATCGGTGAGAAGTTGCCGAGATCGTTGTTGTTGATATCACGCTGCTTCAGTTGACCGTAGTTAATGTATTGTATAGAGCCTCCGACAGTAGTTTTATCGTTTACCACATGTGTATAGCCAGCTGTCCCCATATTCACTCCGCTCATATAATTCATATAACCGAGCGAAACTGTTTTGTGTGACACAGAGGCGAGCAAAGCGGGATTGGATAATGCAAGCGTGGCATCATCTTCTATAATAGAGATATTGTCGCCACCCAAGGCTGAGGCATGGGCACTCGTCGGAATCTTCAGAAAGGTCATCACCCTCTGACTATCTTCAGCCCACCCCGTCATCGCCAAGCTGGCAAGCAACACTATGTAATAAATCCTTTTCATCCTTTATACTATAGGAACTATAGCCACTATTGGTACTATAGTCACTATATCCACTATAAAAACTAACGCAGTCACGAGAAAAATATTATATCTCAAAGACTATGGGGACAGCTATCATTGTACGACAGGGTTTGCCTTTGTCTATGCCTGGTTTCCAGTTTGGCATCATACGTGCTACGCGCAGTGCCTCATCATCAAGGAGCTTGTTGACACTCTTGGCGAGTTTGATGTCTGAGAGCGTGCCATCCTTGTTTACTATGAAACTTACGATTACCTTACCCTGTATCCTTCTTTTCAGAGCCTGATCCGGATACTTCAGCGTAGCGGTGAGCCACTTCATAAATTCCACCATTCCACCAGGATACTGTGGCAGCTCCTCCACTATCTTCAGTACCTCCTCATTATCTTCATCGAGGTTTATGGGGGGCTCTTCTTTCGTCTCCTCCACATCTTCCTGTTTTTCCTGAGGGACTGGTGGTGTAAGTTCTTCCATCATAGGCTCTGTTGTTTCCTCTACCTTGTTGAGTTTCTCTGCAACCTTAGGTTGTTCTTTCTGTTGTGGAAGGGCTGCAGATATCATATCGTCCTTTTCAGGTTTTAGGTCAAGGTCCATCGCATAGTCATCAAAAGCCTCATCGAGCATGTCAGCCAGATTCCTATACGGGATAAAGAGCACTGCCACAAAAAGCAATGTGACACCTATAAATGATGCCACAAGAAACATAGGTCGCCTATGTTCCAAATCTGCTTTGTAGCTTTTTTTTTCTTCCATTACTCTACACTCCAGACTTTTTGGGTGTACGCCTATCTCGATGGTATGAACGGTAGTCGTCAAATTCTATCTCCACGTCAGGCTCTTTCAATTCTGCCTTGCGCGGTAGTCTAAACTTCTGGTACTTTATGTTGAGCCCCCGTTCTATCCACATTGACTCGTAGTAGGTCTGTATGGAGAGTATCTTCTTGGTATCATCGTCAATGCTGCTGTCATGATAAAGGTCTGATGTCCTCAACAAGAGGGGCAACCCATTTCCGTCAACCACATACGAGGTATATGTAAAAAGGAAGTTGGAGTCTGTCTTGAGGTGTATGATACCTCCATCAACGATAAACCTGCGGTAGCGCTCCAGGAAATATGTTGAGGTGAGACGCTTACGAGGATTTTTCATCTGTGGGTCGCTAAAGGTAAGCCATATCTCCTGCACCTCGTCTTCGGCAAAGAAACGATCGATTATCTCGATGTTGGTACGCAGAAATGCCACATTCTTCAGGCCTTCCTTTAGGGCCTCTGTAGCACCCGTCCACATTCTGGCACCCTTTATATCAACTCCTATGAAGTTAACATCTGGATAGAGTTTTGCTAACTCTACAGTATATTCTCCCTTGCCACAGCCCAGTTCCAGCACTATAGGGTTGTCGTTATGAAAATAGTGTTGTCGCCAACAGCCCTTCATTTCGAAAGGCACGTTATCGACAACACTATATGGATACTGGAACACATTATCATAGCGTTCCATATCAGCAAACTTTGCGAGTTTTCCTTTACCCATCTATTAGTCTATTACCACGCGTGTCCAGTTATGAGTGTCAGGCTCTATGCCATACTGTATATCGCGCAGTTTGGTAAACAGTTTCTCTGACCAAGGACCTGGCTTATCGCCAAAGTTATACTCCTTGCCTGTCTCGATGTCCACAATCTTTGATATCGGAGATATAACGGCTGCTGTACCACAAGCACCTGCCTCTTCGAAGGTCTCGAGCTCTTCCTCAGGTATCTGACGACGCTCCACCTTCATGCCGAGGTCTTCAGCCAACTGCATCAATGACTTGTTGGTGATAGAGGGCAGTATGCTGGTTGACTTAGGAGTGATGTACGTATTGTTCTTAATGCCAAAGAAGTTAGCAGCACCAGCCTCATCGATGTATTTCTTCTCCTTTGCGTCAAGGTAGAACTCACAAGCGTAACCCAATTCGTGAGCCTTCTGGTTAGCCTGCAGTGAAGCAGCGTAGTTGCCACCAACCTTATATATACCTGTACCAAGCGGAGCCGAACGGTCGTGATCACGTATGATGACGTATGGGTTTGCAAAGAAACCACCCTTGAAGTATGGTCCTACTGGAGTAACAAAAATGAGGAAGAGGTACTCTGTAGCTGGGTGTACGCCTACCTGTGCTGATGTACCGATGAGCAATGGACGAACGTAGAGCGTTGCGCCACTTTCGTATGGTGGTATGAACTCCTGATTGAGGCGTATTACCTTATCTACCATTTCATTAAACTTTTCCGTAGGTAGCTCCGGCATTAATATGCCACGACATGTTGACTGCAGGCGAGCAGCATTCTCATCAGTACGGAACACCCTCACCTTGCCGTCAGGACAACGGTATGCTTTGAGTCCCTCGAATGCTTCCTGTCCATAGTGCAGACAGGTAGCTGCCATGTGCATAGGGATAGTCTCTTCTGAGGAAACCTCTATCTCACCCCACTTGCCGTTGCGATAGTAGCAACGAACGTTGTAATTTGTCTTACGGTAACCAAATCCCAGGTTACCCCAATCTAAGTCTGCCATTTTAGTATATTTTGTTTTTATTGTCGTTAATCTTGCTATATACTCTAAGATGCAAAATTATAAATAATTTTCCAACCAACCAAAGAAAATAACCATTTTAAACTTCTTTTGAACAAATAAATCTCTCTTGCCCCTCATAAAGGCAAAGCTTCCCAACATGAATGCACTGTTCTTACAGTCTAAGATAGAGTTTCCATACATCAAGAGCATGCTTTTAAACATTGAGGCTATGCTTCTATACAAAATTAACTAGTAAATTTTTCACTCATGCATAGCTTCTACACATTAAAGCACCCCATCCAAGTAAGGAAACGCAATTCAAAGAAACAGAAGAAGCATACTAATAGCTCTAAGTATTACCTCATGGGCCTTAACCACCCCACTCTGATATAAAACGCAAATAAAAAAAGGCTCGAACCGAAGTCCGAGCCCTAAATATTTCATGCTTTAAAACTAATCCTAAATAAATTTAGAAGTTGTAGTAAGCTGCGAAGTTGATAGCATTGTCAATACCAAGACCGAATCTTGAACCGTCACCACGCTTCTCGCTATCCTTGTGGTAGCCGAGGTAACCAAAAGCAGCGACAAGAGATACTTTCTTAGATGCGTTGAATGCGATGCCTGGACGAACGCCAACGTTGAATTGTGTACCACCATTGTGGTTAAAGAACTTGAAGCCTACTCCACCATCTACGAAGAAGGCAACAGGACCAGTCTTAGCGAAGGTGTAACGTGCATAAGGAGCTACTTTGAAGTAGTTGCTAGCCTCCTCGAGCTTGCCACCATAGTATGAATCTTCACCTGCTACACCATCTGCAATCCACGCATTGGTTGTTGTGCCAAAGCCGAGACCGATAGCTACTGCCCAGTTGTCGCTGAGATTATAACCAACTTCTGGAGCAATCTCAAATGTTGTGGTGTTCTGATCACCATTTCTACCATTGTTGTCAAAGTTCAGTGCAAATGAACCACCTGCCCACCACTGAGCGTTTGCTGTGAGAGTTGCAGCAGCCATAACTGCCATTACAAAAATTTTCTTCATAATTTCAAATGTTTTTATAGCCCCTACTCGATTAAAGGTTTTCGGGTTTCCCTTGTTTTGTTGATTTCTGTTGCAAATGTATTAAGATTTTTGATTACAAACAAAACTTTTTAATACATTTTTGATAAAAATGTATGTTTTTGCGTTAATTTTAACCTTTATTTACAATTTAAGGCTTATAAAAGTGTAAAACTAAACAAGCAAATCTACAAAACAAAACATATAATGGAAGGGAAAACGAAAAAATCGCCGACTTACTTGTCAGTTAAGGTAAGTCGGCGATTGGTATTATCTGCAAGCACTTGGTTGACGATCTCAGTTATCTGTTGTTTCAACTCATTTATAAATGTGCCAGCATCATAGGTTTTATGCTCTATATCTCGAAGCTTCTTCTCCCATATACCCGTAAGTTCAGGCGACTTTAGGAGTTCCTCGTGAATGAGGTCAACGAGTTCCATTCCTGTAGGAGTTGCTACTATTCGCTTGCGCTCTCGACGAATATAATGACGCTTGAATAACGTTTCTATAATGTTCGCGCGCGAGGAAGGACGGCCTATACCATTCTCTTTCATAGCAGCTCGGAGTTCCTCATTGTCCACAAACTTGCCTGCCGTTTCCATAGCTCTAAGCAGCGTTGCCTCAGTATAATAAGGTGGAGGGGTGGTTTGTTTCTCTGTGAGTGTCGGTTTGTGAGGTCCCGCCTCGCCTTTTACAAAAGAGGGAAGTAGCTTCTCCTCTACCTCATCCTTTTTCTTTTCATCATCAGCAGGCTCTTGCTGTTCCTTGTTTTTATCAAAACAAACTCGGAAACCTGGCTCCAGTATCTCCTTGCCCGAAGTCTTGAAAGCTACATCGCCAGCCTTACCCTCCACAGTGGTGGTGGAGAATTTGCAGTCAGGATAGAAGACAGCTATAAAACGGCGAGCTACGAGGTCATACACATTGCGCTCCATATCCGACAGTCCTGCTGGCACCACTCCTGTGGGAATGATAGCGTGGTGGTCAGTCACCTTGGAGTTATCAAACACCTTCTTGCTCTTCTTCAGTGGTTTGCCACCTATGGCACGAATAAGGTCGGCATAAGGAGCCACACCATTAAACTTAACCTGATAGACGCCATTAAGGGTTTGGGGACACTTCTTATAGATATCGTCGGTAAGAAACTGAGTATCAACACGAGGATAGGTGGTAACCTTCTTCTCATAGAGACTCTGGATGAGCGAGAGGGTCATCTCGGCTGTATAGGAGAACTTCTTGTTGCACTCCACCTGAAGCGTTGTGAGGTCAAAAAGCTGAGGAGGTTTCTCTGTACCCGACTTCTTGGTCACGCTGGTAATCTCAAACTCCTTATCCTGTATCTCCTTAAAAGCTTCTTCGCCTTCCTCCTTCTTGAGATATTTACCTTTCGTGGCAGTAAACAGCGTATCACGGTATATGGTGGAGAGCACCCAGTAGGGCTCTGGTTTGAAGTTGTCTATCTCCTTTTGTCTGTTTACAATCATAGCGAGAGTGGGAGTTTGTACCCTACCGATAGAGAGCACTCCTGCCCCACCCTTACGGTTACGGCTGTTGTCACCATATTTGATGGTGTAAAGACGTGTAGCATTCATACCCAAGAGCCAGTCGCCTATAGCTCGTGACAGACCAGCCAAGTATAGAGGTTCGTAGTCTTTCTGATCCTTCAAAGAGTTGAAACCCTCACGAATGGCTTCTTCTGTGAGCGATGATATCCACAATCGCTTGACAGGGCACTTGGCTCCTGCCTTCTGCATCACCCATCGTTGAATGAGTTCACCCTCCTGACCAGCATCACCACAGTTTACTATCTCATCAGCATTCTGAAAGAGTTTCTCCACTATAGCAAACTGCTTCTTGATATGATCCTGCTCTATGAGTTTGATACCAAATCGCTGTGGTATTATGGGTAGTGACCCCAATGACCAGTGTTTCCACATCTCTTGGTAGTCATTAGGTTCCTTGAGGGTACATAGATGACCGTATGTCCATGTCACCTGATACCCGTTGCCTTCTATATACCCGTCACGTGTTGACTTAGCACCGAGCACATTGGCTATCTCGCGTGCCACGCTGGGTTTCTCTGCTATACAAACTATCATTCAACCTTCAACTTTCAGCTTTCAACTTATACTGAGCCAGCAGCCATGCCTTCTGCTCAGGTATCGTCATATTGGAATTATCAAGCAATAGGGCATCATCAGCCTGACGAAGGGGCGACACCTCACGATGGGAGTCGATATAGTCGCGCTCCTGCACATTCTTGAGTATCTCATCATAATCAGCTGGCATGCCTTTAGCTTGTAGTTCATCATAACGACGTTGAGCACGAACCTCAGCAGAAGCTGTAACAAACACCTTGAGTTCGGCATCAGGAAAAACCGTGGTGCCTATATCACGACCATCCATCACGATGCCTTTCTCCTTACCCATCTCACGCTGTTGCTCGACCATAGCCTCGCGAACAAAAGGAATGGTTGCTATCTTGCTGACATGATTGGACACCTCAATAGAACGTATCACCTTTTCCACGAGTTCGCAATTGAGATAGGTATCTGGTCTGCCAGCCTCAGCGTTAAACTTAAAACTGATGTTGATATTGGGCATCTCTGTCTTCAGTGCATCAGTCAGCACCTCGCCTGAAGCGTCAAAAAGATTGTGGCGCATGGCATAAAGTGTAACAGCTCTGTACATGGCACCAGTATCAACATATATATAGCCCAACTCCTTGGCCAGGTCTTTTGCCATAGTGCTCTTACCACATGAAGAGTGGCCGTCAATTGCTATTGTTATCTTCTTCATTTCTGTATGTTTTTATTTTATATTCTCAACTTTTTCCTTACACTGTTCCATCAGCCAAGTGGGGGTGGAGGTAGCACCACATATTCCTATACTTTTTATCCCTTCGAGCCATTCTGGCTGTATCTCGTTAGGTCCCTCTATGAGATGCGAGTTAGCATTTTTCTCCATACAAGCATTAAACAGCACCTTTCCATTACTACTCTTTCTGCCACAGACAAACAGTATAAGGTCATGCTTTGTAGCAAACTCACAGATGTTGGGCATGCGGTTGGCGACCTGCCGGCATATAGTATCAAAGCTTTGGAATTTTGCTCCCTCCTCTATATGTTGTTGACAGTAATCTATGATACGATGAAACTCGTCAAGAGACTTAGTAGTTTGAGAGTACAGGTATATGTTATGTGAGAAGTCAAGTTTCTCAGCATCTTCTGCATGTTCTATAACAATCGCCTCACCTTTCGTCTGACCAACAAGTCCGAGAACCTCTGCATGACCATTTTTACCAAATATAACGATGTCAGTAGGTCTCTCCTCATTATCCGTAGCATCATACTTCTTCTTTATGCGTTTCTGCAAGGCGAGTACCACTGGACATGTAGCATCTATGATAGTGATATTGTTATTGCGTGCCAGTTCGTAGGTTGTTGGTGGTTCACCATGAGCACGTAGCAACACTGTGACATCGTGCAGACGTGCGAACACTTCGTGGTCTATGGTTATAAGTCCCATATCCTTCAACCTGTCACACTCCATACCATTGTGCACGATATCTCCCAGGCAATACAGTTTCTCGCCGTTTGCCAGTGTTTCCTCTGCTTTTTGTATGGCTGTCGTCACGCCAAAGCAAAAGCCCGAATCATTGTCTATCTCTATTGTCACGTTTTTTTGAGGGTTGAAGGTTTGAAGATTATTTGTGGAGAATATCGTAGTAGAGGTCCAACAGATCATGAGCAGCTATAAAACTGGTCTTCTCACCATCATGCACACTATCTTCCATTCCCCTCATTGCGCTCTTTATTACAGGATTGTTATAGAAACTATTGCGTAGGGCATTGTCTATGGTTTCATACATCCAGTATTTGTTTTGCTCTCTGCGTCGGAAGTCGAAGTATCCATTCTGCTTTACAAAATCGAAGTACTCGTATATCATGTCCCATATCTCCTTGATGCCATAGCCATAGTATCCTGAGTACGTAAGTACCTTGCGTTGCCATCCACTTTCTGGCATAGGGAAGAAGTGCAGCGCATTGCGAAATCCCTGTGCTGCCAGTTCGCATCGTTTCACATTATCACCATCGCACTTGTTAATGACTATTGCATCGCTTATCTCCATAATGCCACGCTTGATACCTTGCAACTCATCACCAGTACCAGCTACCTGCAAAAGGAGGAAGAAATCGACCATAGAATGGCATGCTGTCTCACTCTGCCCTACTCCTACCGTTTCTACAAAAATCTTGTCATAGCCTGCAGCCTCACAGAGTATTATTGTCTCACGTGTTTTGCGTGCAACACCTCCCAGACTGCCAGCCGAGGGACTGGGGCGTATGAAAGCCTTAGGATGAACAGCCAGTTTCTCCATGCGTGTCTTATCTCCAAGTATGCTACCCTTGGAACGTTCTGAAGAAGGATCGATGGCGAGTACCGCCAATTTGCCTCCGTAATTATTGAGCACATGCAAACCAAACTGATCTATAGATGTCGATTTACCGGCACCTGGTACACCACTGATGCCAATCCTTACAGAATTACAGGCATAGGGAAGACATTTTTCTATTACCCTCTGAGCCTTTTCCTGATGTTCTGGAATCATACTCTCCACCAACGTTATGGCCTGTGAGAGCATGGTGACATTGCCTTCGAGTATACCACTGACGAGTTCGTCCACGCTGTGCTCCACCCTTCTAAACCTATTGCGGTTCAGATATGGATTGATATTGCTTGGCTGACTCACGCCTTTGTTTACCTGCAAGCCTTGATATTCTGCGCTATTCTCTGGGTGCTCCACCTTGTTTCAGTTAATAGTTGATAGTTATCGTTTTATTTCCAATACTACTTTCTGATGATTAGGATCGTTGGTAATCATTAGGATACGTGGTTTTACACGTAGTTTTCGGAGGTCTTTTGCCTTACATGTCACAGTCATCTTGGCAGTTTCGCCAGGTTCTATCTTCTGTTTGTCGAGCTGTACCTGCACCCCCATAGTAAACAGTTGGAGCTTCTGAATCTCCAATGTCTTGTGACCTACATTACTCAATGTTATCTCATCCTTGAACTTTGATTTGCTATTCAGTGGCGTCATGTCAACATGATTCCTTGACATCTCAAGACGTGGTGCGTAGGGACGGTTTACGTCATCCTTTGACACAGCAGGTGGCAACAAGACTGCTGATACAGTTATTGACTTTTCGGGGGTCACCTTATCGCTACTGTTTCTCCCCAAATACACTGTAGTCTGGTTCAGTCCATAATCACGCAATTTGTTGGAGTGCAGAGTTATCTTCACTGTTCCTTTTTGTTTCGGCCCCAGCACCTTTGGTGCTACCTCCGCGGTGAGGTATGGTGGCAGGCGCAGTATCACTGGCGTAGCATTCTGTGATGCTGGATTCATGATATGTATCTCCTTGGTGAGTTTCTGTCCCTGGTTTATGTCATCAAACTCTATGTTATCATTGTCTGCAAGTAGATTACCCATCTTACATGGATACTCTCCTGAATAGTTTACAATCTTGGCTACCACCACACCGCGAACAACCACTTCTGCAGGTGTACCCTGTCTGCCATCGGTAGTAAATACCCTTACCACACGGTCGAAATGTCCCAACTGTTTGGCATCAAAAGTCAGCGAAACCTTTGCCACAGCATTTGGCATCAGTTTTCCTTTGGTGAAGTCAGCCGTAGTACAACCACAACCTGTATCTACATCCTTTATCTCAACAGACTGGGCAGAGGTATTCTTAAACTCCACCACGTATGTGGCAGGTTTATCATAGAGCATCTCACCACAATCTACCTCCTTATATACTGGAGTGAGATTCTGAGCCTGTGTGCCAGTACTCAACACACCTATCATAATACCCAAAAGAGCCGTCTTAGCATAAATCATTATCTTTCTTTTTTACTTTGTCTTTATCGTTATTGCTTCAACAGAGCCACGGAATTCTGGTGCATATTCACACACCACCGTAGCATTGCCTGTCTGGTATTCTCCAGTTCTGTTCACATAGTATTCCGTCTCCACCACGTGCCTGCCTTTTGACATTTGGTCAAAATGGTATATCGACTTACTGTCACGCATCTCGGCATAGTAGCCCCAGCGGTAGCCACCCCTGAAACCTGACAGTTGGTTTACGGGTTCGAGACACGCAGCACGATTGTCTGTCACTGTCACGAAATCATAATCCCTGTCTGCCTCGATAGTCAGTTTCACTTTTACCTTTTCGCCAACCTTCATGATGCCACTCACCTCACGTGTAATCTTCAGTGCCCCCTTCAAATCAGCAGGATTCACGGTGTAGGTTGACATTATCGTGGTGTCCTTGACATTGTAGAGAGCATAGATGGCATTTACCGTGTTGACTGGGTTGTCCCATCTCTGTGTGCGCTTTGCCGATACCAGCCAGCGCAGCATCTCGCTTATTGTCTGTTCATCGTTTGGCGTGACATTCTCAAGAGCCTCAACACACATCGTATGTGTCGGTATCTTATAGTCGCACCAAGAATATAGCGCTCTGTAAGAATCAAAGTATCGACCCATGTCTTCCCTATATACCGTATGCTGTTTTATTGACTCTGCAAACTCAGCCGCCTTCTTCCTCTTGCCATTCTCATTAAGTGTAATGGCTGCCACCGCCTTGGTCTGCATGTCATCGCCCTTGGTCTCTTCATATATCATCTTGCGGAAGAAACTTTCGGCACTGCCGCCATCCCTGTTGCTTATAGCAAGCGTGTAGAGCCAGTCGAGGGCTGTATAACTGAGATATCTCACGTCATACTTCTTCATCCTCTGCATCTCTGCCTCCATCTGCTTACTTGCATAGACAAACGCTCTGTCCATCATGTACTCCGTATTTGTCTGCTTGCCACACATCAGATTGAGCCTTGCCAGTGTTTTCAGCACCTCGATGGTAATATAGCCGTTGCTCCTCATGCCGCCATACCATGAAAAACCGCCATCAGCATTCTGCAGATTAAGCAATTGCACGAGCACGTTGTCATTTGCCGCTGAAACAGGAGTGTTTTTTATTTTGGCTGTAATCACGTTAGCGTATATGGCATGTGCAAGAGCAATGGCATTACGGCTCTTGGGCACCGTCATTGCAGGCAAAGCCTCCATCATCATCTTCCTCGGATTCACCGCTATCGTAGTGGTATCTTCCTTTATCTCTTCTTCTGTCAATACTGGAATCAGGTACTGTTCTCCGTCAGAGAAACCTGGTATCTCGGCAGTAAACCCACATAGTAGGTCACCTTCCTTCTCCACGTTGTATGCGAACACTACCGGAGCCGTCCTTCCTGCCTGCGTCGTCACCTTCTTGCTTGCCTTGTACACGGTCTTCTCGGTCTCGGCATCCTTGACAAAGAACCTTATCGTCACCATCTGGTTCTTCTCCATCAAGTTTGCCACCGTAGCACTTATGGTAGCCTTATCGCCTATTCTCAGGAATCGTGGCATCTTTGCCTGAACCATTATCTTCTTCTGCGTTATGGCAGTGCTGTCCATAAGAGCATATCGCATCTCCTTGTCATGCGCCAGTGCCATAAACTTCCAGGTGGTCACACTCTCCGGCATGGTAAACTTCAGGGTTGCCACTCCGTTCTTGTCTGCCTGCACGCGTGGCAAGAAGAATGCCGTCTCGTTGAAGTCGGAGCGCATCTCAACATTCTGCGCACCATCATTGCCGTCGTTGTCAGCAGCATTACTCTCTGCGATGTCTGCCGACTCCTCCAGTCTTGCGTTCTTTGCCATCACCATTGTGGGAGCAGCATCAAGCATCATGCCTTTCTCAAATTGCATGCCCGCCATGTACCTTGCACCTCCAACAGGATAATATCCATATCTGCCAAAGATGTATTCTGGTTCTATGTGATAAAACTCCAGCACGCTCTCCGAAAGAGGACTCAGATTCTTTGCTCCCCAGAAGTAGCACTGTCCTATCCTATTGGTGTTCCAGTACATTGACGGCAGATGTAGCCTCCTGTTGTCATAGAGTCTCCAGTCGAACGGCATGATGGCATCCAGACTCTTGTCGTACATCACTGCCATCAACTGTGCATTACTTGGCGTACCGTCAGGATTCTTCACCTTCAGCGTCCATGTTTCCGTCTGACCTGGATATAGCTTGTCCCTGAATGTGCTCCACTCCATGCTGAGTTTCTTTGAAGGCAGGTATTTCTTTACTGATACGCTCTTGTCGTACATCCTTCCGTTCTTCACCCACGCCACGGAGAATGTCACACCGTCGCCGTACTTCTCGGTATAGTTCAAGGTATGTGTTACAGAGTCGGCAAACTCTATGCATCCCTTCTCCAGAGTCCTGTCTCCTGCACACAGGGTATAGTGAGCATAGGTCATACCCTCATTACGCAGTGTTATCGTTACCTCTCCCTTCTCTCCGAAATTGTCTGAGGATACTGTCACGGGTTCCGGTTTCTCCACGCTCTCAGGCTTTATGGGACGGTCATTCTTCTTGGTCAGCGTGATACTCTGGCTGTGTGTCTCGCCGCCATTGTCTGTTACAGAGGCAGAGAGCGTGTATCTAAAGCAGTAATACCACTTAGTATCTACATTAGCCGGCAAAGGCAGTGGCATTCTTGCCTGGAAGATGCCATCGGCATCTGTAAACAAGGTGTCTTTCAGTAGTGTCTCGCCGTCAAGCCTGCCTATCCACCAAGCGTTGCTGCGCTTCACTTGGTAAGTCACCTTGGCATTGGCAACAGGTACACCGCTGTACATCTTCACTACACCTCGTATCACTGCCGTATCTCCCAGTTCCTCCTCATCTCCTTCCTTTTCGAGAGTCACATCAAAGGTTGGCCTTTTATAATCCTCTACCTTTATGTATGCTGTTGTAGATGCACTGCCACTAGCCGACACTCGGTAACTGCCGTTGGTTCCCTCGTTAGGTATGACAAACTCCGTCACGGCTGTACCATAGGTGTCTGTCACCACGGTTTTTGATGTCACCTCCCTGCCATACGTGTCCCGTAAGGTGATTTTTACCTTCTCGCTCACGTTGGGCAGTGTCTCCTTTCCGTTTATTACCGCATGGCTTATCACTGTGGCGTGTATCGTCTGCCCACGTCGGTATATCGCCCTGTCGGTATATACATTCATATAGTTGCGCACGCCGCTTGGCTTATCGCATGAGTATGATGTCCATATCTCGCTCTTTGGCATGGCATCGTCCTCACCCATGGTGGCATAGTAATATCCCTTTTTCTCAAATACCTGCGCTCCTGTAACTTCTTTTCCCGTTACGGGGTTTACCACGACGATGTTTTTCTCACCCTTGGGCAGTTTCTGTACTATGACCTTGAGGTCTGTCACATACAGCGTGTCAACTTCCTTCCTTACCCTACCCTTTTCATCTGATATATATACCGTCCATTTACCAAGTGACAGGGGAGGCACCACAGCTGCAGTATCATTGGCATAGTCCCATTCGTTCTCTATACTGAACGTCTGTTTTACCTTTCTCTCTCCTCCCTTATTGTTCTTTAGCGTTATTGTCAGGGCATCAATATTCCGTACATCCCTAAAAGCTATTCTTACGGTATCCTTGGTTGACAGTATGTTTTTTCTGACAGAAGCCCTGTATTGAGGCTGTATGAGACTTTCTCTCTTATTTTTCAGCGTATTAAGGCATTTCCATCCCTTCCACTCTTCCACGGCTTTGTCTATCAGAACTATTTTATTGCCACTGTCCCGCTCTTTGTCAATCGCTTCAACTACCCTGCGCCATGATACCACCTTGTTCTCCTTGCCATAGTATTTTTCGAGTATGTTGGTAGTCTTCACGCCGTGGTCATCCATCAGTATCATCATACTGAGCAGGTCATTACCAAAGTATCTGCTGTCCTCGCCTTTTACTATGAATGGTGCATACTCTGCAGCTTTATTCTGTTTCCTGTAGATGGCAGAGTCGGGCGATGCGAGCAGAGAGTCAACCATTGGTATTACTTCACAACCCATAGCCACATCAGCAAGTGTTGCCTCCACACCATGCTGACTGTTGCGCCACATGGTCTGTTTTGCCGCCAGACGTGCTTTTGCCGCCTTCAACGAGTCGTATGATACCTCCTGCTGCATATACAGTTCCCTCATTATAGCAGCTAACAGATTGCCGTAATTCTGCTCTTTCTCTGCCTTCTGCTCTATCTTCATGATATACTCGAGTGCAGTCTTGGGCATATCCTTATCCTCGGCATCTCTCACCTTCTTCCATAGCGACGTAAACGATGCTGCTGATAACATCAGCGTCATCAGTGTCATCAGCATTATGCAAACAAGTCTCTTCATAACTCTCGTGCTTTTTGTCGTTTATTTTCTATTCTTTCACCTTCACTCTCTGCGTCTTCTCCCGTTCGGCATTACGACGGTTGGTCACCGTCACTATGCTTTGTGCCAAGGCAATAAATGCCTGACCTGTCGGTGAAGCAACATCAAGCGCAGCAGGCGTTCCGCTGTCACCATTCTCACAGATATCCTGCACCACAGGAATCTGTGCCAGCAATGGCACGTTCATCTCCTCTGCCAGTTGCTTACATCCCTCTTTGCCAAAGATATAGTATTTCTCATCAGGATGCCTCTCAGGAGTAAACCATGCCATATTCTCCACCAGTCCCAATATAGGCACATTCACCTTATCGTTGGTGTACATATCTATGCCCTTGCGCGCATCAGCAAGTGCCACCTGCTGCGGCGTGCTCACTATCACGGCACCCGTTATGGCGAGCGTCTGGAGCAATGACAGGTGTATGTCGGAGGTGCCCGGAGGAGTGTCCAAAATCAAATAGTCCAGTTCTCCCCAGTCGGCATCGGCTATGAGTTGCTTCAGGGCGCTGCATGCCATACCTCCGCGCCATAACGTGGCAGTGTCCTTATTCACAAAGAAACCTATAGAGAGGAGTTTCACGCCATACTGCTCCACAGGCATTATAAGTTGTCTGCCATCTTTCTCTATGGCATACGGACGGGCATCCTCCAACTGAAACATCTTTGGCATCGACGGACCAAAGATATCAGTGTCAAGAAGTCCAACACTATAACCAAGTCGGGCAAGTGATATGGCAAGATTGGCACTCACCGTGCTCTTGCCCACTCCTCCCTTGCCAGAACTGACAGCTATGATGTTCTTTACGTCTGGCAACAGTTTGTCATCCTCTGAACGTGGTGCTGACTTATATTCCGTCTTTATGTTGACCTCTACACTGTCTGTATCATTAGGAAAAGTTTTTTTTACATGATACTTTATAGCTGCCTCAGTTGCCTTCAACGTTGATTTAAGAAATGGATCTGTTTCACGAGGAAACAGCAGAGTTACCTCCACATTCCATTTCTCCACCTCCCCTTGGGGAGACAAAGAGGGGGTCACTACAGGCTGATCAGCAAGCATGTCGCTCTCTATTATATTCTTCTTCGTACCAGCATACATCACCGTTGCCAGTGCGTCGATTATTATCTTAGGATACAGTGTCATATAGTTCTAATTCGCCAATTTGTTAATCTCTTCCTCCGTCTTGAGAAGTTTATTCCTACACATCTGCACGAGCTGCCTTGCTTCCTTAAGCTGCGCCACAAGGGAGTCTATGCCCGTCTTGCCACTCTCCATCTGGGTTACTATTTCCTCCAGACGCTTCATAGCATCATCATAGCTTATTACTTTCTCATTATCCATAGTTATCGATCGTTATTGTTTTACTCTAATTGTCCTACCCTACTCCACAGGTTGCAACTGTGCGAGCTGTTGCTGGAGGTGTAATTTTGACATTCGGCTGACATCCTGCGATGGTAGGAAACGCGAATTGGCTCCCTTCTCATCGTATGTCATCTCGGCAAGATACTCTACACGTTGCATGTCGTAAAGCAGTTCCCTCACAATGCGCATGGGTTTGCCCACCTTGCTCTTTATCTCCATATCAGTGTAGGGACGACCTCCATCACGGAAATTGTCGATAACGAGCTGCATGATGTCCCACGAGATGTCAACACGCTCCTGAAAACTCAGGTTCTGAAAAGAAGTAGTCAGAAAATCGTCGGCATTCTGACGGCAGTAGCTTAGTTCAGCTCCGCAAAGACAGATGATCCATGATGTCTGCAACCAAAGCAAGAAGAAGGGGATGATGGCAAAGGAACCATACACAGCATTGTAGTTGGATATCCATATCTGGGAGTTGATGTATATAAGCTGGAAAATCTGCATGCACACACCAGCAAGGATGCCAGGCCATAAGGCGCTCCTAAGTTCCACCTTCGTATTAGGCATAAAGACATAGAGGCCTATAAAGGCTACAGACCACAGCAGGTATGGTGACAACTCAATAAAGAATGACATTAGTGGACCTATCACTACAATGTCACCCACCTGATGATTGAGAGCGGTGACTGCGATGCTGAGACCAGAACTTATTACTATCACTATGGGTAGGAAGAACAACAGTGATACGTAGTCAGTAACTGTACGGAAGAGGCTTCGCTGACGTTTCACTTGCCAGATATCATTGAATGCCATCTCAATGTTTGAAATAAGCATGAGTACCGTCCACAGCATGAAGATAAGTCCTATACCGAGAAATAGCCCCTTCTTGGTGTGTACGAGATATGAATTAACAAACCCTATGATGGTATTGGCTGCATCGGGCTGTGACGACAGCGAATTGCGAAACCACTCTTCTATATACATAGAGTAGCCGAAACCACGGGCTATAGCAAACACCACCGCCATGATGGGCACGAAAGCCAACAGTGTGGAATAGGTAAGGTTTGTTGCCGTACCCATCACCCTCTTGGCACTGATATCCTGCCACAAGGTTTGCAGATATACTATTAATTGACAGTTGATAGTTGACAATTGATAATTTTCAGTTAATAGTTAATAGACCCTCTATATCTCCCTCAAAGGGAAACTTATTTATTGACATGTTGAAAATATAAAAAAAGCAGTGCTCCTATAAGCCGGGTTCTGTAGCCATCTGTGAGATGGTGCTCTATCATTTATCTACTCCGTATGTCACCATACGGCTCTAGCATTCTACCCTCCATCGTAAGCAAACTTTCGGGCGGGTCGCCCTATCATGACGATGGTTTACTTGAACTTGCAGCCCCCAGTCGGCACAGCACACCTGTCACCAAGTGCCTGGTGGTCTCTTACACCACCTTCTCACCCTTACCCCCTAAAAGAGGCGGTTATTTTCTTCTGCCTGAAGCTAATCATCACTGACTACTTGTATTTTCGCAAGTGGGGTACCCTACGCTGCCCGGACTTTCCTCTCGTGTGTGTGTCACACCAGCGATAGAGCCGGAGCACTGCTTTTTTTTCTATAGATACTATAGTCACTATAGGAACTATTGTCCCATCAAGTAAGCTTTAAAGTCCTCAAACTCCTTGCTCATATCGATACTCTGCTTGGTGCCCTTCATAAACTCCTGCAGGCGCTGTGGTATATCGATATCTATGGAGAGTATATCATCAACCTTCTCCTTAAACTTAGCAGGATGGGCTGTTTCACAGAATACTCCTACCTCTCCAGGCTCGAGGAGGTCCTTGAGTGCCTGATATCCACATGCTCCATGAGGATCGAGCACATATCCTGTCTCAGCGTAACACTCGCGCATGGTCTGCCTTATCGCATCATCTTTGTACGTAGCACCACCGATAAGTGCTGTGATAGTCTTGTGGTCGCCCTTGTAAAGGTCATATACGCGTGCAAAGTTTGACGGATCACCCACATCCATAGCGTTGGCAAGGGTGGCTACCGACGGCTGTGGGTTGTACTCGCCCGTTTTGAGGTAGTTGTAGAATATGTCGTTGGCATTGTTGGCAGCGATGAAACGCTTTATAGGCAGTCCCATCTGATGACCAAACAGTGCCGAACAGATATTGCCAAAGTTACCACTGGGCACGCACATCACAAGGTTTGATGCGAGCCCCTTCTCCTTCATGCGGGCATAGGCATTGAAATAATAGAATGCCTGTGGCAGAAAACGTGCCACATTGATAGAGTTAGCTGAGGTGAGCTTCATGTGGGCATTGAGTTCTGCATCCATAAAGGCAGACTTGACCAGTGCCTGACAGTCATCAAACACACCATCGACCTCTATGGCAGTGATATTCTTGCCCAACGTAGTAAACTGACACTCCTGTATGGGGCTCACCTTACCTTTAGGATAAAGTACATACACATGGATACCATCAACTCCAAGGAAACCGTTGGCCACTGCCGAACCAGTGTCGCCTGATGTTGCTACGAGCACATTTACCTGACTGCCATTACCCTCCTTCTTAAGGAAGTACTGCAACAGTCTTGCCATAAACCTTGCACCAACATCCTTGAAGGCCAGTGTAGGACCGTGAAACAGTTCCAGCGAGTAGATATTGTCCGTCACAGGCACAACAGGACAATCGAACGCCAGCGTGTCATATACTATCTTTTTCAGGGCATCAGCCTCCACATCTTCTCCGAAAAAGGCATCAGCCACAGTATAGGCTATCTCCTGAAACGACATCTTATCGATATTGTCGAAAAACTCCTTCGACAATGGTTTGATACGCTCAGGCATATATAGTCCTCTGTCCTCTGCCAAACCCTTTACCACTGCCTTCTCAAGGGTAGCAAGGGGTGCTTTCTTGTTTGTTGAATAATATAACATCGTTTTATTTGCTTTTTTGTTTTCTTTTTTTATAAATACTATAGTCACTATAGCTACTATAGCCACTATCTCTTATACCTTCATCAGCGTCTGCATAAACTCCTGTAGGCGCAGTATGCCATATCCTCCGCCCACACAGGTGTACTCATCATAACTCTGTACCTCATCAGGCTCTATGCCTGGATAGTATATGATAAACGGTACAGGTTCTCCTACGTGCACACGCATCTCCACTGGTGTATAGTGATCAGGGAGCACAGCTATGCACACTGGTTCCTGCCACTTGCTCACCTCCTCGTATATGGGGCCTATCATGCGTGAGTCGAGATTTTCTATCGTCTTTACCTTCAGTTCCACGTCACCATCATGACCAGCCTCATCGCTTGCCTCCACATGGAGAAATACAAAGTCTTTCTCCTTCAGGTTGCGCAGTGCTGCCTGCGTCTTACCCTCATAGTTGGTATCCCACAGTCCAGTTGCTCCAGGCACCTTCACAATGTCGAGTCCTGCATATTTTCCTATACCCTGTATCAGGTCCACAGCACTTACTACGGCACCCGTCTTTACCTGTGGATACATCTGCATTAGCGTTTGCATGGCAGGACGGTAACCACCACTCCACGGCCATATAATATTGGCAAGATCCTCCCCACGTTGCTTGCGTCCGATATTAAGTGGTGCATTAGCCAAAACCTCTATCGACCTAAGTATTAAATCATTAATAAGGTCAGCCGTTTGCCGTGGAGTCATTCTGCCATCCTCCTTCAAGTCTGACATACCCTCCTCAGGCTTCACCAACAAGGGGCGCCATTGTTCGTTGGGATGATCATGAGGCGGAGCACATACGATATGCTTCGAGCCACCCTTTATGATGAGCAGATGGCGATACTGTATTCCGCATATCCATTTCACCTTATCAGTACCCATCTTCTCATTCAGCAAGTCTATTAGCTGACGAGCATCCTCTGTCTGCAGATTACCTCCGTTATGAGTCTTTATGGTGCCATCGTCTCTGACACATATTATGTTACAGCGCAGTGCGAGGTCGAGGGGGTCCATGTCGTAACCTATCGAAGCAGCTTCAAGGGGCCCCCTACCCTCATATACGCTGTCGAGGTCATAACCCAGGATAGCTGTGTTAGCGACCTCCGAACCTGGCATGTAGCCATCTGGCACAGTGACAAGTCTTCCTGTACGGCCTTTCTTTGCCAGCAAGTCCATATATGGCGTCTTGGCACATTGCAGTGGCGTCTTGCCACCGAGTCTTTCTATTGGGTTGTCGGCCATGCCGTCACCCAGTATTATTATCGTTTTCATATTAAATATTCGCTATACTCAGCACATTAGCAAACACACCAGCTGCAGTAACTGCGGCACCAGCACCAAAGCCCTGTATGAGCATAGGGTCGCGATAGCGCTGTGTGGTGAGTGTAACTATGTTGTTGCTGCCCTCCAGCTCGTAGAACGAGTGGTTGAGGGGTATCTCCTGCAAGCCCACGCTCGCCTTGATTTTTATTTTGTTATCGTTAAGGTTATCATTATCGTTAATAACCTCCATTTTAGCCACGAAACGTTGGCGACAGTTCTTCTTCACCAGTTCCTTGCGGCGAGCCTCAAACTCAGCATCGAGTGTGGGCAGTTTCTTCCAGAATGTCTCCACGTCGCCCTCAAAGAAGTCGGCTGGTATGAAGAGGTTCTTCTCCACGTCTGACTGCTCTATCCTGTAGCCTGCCTCGCGTGTCAGTATGACCAGTTTGCGCACCACATCCATGCCGCTGAGGTCTATACGTGGGTCAGGTTCGGAGAATCCGAGTTCCTTTGCCTGTCTCACCGTCTGCGAGAGCGGACAGTCCTCAGCAAGGGCGTTGAAGATATAGTTGAGCGTACCACTCAGCACTGCCTCGATCTTAAGTATCTTGTCGCCAGAGTTCTTGAGGTCGTTGATGGTGCCTATGATGGGCAGACCAGCTCCCACATTTGTTTCAAACCTAAACTTCACCCCCGCTCTCAGTGCTGTCTCCTTGAGTCTGTGATATGACTCATAGTCGCCTGATGCAGCTATCTTATTGGCTGCCACCACGTTGACATTATGCTCCAATAGCGACTGATAGAGCATCGCCACATCCTTGGATGCCGTACAGTCCACAAATACGGAGTTGAAGATATTCATCTCTATGATAGCCTTCAGCAGTTTCCTTGCATCGCTCGGTTCGCTTGCCGCCAGCTGTTCCTTGTACGTATTGAGGTCTAAGCCGTCACGATTGAATATCGCCTTGTTGGATGATGCTATGCCCACCACATTGAGCAGCAACTGCGACTTATTCTTCAGCGTATCATACTGTGCCCTAATCTGCTCTATCAGTTTCGAGCCTACTGTGCCTACGCCGCAGACAAATAGGTTAAGAACCTTATACTCTGAAAGGAAGAATGAGTCGTGTATGGAGTTGAGCGACTTCCTGAGGTACATGCTCTTCACGACAAATGATATATTGGTCTCTGAGGCGCCCTGAGCACAGGCTATGACGGAGATACCCGACCTACCCAGTGTGCCAAACAGTTTGCCGGCGATACCTGTTGACTGTTTCATGTTTTCACCCACGATAGCTATTGTGGCAAGGCCTTTTTCCGCATTCATGGGGAACATAGCGCCAGTCTTTATCTCCTTCTCAAACTCCTTGTTGAGCACTTCCACAGCAGCATCGGCATCTTCTTCCTTCACACCTATTGAGGTGGAGTTTTCTGATGATGCCTGTGACACCATAAATACCGATATCCCGCTGTTTGCCAGTGTTGAGAATATACGTTGGTTTACTCCTATCACACCCACCATCGACAGTCCTGTGACGGTAATCAGCGCCGTACCGTTGATTGATGAGATACCCTTGATAGGTTTATGGTCGCCCACTATCTTGTCTTTTATCTCTGTACCGTCAGCCTCTGGGTTGAATGTATTCTTTACCTTTATCGGTATATTCTTTACACATACAGGGTATATCGTAGGAGGATATATCACCTTGGCGCCGAAGTTGCATAGCTCCATCGCCTCCACGTACGACAGTTCCTTGATGGGGTAAGCGCTGCTTATCACCCTGGGGTCGGCAGTCATAAATCCGTCCACATCCGTCCATATCTCCAATTGCGTGGCATCGAGCGCTGCTGCTATTATCGCCGCTGTATAGTCGGAGCCTCCTCTGCCGAGGTTTGTCGTCTCGCGTGTCTCTGTATCTCTTGATATAAATCCTGGCACCAGTGATATGCGTGGTAGTTCGCTGAATGTTTCCTTCACCAGTTTATTGGTGAGGTCAACGTTCAGTACGTGTTTGCCATACTGATTCTGGGTTTTGATGAAGTCTCGTGAGTCAAACCACTTTGCTCCACGTATCAGCGTAGCCACTATGTTTGACGACAGTCGTTCGCCATATGCCACGATAGCATTCTGTGTCTTCTCCGAAAGGTCGTGGATGAGGTACACGCCGAAGTATATGGAGCGCAGTTGCTCCAACAAGGCATCTACGGTATTAAAAAGTCTTTCTCTGTCTTGTGTATCAGTGATAATAGTATCTATCATCTTGTGGTGGCGATCCACAATTTTGTCAAACTCCTCACGCCAACTGTCGTCACCAGCCAGTGCCAACTGGCTCGTCTGCAGGAGTTTGTCCGTTATGCCACCAAGGGCACTCACCACCACCACAAGTGGTTGTTCCTTTGCCTCTTTCTCTACAATACGCTGGAGGCTCAAGATACTCTCTACGGAACCTACACTCGTTCCGCCAAACTTAAGTACTTTCATAATGTGCTCGTGCATGGATTACGCCATGCCGTTTTTGATGATTAAAACTCCCCTTCACAAGCGGGGTTGATTTTGATCTTTATACAAAAATCAGGAGCAAAGGTACAAAAAAATATTGAAAGTTCCCACCTTTTAAACTTTATTAAGATACTCCGCCTATATTACCCAAGATATAGCGGGCCTCTTGTCAATAGCCAAAATTTTGAAAGTCATATGCCTTGGCGAGAAAAAAACAAAGGATTTTATTGGTGAGACTGCTTCTCGGGGAGTTTCATAAGCATGATGCCAATGAAAATCCATACTATCTCACGCACTCGGCAGATGATGCTGACAAAGATGCCGAGGGCGGCTGACAGTCCGAGGGCAGCGATAGAGAGGACGAAGCCACCCTCCTGAACGCCTATCTGCATGGGCAGGAAGCCTATGAGGTTGGCAAAGAAGGTGGTGAGCGCCACGATGAGGACTGAATGGAGGTAGGTCAACAGTATGCCGTCTATGCCGCCGCCGTTATCTACGCCGAAGAGCAGCAGCATGAAGAGTACTTCGAGACTCTGCGCCCAGCGTGAGACATACTCTAAGAGGAGGCTGCTATAGAATGCCTTCTTGTCTTGAGAGAAGAGGGCTGCTATCTGTGTATCGACATTGTGCAGGGCATCGTTATGACGCTCTATGAAACGCTGACTCCATCCTTTGAGTCCTGGTATCTTGCTAAGCCATCCTAACACGGTAAGCACCACGCCGTTCTTGTAGCCCTTGGCAAAGACATATGAGGCGCCAAAGAAGAGCAGAGCGATGAAGCCAAGCGTACAGCTGATAGGCACGTTTAAAGGAAGGTCGCCGAAGGCTGCGAGGATGAGGTATAGGAAGATGCTTGAGAACCAAAACCAGAAGTGGGCGAAGATATGCATCATGGCATAGAGGATGACAGACGAGGTGGCGTGATGCTTGTCGATGTCACGTGAGAGTTCCATGATGCGATAGGGCTCGCCTCCCAATCCGCCTACGGGGGTGGCATAGTTGAGGGCATAGCCTGACACCGTGAGACGGAAGATGCGCAAGGGGCTAAGCTTCGCAGAAGGCTCCACCCCCTTGATGACACACCACCATGAGGCGGCATTGATGCCATAGATAAACACCCACACGCCGATGATGGGTATGAGCCAATAGCCCGCCTTGGTGAGGTGTTGCCACAGCTCAACAAAGCTTACGTCGAAGGTGAAGAGCATGACTACGCATGCGAGCACTCCGATGATAAAAAAGAGGTTATTTAGCTTTTGACGGGTCCAGGTCATAGCAGTTCACAGTTCACAGTTCACAGTTCACAGTTGATATTGGCTATAGTGATATAGTTCCTATATATTCGTTAGCCTATTAGCTATCCGCTTGCAGAATGACTCATGGCGATGACGAGTGTAAGCCCAGAGAAGTCCCATGCCTAGGATTTCCCACACGAAGTTGAGGGCAGGGATGTCGCAAAGACAGAATATCCAGAACATCATAGAACGGAAATTGAACGTCAGGGCACCATTCCAGGGCAGTACGCCACGTGACTCACGGAGTATCTCCTCACGCAGTTCGGCTGGGATATCGGAGGCACTGCCGTACTTCTCCTTCAGTGCTGCCATCATACGCTGGAACTGGGGTGTGGTGGCTTCCTGCTTCTTGGTGTAGTCAACGTAGGTCTTGAGGAAGTATTTCCACAGACGGTTGCCCTCCCAAGGTGTCTCGTCGTATATCTTCTGCTGGGTGACGGAATTGTCGAGTTCGCTACCCTTCTCGCCTTTGAGGAAGAAGAGGTGCACCTGTATGTAATAGTCAGCCAAACGCTGCTGGGCTCCCATACCAAGGAAACCTGAGATAAGCCCCAGCACGAGCACTACGGCAGTGGCGATGAGCGTGTTTTGTTCGTTGTTTTCTATGCCCAGCCATCCGAACTCTATCTTATGATAGCAGTAGAAACGATATACCAGCACGACATATATGGGTATAAACCATACGAAGCCTGCCATACCGTCGAGTATGCGTCCCAGACGGCTCTTCTTGCCCGTCATGCGTGCCAGCTGTCCGTCGCAGCAGTCGAAAATGTCTGCCCATAGCAAGAGAAGCACGGCAATGAGGTTCATTATCAAGCCGTTCCATCCGTCATAGATAAAGCTGGGCTGTGCATAGAAATAAGCGCTGCCAGCACCTATTATCATCGACATGATGGTGACGGTGTTGGGGTGGATGTCGAGTTTTGCAAACAAAACAGCCCACAGATAACTCAGTGGGCGTATTACGCGATAGTCAAGCCAGTCCTCCGTATCGGATGACTTGAGCGTTGACATAGTCTTTTCTCTCAGTTTATTCATTTTTCTTTCTTTAACTTCTCTAACCTCTCTAACCTCTTAATATAATTCCGCAGGAATCTTCTGCTTGGCATTTTCAAAATCCTCCACAGTGTCGAGTTCGCAAGAGAAATACTGCGTCACGTCAAGCACCTTGTAGGTGTGTCCTTGAGGTATCAGTCGCTCGAAGGCGAGTTCGTAGAACTTATTCTCGAGGTGCTCCTGAAGCATCATCACTTCGAGTTCCTTGTAGAGCGCCACAGAATACTCCTTGCCAATCTTCTCGATGCCGAGGCTCTCGCCAGCAGCATCAGAGGGGTTGCACGTCTTGCTTATCTCCTTGATGGCGCCATCCTCGCCTACTACCACCTTCATCTCTTCCTCGCCGAGCGTATGTCTGATGAGTGTCAGCACGTTAGGAGCTTCTTGCTCAAGTACTTTTTTTACTATCGTAGGGTCATAGAGCAAGTCGCTGTCGAGGAGCAGGAAGTCATTGCCCTCTGCCTCTGGACGTGCCAGCCACAGGGAGTAGATATTGTTTGTGGTGGCATAGACAGAGTTGTGAATGAAGGTCACGCTAATCATCTCGCCGTAGGTCCTTGCCACAAACTGTTCTATCTGCTCATGGAGGTAGCCTGTCACTATGACAAAGTCTTTCACCCCACCCTGCACAAGGGCATCCATAGAGCGTTGCAACAGAGGTCTGTCACCTATATTGAGCAGGCTCTTGGGAGTATGTTCTGTCAGTGGACGGAGGCGTGATGCCGTACCTGCTGCGAGGATTATTGCTTTCATAGACATTCCTTTATAGTATTCACTACTGTCTGCACCTGCTCACGTCTGCCGAGAGTGATGCGCAGGCAGTCCTCAAGCCCCTTGTCAGCCATAAACTTAATCTTGTAGTTCTGTGCAGCCAGAGCCTTCTGCAGTGCTTCCTTAATCTCTGTGGGGTACTTTATGAGTATGAAGTTTGCCACACTCTTATATACCTTGAAGCCAGGCTTGTCGCCGAGTTCCTTCTTGAAGAGGTCACGTCCCCACGCCATATCGTCGGCCACCTTACGGTAGTGCTCATCGCTGTCGAGAGCAGCCAAAGCGACAGCCTCCGAGAAGCGGTTGTAGCCCAGATACTTGTTGGAGTAGCTGAGGAACTGGTCGTGCCCCTTGCCGATGAAGCCGAAGCCACAACGCAGACCTGGCAGGCCGTAGAACTTGCTCAAGGTGCGAGAGATGATGAGGTTGTTGTACCTATTGACAAGTGGAGCGATGTAGTCAACGTCCGTAGTGATAAACGAAGCATACGCCTCATCGACGAGCACCATAGTGTCGGCAGGTATATTCTCCATTATACGGCCTATCTCCTCTGATGTCAGGCAGTTGCCCGTAGGGTTGTTGGGAGAAGCGAGGAGCAACATACGTGGATGCACACGGTTGGTGTACTCTATGACCTCCTCCACGTCATAAGCGAAGGTATCGCCCGTCTCATGCAGCGGATACATCTCAAAAGACCCCCCGCACTCTCCTGCCACACGGTTGTAGTACCACCATGAGAACTCAGGAATGAGAATCTTCTTGTTGTCGCCCTCCATGAGGAAATAGTGAATGGCATTTTTGAGTATCTCCTCGCCACCATATCCCAGAAGTACCTGTTCTTCAGGCACGCCGTAGATTTCGCTCAATCTAACGGAGATCACGCTTTTCTTGCCCTCGTCGTAGATACGGGTATAAAAGCACAGTGTCTGTGGATCAAAGTTTTTTATCGCCTTAATAACCTTCTCCGAAGGCTGGAAGTTAAACTCATTTCTGTCAAGATAATTCATCGATGTGTAATGTATTTTTTACTATGTAAATCCTTCTGTCTTGAAAATTTCGAATGCAAAGTTACACTTTTTTTCTCAAATAACAATGACATCCACCTTATTTATTTACGTTAAGGTTGCTTAAATTGGGCAAGTTTACTTTACAAGGCTTAATGCGAAGCAAAAACTTTTAACTTCCATTTTGATTTTCTTTTTCTGTGCCATAATTAAAAATTTGATTTGTTGCAAAGGTTGCAAAAGTTGCAAAAGTTGCTTTTGTTGCAACTGCAAAACTACAAAGAGTTAACGAACCAAAATCGGCATAGTTTATGCACGATACACGGAGTAGTTTATAAAGAAGGGAAAAACCATTAAGGAGATATTTATATATTATATATATTATACGCGTGAAACGAAAACGTGTTGCAACCTTTGCAACCTTTGCAACCTTTGCAACGTCTTGAAATGTTAAAAGCTAACATGCACAATTTGGCGAAAATGTGCATTTTCAGCGAAAAACACACAAATTTTTCATTTTAACTAAAATTAGTACGTAAATCATTGACTATCAAAGGGTTGCACGTTGATTTACATCAAGCACCCCAAGTGCTAAAAAGGGCTCTGATAAAAGGGTACATAGAGTGGTTGTCTATGTATGTGTTTATAAGGCTCTATGTGCCCCTTTATAAGACTCTGGAAGTGGGTTTGTAGGAGGCTGGAGGATGGAAAGGGGGCGAAATGTTAAATTGTGGCATTTTCTTGCACATATTAAGTTAATGTAGTAACTTTGCATCAACTTCCTGAGGGTTGTTGGACACACCAAGGGGCTGGTTCAAGGCGCTTCGCTGGTTCAAGAGGGGTTGAAAACGAAAACTGAAGGGAGCCAATGCGAAACGTGGCATTATGTCAAAACGTTCGTGGAACAGATACAAAAAACACCCCAAACTTTTTGGCTGTTTTGCCAAAAAACTTTACCTTTGTACTCGGAAATCTAAAATGGAAGAGAAGCAACAACATAAGCACCTCACAAGGGCAACCAAGGTAATACTGGGCATCATACTGACACCCATAGTACTGGTGGTGATGCTTGCCGCAGCGCTCTACCTGCCCCCTGTGCAGAGGTGGGCTGTGGACAGGGCGAGCGAGTATGCCAGCCGTGAGACGGGAATGGACATCAGCGTAGGGGGCGTGCATCTGGCATTTCCTCTTGACCTGAGCCTCGAAGAGGTAAAATGCATAAAGCAGAACGACTCACTGCCACAGGTAAGAGACACCATAGCGCTGATACACCAGGCTGTGGTAGATGTGCAACTCTTGCCACTGCTGAACAGCAACGTGGTAATCAATCAGGTAGAGATAAACCAGGCACACCTCAACACCTCCGACTTTATACATGAGGCACGAGTGAAGGGCTATGTGGGCAGACTGCTCATCGACAACACTCCCCCACCCGTTGCCACTGTTTCGCTGGACAGCAGCACAGTGAGGCTGAGCAACGTCATAATGAGCGATGCGAAACTCGATGTGGCACTGTCGGACACCGTACCGCCTGACACCACAGAGTCGGAGAACCTATGGAAAATCTATGCTTCGCAGTTCGCAGTTCACAATTCACAGTTCACAGTTCACATGCCTGGCGACACCTTGCAGGTGAGTGCCTCGCTGAAGGATGCCAAGGCGCAGGAGGGATTCTTTGACCTCAACAAGGGACTGTACCAGATAGCGCAGTTCACAGTTGACAGTTCACAGTTCACACTTGACAACAACTTCGAGCCGACATTGCGCAAGTCGCTGGCAGCTAACGACCTGCAGTTTGACGCTAACCACATCGCCCTGACGGACATAAACCTAAGGGTGGACTCCATATACTACTGCGACCCAGACATAAGGCTGAACATACTGGAGGCTTCCATGAAAGAGCAGGGCGGACTGGAACTGAAGTCGATGACGGCAAGGGTGGCTATCGACTCTGCAAAGATGGTGGTGGATGGCAACTTGGCAACACCAGCGAGCACTATGGCGCTCAACCTCAAGATGCGACCTAACCCTGTGACTTCTCTCGACCTTGATAATGGTGAGATTGACGGCAAGATTGATGCTTCGATAGGAAGGCAAGACCTGATGATGTTTGCTGGTGCAAGCCTACCTAAGAACCTGCGCAGGCAGTGGCCTCAGGCCCCACTGACGGTGAAGGGTGTGATGCATGGAAACATGAAAGAGGTGTATATCCCGTGGATTACGGCAGAGTTGCCCACAGCCTTCTCCCTCAAGGCGAGTGGTAATGCCAAAGGCTTCATGGCTCTGGCTGACAACCCCTACTCAAGGCAGTTTAGCGCCAAGATGCATGCTGACCTCCAGACCTACAACCTCAACTTCGTGAAGGCTCTGCTCGACCGCAGCACCGCCAAGATAATCAACATACCATCGATGCATGCTGTGGCAGATGTTACAGCTAATGGTCCTGAGTACTGGGCTGACGTGAAGGCATACGAGAGAACGGGAACGATAACGGGAAAAGTGAAAGCCAACATAGCGGCAAATCGCTACGACGTGGATGCCAAGGCAAGAAATATCAACGTTGGGCACTACGTGAAGGGGTATAATCAGTTCTTAGTTCACAGTGCACAGTTAGCAGTTCACAATGGCATAGTGAACGCCAATGTGGATTCTCGCTCCAACCTGCTGTATGGCAACATAAACGTGAGCGGAAAACTGGGAAGCAAGATAACTGACCTCGCCATAACAACAGACCTGAAGAAGGCTGACCTGTACAAACTGAAATTTGCCGATATGCCCCTCACTGTGGCACTCAACGGACAGGTGGATGTCTCTACCGACATGGACCAATACTATAAGGTACAGGGAGTGGTGAGAGAGATAGAGGTAACAGACAGTGTGACAACCCACCACCTGGGCGACGTGGCACTCGATGTGCTCACCAGACGAGACACCACGGCGGCAAAGATAAACTGTGGCGACTTCGCCATGCAGCTGAATGCTCAGGGGGGATACAAATGGCTGATGGGATGCACAGACCGCATGCAGGCGACTTTGGAGAAACAGTTTGAGGCAAGGACCATAGACCAGCAGGCTCTGCGTGACTTCCTGCCCAAGATGAAACTGAAGATGCAGAGCGGAAGGGACAATCCTGTCTATGAGGTGATGAAACTATATGGGGTGGACTACTCGCTCATAGATGTTGACATGAAGACCTCCCGCGAAGACGGCATATTCGCTGATGCCAAGATTTACGGTCTGAACACACAGGGCTATAAACTCGACACAGTGACTGTCAGCATAGGTTCGCGAAACGACCCCATGCAGATATACTACAGGGCTCACATACAGAACAGGCCACCTAACGACTATGTGTTTAATGCCCTCATCGATGGTAAACTGCTGGAGCACGGCATAGTGACAGGTGTAAGGCTCTTTGACGACAAGAACGAGATGGCTCTCCGCCTGGGAGCAGAGGCGACAATGGAGGAGAACGGCATAAAGCTGCACCTGGTGCCCAAGAACCCTACCATAGGGTATGAGATATTCACTCTGAACGATGACAACTATGTGCTCCTGGCAAAGAATAATCGCATACATGCCAACCTCGACCTGCTCGCCAACAACGGAACGGGTATAAAGATTTACTGTACGGACGAGGATGATAACGAAAACGATAACGAAAACGATAACTATCTGCAGGATCTCACCTTATCTATAAATAAGCTGGACATAGGCAAGATAGCAGCAAGTATCCCTTACATGCCTCGCATGGAGGGACTGCTGGGTGGCGATATCCACGTGATGCAGAAGAGTGACGAGACGTTTACGCTGGCATCAGACATCAACATACAGAACACTCGCTATGAAGGCTGCGACATAGGCAATGTGGGTGCAGAGTTTACCTATCTGCCTATGAGCGACGGCTCGCACTATGTGGATGGCGTACTGAAGAAAGACGACATAGAGATAGGTACCATCAATGGCTCGTACAACTTCGACACTGAAGCCATCAATGCCAAGATGAACTTCGAGAAGTTCCCTATGCAGATAATCAACGGTTTTGTGCCTGACCAGATAATAGGTCTGGAAGGAACAGCCGAGGGTACTCTCGCCATACAGGGCACCACAAGCAAACCGAATGTCAATGGTGAGCTATTCCTTGAGAATGCTGCCCTACTCTCTGTGCCATACGGAGTAAGACTGAGGTTTGACGACGACCCAGTACGCATACAGAACTCTCGACTGCTCTTTGAGAATTTCCAGATGTATGCAGCCAACAATGAGCCACTCCTGGCTCACGGCTCTGTTGACTTTGCCGACCTCGACCACATAAAACTCGACATGAGGATGCGAGCACAGAACTTCCAGCTGATTGATGCGAAAGAGACAAGCAGGTCAGAAGCATACGGCGAGATGTATGTCAACTTCTTCATATTCATAAGAGGAGAACTCGACAAACTGATGGCAAGGGGAAAGATTGACATCCTGCCTTCAACCAACCTGTACTACATACTGCGCGACTCGCCTATCACAACTGACAACAGACTGAAGGAACTGGTAACATTCACAGACTTCCAGAATGGCGACTCGATAACTGTCAGCCGTCCTACTGTTGACGGTATGGACATGAACTTCAACATCAGCGTGATAGAGGGTGCCCACATAAAGTGCTGGCTCGACGGAGCTCACTCCAACTATCTCGACCTGATAGGCAACGGCGACCTGAGATATGCCTACGCAAACGAGGAGACAAAGCTGACAGGACGCTACACCATAACAGAGGGTGAGATGAAGTACTCTCTGCCTGTCATTCCACTCAAGACCTTCATAATCGAGAATGGAAGCTACATAGAGTGGACAGGCGAGATGATGAACCCACGACTGCACATAACGGCTAAGGAAACCGTGAAGTCGAACGTAAACGTAGATGGAGTGAACCAGATGGTGACATTCAATACGGGAGTGAAACTTTCGAAGACACTTAACGACATGGGACTAGAGTTTGTCATCGAGGCACCTGAGAACCAGACCATCTCTGACGAGCTCAACATGAAGTCGGCTGAGGAGCGAGGCAAACTGGCTGTGACGATGCTCACTACAGGCATGTACCTGAGCGATGGCAACACATCAGCCTTCTCCATGAACTCGGCAATGAACTCATTCCTGCAGTCGCAGATAAACACTATAGCAGGCAACGCTCTGAAAACCATCGACATATCGTTTGGCATGGAGAGTTCCACAGAGCAGGACGGCACTATGCATAATGACTACACATTTAAGTTTGCCAAGCGCTTCTGGAACAACCGTCTGTCGATAGCGGTGGGAGGCAAGGTGTCATCAGGTCCTGACGTGAGCGGACAGAACAAGTCGTTCTTCAACAACGTAGAATTGCAGTATCGCCTGTCTGACACTTCAAACAAGTACCTAAAGATGTTCTACAAGCGTGCCGTATATGACTACCTCGAGGGCTACCTAAGCCAATACGGAGCAGGCTACCTGTGGAAGAAGAAGGCACAGACGCTGAAGGGCATATTCGGCAAAGACCCTGTGTATATACCAGTAAGACCTATGCGACAGGACAGCCTGAAGCGTCCAACAGAAAAAGAGATGAAGGGTGTAAATGAGAAATAAATACTTAAATAAGAAAGGTTTAAGGTTAGCGTTAACGTTATCGTTATCGTTGATAATATATTCCTGCTCCACCACCTCATCGCTGGAGCCTGGGGAGCAGTTATATACTGGACTGAAACCAATAGACTACCGCAACTACGAGCCGTGTAGCCACAAGGATGCCACACAGGAAGAACTGGAGGCTGCTCTCGCCATAGCCCCTAATGGTGCTTTGTTTGGTTCGCCTTATCATCGCACGCCCTTCCCCTATGGACTGTGGATATGGAACTCATGCCACAACTCGAGCGGAGTGATAAAGAAGTGGCTCAACAACTCGTTTGGCAAGCAACCTGTACTGATGCAGAACGTTAATGCTCCGCTTCGCACCTCTGTAGGCGAGAACATACTGCAGAACAACGGATATTTTCATGGTAAGGTGACCTACGACATCATAGAGGGCGAACCCAAGGCGATAAAGAAAGACAGCGTGCTGCGTTCGCGGGAGGCTAAGATACAGTACCATGTGGACTATGGGCACCTGTTTACTATCGACACCCTGTCGTATCACAATTTTCCTGATGACTCTTATAGCAGACTGGCGAAGTCGGAGTCGCTCATAAAGAAGGACGCACCATTCTCTGTCACCACACTCGACAATGAGCTGACTCGCATATACAACCTGTTTCGCAACAAGGGATACTACTTCTACCAAAAGAAGTACGCCAGCTATCTGGCCGACACCATCAACACCCCAGGAAAGGTGCAGCTACAACTGCACTTGGTGGACTCCCTGCCTGAGGATGCCATGCGCCGATGGGTGATAGGTTCGACGACGGTGAGCATAAAGCGACAGGCATTTGAACAGATAACGGACTCAGTAAAGAGGGGCTACCTCACCATAAAATTTGGTGGTGGCAAGCCTGCAGTAAGACCACGAGTACTACTGCAGCAGATGCGCATGCGACCAGGCAACATATTCTCGCAGGATGCCCATCAGGAGTCGCTTAACAACCTGACATCACAGGGCATCTACTCCACTGTGGATATTACATATAAACCACGCAGAAACGAGGACGGCACTACAGTATTGGTGCCTGACAGCATCAAGGGACTGGGCGAGGAAACACGAGCTGGAGCTGGAGTGCTGGATATGTATATCAATGCCACTCTCGACAAGCCGTACGACTTCTCCTTTGGTGCCAATGTCACAGGAAAGACGAACGGGCGAATGGGTCCTGGACTGACTGTAGGACTGACAAAACGTAATGCTTTCAGAGGTGGCGAACTGCTCTCTTTCACTCTCGGAGCCAACTATGAGATACAGATGTCGAGCAATGCTACTGCTGGCGACTCCTACGACTTCTCGGCTGGTGCCTCGCTGGAATTGCCAAGGCTACTCCTACCCCGTCTGTGGAAGAAACGCCGTCGTTGGTACACTACCCCTGCTACCACCATCACCCTGAATGCTGAGATGCTGAGGCGTGCCGGCTTCTTCACAAGGAATGTGTTTACTGGTGAACTGTCCTACATATTCCAACCTACAGCATGTTCGGTGCATGCTTTCACACCGTTGAGTCTTACATACGGCAGAACAACAGACCGTACTGACGCTTTCAACGAGAAGATGGAACAATCAGCTGTCACCATGATGGCAAACCAGGATGAGTTTACTCCTCGCATGCGCTATACCTACACCTACAGTTCACCTGACTCCTACCGCAACCCCGTATTCCTGCAAACCACCTTCACAGAGGCAGGAAACCTGCTCAACCTCGGCTTCAGTGCTTTCAGCAACAAGAAATGGTCAGACCAAGGCAAACACGTCTTGGGCACACCATTCTCGCAGTATCTCAAACTGGAGACCGACATACGCAAGACATGGCACGTGGGCGACTTCTCCTCTGTCGTGCTCCATTTCTATGGAGGCATAATGAAGCCATTGGGCAATGACAGCAACGGCCCCTTCTCTGAGCAAATGTACGTAGGAGGTGCTAACGACCTTCGAGGCTTCGCTATGCGTACCATCGGACCTGGAGGATTGCATATCGACGACAGCAACAGTCAGTATCTATACCACAACGGCGACCTCAAACTCGTCATCAACCTGGAGTATCGTCCTCGTCTCTTTGGCTCGCTCTATGGCGCTATATTTCTCGATGCTGGCAATGTCTGGGTGGTAAACAACGACAGGAGAAACTCACTGAAGGATGCCTATGGACAAGATCCCTTCAAAAAGGACGTAGCAATAGATGTCGGCGTGGGCATACGCTATGACCTCGACTTCTTCGTGCTACGTCTGGACTGGGGGTTCGCCATCCACAAACCATACAACAGCTACTACTCCCTGAGCGACAAACAGACACATGAACTGACCTCGGGTTTCTTCAATGTGCGCAACTTCAAGGATGCCCAGTGTATCAACTTCGCAATAGGATACCCGTTCTGATCAGTTCACAGTTATATATGTGACGTTTCTCGTTAAAAATAGTTAAACCATTCAACAACTGTGAACTGTGAACTATGAACTGTGAACTATTTTTTGTACCTTTGCATCCGCTTTCACGAGTTGGAAGCATATTCACATCTATTTATTTAACAAAAAGTTATTAAAAAACATGGCAACAAAAATTCGTTTACAGCGTGGCGGTCGTAAGAGCTATGCCTTTTACAGCATCGTTGTCGCTGACGTAAGAGCTCCACGTGATGGTAAGTTTACTGAGAAGATTGGTACCTACAATCCTAACACCAATCCTGCCACAGTAGATCTGAATTTCGAACGTGCACTGTATTGGGTGGAAAATGGCGCACAGCCAACTGACACCGTACGCAACATCCTCTCCAACGAGGGCGTGATGCTGATGAAGCACCTCAACGGCGGTGTAAAGAAGGGCGCATTCGACGAAGCTGCTGCTCAGGCTAAGTTTGAGGCTTGGAAGCAGGCTAAGGCACAGGGCTTTGAGGCTCTCAAGGCTAAGGAGGCTGATGCCAAGAAGGCTGCAAAGGCAGCATCACTCGCTGCTGAGAAGAAGGCTAACGAGGCTAAGGCTAAGGCGATTGCAGAGAAGAAGGCTGCTGCTGAAGCTGCAGCTGCACCAGCAGAGGAAGAGGCCGCTGAGGCACCAGCAGAGGAAGCTGCTGAAGCACCAGCAGAGGCTTAATCCACTACCCTTTAGCAAAACTACAGAGATGTGCAAGCCTCAACAAGGCATGTGCATCTCTTTTTTTCGGTTAAGAGTTAAGGTTAGGGTTAAGGTAAATAGTTCTCATTTTTATGCGTATAAAACTTAAGGTTCAGGGGGTTACTGACATGGTAGCCGACAATGTAGCGTCTCTGCTTATCCTCACTGACGAGGCTGAGCAGCGTCAGCTCACTATTGTCATCGACAAGGCGATGCGCCATGAGATAGCACTGCGTCGTGGCAAGTATGTAGGCAGCGTTCAACAGCGAGGCAATACCATCAATGCTCTCCAGCACTGCCTCCCCGAGACTCTCAGCGCAGCCATCAAATATCTTACCAATATAGAGTTTTGTGTTGTCATAGTCAGCATTTCTGACGGAATGTACTATGCCATCCTGGAGGATATGCGCACAGGCACATCATTTCCTATCAGAGCCAGCGATGGTGTGCTCCTTACGTATGCCGATCCTCATATACCTCTGTATATAGAACAGTCGTTGTGGGAGGTGCAGAGCACAGAGTACTTAGGTGACAATGCCAAAGGTATCAGCCTGCCCCTCAATACTCTCAGCACTGGCATGCTTAAGAAAGCACTGCAGAAATGTATAGATGCTGAGAACTACGAGGCAGCACAACATATCAAGGAAGAACTTGACAGGAGATGAAAGAAGAACGTTACTTTTATGTGCCTGACGCCTCACAAGTAGGCGAACTGCCACACGATGAAGCGCAGCATGCTACACGTGTGCTGCGTCTGAAGGAGGGTGACGAAATATACCTCATTGACGGTTGTGGCTGTTTTTTCAAAGCCCAGGTGACACTCGCATCAGCAAAACGTTGCACATATACCATCATGGAGACGTTGCCACACTCTCATGAGTGGCAGGGACACCTGCACATCGCTATGGCACCCACAAAGATGATGGAACGCACCGAGTGGATGGCAGAAAAAGCTACAGAGTTGGGCATAGACGAGTTTTCATTCCTCGACTGTCAGTTTTCTGAGCGTCATCATCTGCGCACAGACCGTATCGACAAGATTGTCGTTGCTGCAATGAAGCAAAGCCACAAAGCATGGAAACCCGTAGTCAATCCCCTGCAGAGTTTCCGTTCCTTCATCGAACAACCGCGTGAAGGTTTAAAGTTTATCTGTCACTGTTACAATGAGATAGAGAGAGTTGATTTTTATGAAACCCTAAGGGGGGCAACACCCACCAAGTCTTCTGAGTCCATCACCGTTTTGATAGGACCGGAAGGTGATTTCTCCATTGACGAAGTCAGACTTGCCATGTCTCATGGCTATCAGTCCGTCTCCTTAGGCAGTGCCCGTCTGCGTACAGAAACAGCTGCACTATCCTCTGTTATGATAATGCAGCTGTGCAGTCGCTAAAGTTTTCGTTATCGTAGCGTCAGCGTTTCGTAGCGTTAGCGTTTCGTAGCGTTAGCGTTTCGTACGAAGTTATGAATACATCTCTTCTTTCTGTGCCTTTATTGCCTCATCGTAGATATAGTCATCATAGGTCATCAGCTTATCGATGGTTCCCTTTGGTGTCAGTTCTATGATGCGGTCAGCCACTGTATTGATAAACTCATGGTCATGCGAAGCAAAAAGGATGTTGCCCTTGAATGAAATCAGGTTATTATTGAAAGCCTGTATTGACTCAAGGTCGAGGTGGTTGGTAGGCGTATCGAGTATCAGACAGTTAGCGTTCTGCAGTTGCATACGTGCAATCATACAGCGCATCTTCTCACCACCAGAGAGCACGTTGACTTTCTTCTCCACCTCTTCCTGCTTGAAGAGCATCCTGCCGAGAAATCCCTTCATCGCCACCTCGTTGCCAGGACCATACTGTGATAGCCAGTCCACGAGGTTGAGGTCACTCTTGAAAAACTCAGTATTATCCAGTGGAAGATATGCGGTAGTGATGGTGACTCCCCACTTAAAAGTACCTGCATCAGCCTCTCTGTTGCCATTGATAATTTCAAAGAGTGCCGTCATCGCCTTGGGGTTGTGTGAGAGGAATACTGTCTTTTGTCCTTTCTCTATATTGAACGAAACATTGTCGAAGAGCACCGTACCATCAGCATCGACAGCTTTGAGTCCCTCTACCTCAAGTATCTGGTTGCCTGGCTCACGTTCCATTTGGAATATTATGCCAGGATATTTTCTTGTTGAGGGCTGTATTTCTTCTACGTTAAGTTTCTCGAGCATCTTCTTGCGTGAGGTTGTCTGTTTTGACTTCGCCACGTTAGCTGAGAACCTTCTGATAAACTCCTCCAATTCCTTGCGCTTCTCTTCTGCCTTAGCCTTTTGGTTTTGCGCCTGACGCAGTGCCAGCTGACTTGACTCATACCAGAAAGAGTAGTTGCCGGCAAACATTGTCACCTTGCCAAAGTCTATATCCACCGTCTGTGTTGATACAGCATCAAGGAAGTGACGGTCGTGGCTCACTACGAGCACTGTCTGTTCTACGTTTGACAGATACTCCTCGAGCCATTGTACGGTGTCGAGGTCAAGGTCGTTGGTAGGCTCATCGAGGAGCAGGTTGTCAGGATTGCCAAAGAGTGCTTTTGCCATCATCACACGCACTTTCTCATTATTTGACAGTTCTGACATCAGTGAGTAGTGCACAGCCTCTTTAATACCCAGTCCTGACAGCAGTTGGGCAGCATCGCTCTCAGCATTCCAACCGTCCATCTCGGCAAACTTCTCCTCCAGTTCAGCAGCACGGTTGCCATCAGCCTCTGTCATTTCAGGCTTAGCATAAAGAGCCTCACGCTCCTTCATGTTTTCCCATAGGGGCTGATGTCCCATGAGCACAGTATTGATTACCGTCTCGGTATCATATTTGAAGTGATCCTGTTCCAATACTGACAGTCTCTCACCAGGTCCCAACTCTATAGTACCTTTGTTGGGCTCCAGCTCTCCGCTTATAGCTCTGAGCAGAGTAGATTTTCCTGCACCGTTGGCGCCTATCACTCCATATATATTACCTGGAGTAAACTTGAGGTTTACATCCTTGTAGAGCACACGTTTACCAAATTGTATGGCCAGATTAGTTACCGTTATCATTACCTTAAAATACTTTTATTGATATATCTTTGCGACTGTGAAGTTACGAAAGAAGGAAGACGTAACATATGTCTTCCTTCTCTCAGCGGTGCGTACGGGACTCGGACCCGTGACCTCCAGCGTGACAGGCTGGCATTCTAACCAACTGAACTAACGCACCATGATAGTGCAGTGATTTTTTATTTTGCGGTGCGTACGGGACTCGGACCCGTGACCTCCAGCGTGACAGGCTGGCATTCTAACCAACTGAACTAACGCACCTTCCATCAGGTTTCGCAATTTGCGAGTGCAAAGGTAATACTTTTTCTTCAATCCACCAAATAATTGCCTTATTTTTTTTTGCTATTTAAGCATTTCCACACGGTTCCTGCCACTTTGCTACATCACAGTTGCTCAAGAAACGCGATACGCTTGGCAGTATCAGGGTGTGTAGCAAACATGCTACTGAAGAAATCCATAAATCCCGAAGCAAACTTCTGAGGGTGTACTATAAACAACTGTGCCACGTCCTCACGCTCCACATGCTGCAGTCCGGGGTCGCCGCTTATCTTGCGCAGGGCTGAGGCAAGGGCGAGAGGGTCGCCACATAGTTCGGCACCGCCAGCATCAGCCATATACTCACGTTTACGACTTATGGCAAATCTTGTCAGCAAAGTGAAGAAATATGCTATGGCGCAGCATATCACGCCCACTATCATTATCACTATGGTGCTCACTCCCCCTCCACGCTCATTGCTACGACGTGATGAAAAACCTCCCCATAACATATTGTTAAACAGCATCCTCACTACGATACTCATTATCGTTGACACTATACCAACAAATACTATAGAGGTGATCAATAGTCGAGTATCACGGTTTCTGATGTGTGTCAGTTCATGTCCTATCACACCAGCCAGTTCGTTGTCGTCGAGCAGGTCCATGAGTCCTGTTGTCACCGTGACGGTGTAGGTCTCCTTGTTGATGCCCGATGCGAAGGCGTTGAGTTGTGGGTCGTCCACCACATTTATCTTAGGCATATCCATGCCACATGCCATGCAGAGGTTTTCCACTATATTATATATGCGCGGATTCTCCCTGCGCTCCAGCGTACGAGCCCCTGTGGCAGCCTTTACCATCGACACGTTGGCAAAGTATGCTATGCAAAACCATATGCCCACTCCTCCTATCACCCATGGCATAGCGTTGATGAAGTAGTAGTTTACCGCATCGATATTTACCGTGTGCACCACCTCGCCGTACTGGTTGTAGTAGCCCCCTCCGAGCCAGTTGAGTATGGCAAGAAACACCCACACCATGCCGAGCATGATACAAGGGAAAGCAAGCAACAACATGATGCTCTTCGTGTTGTTGCGTGCTATCTGTGTCTGTAATCCTACGTATTTCATTTTCTTTGAGGAGTTAAAAGTTCTATCTCCTCATCTTACTTATTCCTTTAGAAGCTGATAGTTGGAGCCTTCTCCACTGCGGCACGTTCCTCCTTTGGCACCTCAAACATTGGTTCCTTTTGGAAACCAAACATTCCTGCGAGCAGGTTGCCAGGGAATGTCTGTACGGCATTGTTAAGTTCCTTCGTAGCTGAGTTGAAGAAACGACGTACTGAAGCGAGTTTGTTCTCTATGTCAGCCAGTTCAGTCTGTAGCTGCATAAAGTTCTGGTTAGCCTTCAGGTCTGGGTAAGCCTCTACGCTCACCTTCAGTCCAGCCAGTGCGCTTGACAATTGGTTGTCAGCCTCTATCTTCTCATTTGTTGTCACAGCACCCATAGCAGCAGAACGTGCCTGAGTGATTTTCTCCAGCAGTTCCTTCTCGTGAGCAGCATAGCCCTTTACCGTTGCCACCAACTGTGGTATGAGGTCATAGCGCTGTTTCAACTGTACGTCAATATTTGCAAACGCATTCTCTCTGTTGTTACGCAGGCGTACCAATCCGTTATAAATACTGATAGCCCAAATAGCGAGTACCGCTACAACAATTAAAATAATGATTCCTGTACTCATAACTGTTATAAATTATGTATTGTGAATTAATAACTGTGAACTGTGAATTAGTAACTATGAACTGCTTAATAGTCCTCATCCGATATTTCTGCAGCATCCAGCGACAGATCGTCTGGATTCTCATCTATCGTGGTGCGATAGCTCTCTTCTGTCAGCGAGTCGTCATCGAGGCTGTCATCATCCTCGTCATTGTCATAGTAGTCATCTTTTACCACTACGTCAGCATCGTCGTCATCCTCCAGAGGCTCCGTCTCCGCCTCGCCGTATGTCATGTGCAACTTTACTGCCTTGGGCTTTACCTTAGCAAATATTGCCTCCACCCATGCACCTTTCTCAATCTCAAGTACTTCATATCCGTCGTTGAGTTTTATCTCGCACAGTCCGCCCTTCTTGTGCAACCTATCCTTTGGCACAGTAGTCGTTGACACGTCAAAACCCTCGAGTATCACGTCCTTGACGCTTTGGTTGAGGCTGTCCCATCCTCCACCAAAGTTACGGTCTATCACCTCAAGCAGTTTTGCTGCTGATATGTGGTGTATATTCTCATACGTGAGGTCAGTGACACGGTTTATGGGATGTTTCTTTACTGCCCATTTCTGTTCCTTATCTTTTATGGCGATGACTCCCACTCTCATGCCACGTGCCTCATACTTGGCGATTATCTCGGGTTTGTCCACCTTCACCTCCTCCATGTCAAAGGCGGTGCGTATGATGTCCATATAGTGTCGGTTTCTCTCTCCCACCTCATCTTCCTTGTCGGCGTGAGCCCACAGTGCGAAGATGTCCGACTCCTGCAGTTCCCACACATTACCTTTGGTAAGTGAGCGCAGGTTAAGATTGTTTTTGTTGCTGTTACTTTTCTTTTTCATCTATATCTATTTGTTTTTTTACTCTACATATTCAATTTTTACCACCACCACTCTGATATCCTGATTGTCCGTATCATTAGCCACCTTTGCTATGTGCCAGTCGCCAGGGAAGAAGATGAAGAACTCATCAGGCTTCGAGTCGTAGAACTTTGTGCGCTCCTTATCATAGTCGTAGTGTATCACGTCAGGCTTATACTTACTGTTTGGCACTGATGTCGTGTGGTCAAGTATAGCAAACCGTTCCGTTCCCTTCACGCAATACTGGAAGTCGATGCCCTTGTAGTGGCTCTCGCTCTTGCGCTTCTCGAGCGGCTCGTTCTTGCTGTCCTGCACGTTCAGTACAAGATTTGTGCCAGGTATCGGTGTCTTTCCCTTTGGCACTGCCAAAAGGTCAGTCTCCTGCAAGAAGGCAAACATCCTGCTCCATGCCTCAGGGTTACGCTGGTACTGCAGGTAGAAGTCCACTGCATTGACGGAGCAGTGAGGGCGTGCTTTGGTAAATCCATTGCACCACTCGCCTTTCTTCATCCATTTCTTTGCCTTCTTCACCAGTGCCTTGTCGCTGTATTCATGTGTATATACAGGTCTTGTCGTCTGTCCCAGCATCACATTTGTCCAGCACCCTATATTCAGCACCAGTGCCATTGCCATCAACAGTCTTCTCATATATAGTCCTTTATTACAATAGGTGTGTATTTCCTTACTATGTCAGCAGGATTGGTAGTGGCAAGTCCTATGAGGGTAGCTCCAGAATCTCTGCCCGCCTTCAGTCCGTTTATGCTGTCCTCAAATACAAGCGTCTCCTCCGCCGTGCATCCCAGCCGTGCCATTCCCTTTAGGTAGCAGTCCGGAGATGGTTTCGAACGTTCAAAGTCTTCTGCCGTCATTATCACGTCAAACATCCTTCTAAATCCATCCCCAAGCTGCGCATATACGCTCTCCATCTTCGCTCTGTTGCTACTTGTCACCACCGCCGTCTTTACGTCGTGGCGTCTCAGCATCGCCAGAAAACTCTCAAATCCCGCCACATACTCATATCTCATGGCGCGCTCCCATGCGTTGAGCCTTTCTGTTATGGTGCCCCACTCTGCTCTAACGTCACCAAAGAACGTGCTGAATATCTCTGTCAGGGCCATTCCCTTTATCCTCTGCTCCAGTCCAGGCTGGTCAGGATGGTAGTGCAGGCATTCCTTTTTCCAAAACACTGAGTACTGCGCCTCCGTGTCAAACACCACTCCGTCGAGGTCAAACAGCGCGCAGCGGTATCTATTTAAGTCAAGTTGCAACATAAGTCTGTGTTGCAAAGTTAATAATTTAATTCATAATTCATAATTCACAATTCACAATTATCCCCCCTTTTATGATTTATTAAGAAATTCAATCTTCAATTTTCAACATTCAATTATTTTTCGTACCTTTGCATTCAGATTATGGATATCATACAGAAATACTTCCCCACTCTCTCTGCAGAGCAGAAACGCCAGTTCGCTGCCCTTGACGAACTGTACCACGACTGGAACAGCAAGATAAACGTCATCTCACGCAAGGACATCGACAACCTCTATGAGCACCATGTGCTCCACTCCCTCGCCATCGCCAAGGCTGTCACCTTCCGCCCTGGCACCCGCATCATGGACTTTGGTTGCGGAGGCGGTTTCCCTGGCATACCCCTTGCCATCATGTTTCCCGAGTGCCAGTTCAAGCTCATCGACGGCACCGCCAAGAAGATACGTGTCTGCCAGGAGGTAGCAACAGCCATCGGGCTGCATAACGTGGTGGCAGAGCAGCGCAGGGGTGAGGAGGAGAAAGGCCTGTATGACTTCATCGTCTCACGTGCCGTCATGTCCCTGCCCGATATGGTCAAGATAGTAAAGAAAAACATAGACCGCAAGAACCAGCACAACTCCATGCCCAACGGCATCTTCTGCCTCAAGGGCGGCGACCTGCAGGCAGAGGTGCGTCCCTTCCGCAACATAGTGGAGCAGACAGAGCTTACCACATGGTTCACCGAAGAATGGTTCAAAGAAAAACATCTGATATATTTACCATGCTGAAAATGAAAAAAAATATTATCCTACTTTTATCCCTGATGCTGTTCCTCTCCACAGGAGTGGTGACAACATCATGTAGCTCTGACGATGGCTACTATGACGGCGGAGATGAACTGCCGGCAGCCCGCATCACCGAGACCCTCCGCAAGCAGCTGAGCGACACAAAGAAGGCTACGGTGTATAACTTCGAGTACCCTTCAGTTGACCCCTACGGCAATCCCGTCACCCTCTCAGGCAGCATAATCGTTGGTGACGAGATAGATGCCAACAACAAGAAGGCTGCAGGCACCGTACTCTACAATCACTTCACCATCTTCCAAAAAGACGAGTGTCCTACCAGAGAAGACAAAGTGCCACTGATGGTTACAGGCAGTAAGATGATTTTGGTGGCACCCGACTACTACGGCTTCGGCGTCACCGAGGGCAAGAACCAGGCATACTGCATCTCCCGTGCCAATGCACAGGCAAGTATCGATGCACTCGTTGCTGCACGCCAGCTGCTTCAGGAGAAAGGCTACACCTGGGGCGACCTTATCTTCAACATAGGCTATTCACAGGGAGGTCAGACTACCATGGGCATCCTGCGCCTCTTGGCTGAGAAATACCCCGACTTCAAGGTCACCCACACCATAGCAGGCGGAGGACCCTACGACATCGGCGAGACCTATCGCGAACTTGTCAGCAAGGGTGAGAGCTCCATGCCGTCAACAGTTGTCTGCTCTGCCCTGTCATACAATGAGTTCCACAACGTGGGGCTCAGCTATGCAGATATGTTCAAGGAAAATATCGTCAATATTATCCCCGAGTACATCCTCTCCAAGCAATATTATCGTTCTGATATTGAGGCAGCTATGGGCTCAACCCACCTCGCCGACATCTGTCAGCCAGCCATGTTCGACCTCAACAGCGACATCTCCCAAAGGCTGTCCTTAGCCTTCGAGAAAGACAACCTCTGCGCAGGCTGGACACCACGTGGCACCGAGCGCATCTCAATAGTACACAACGAAAAAGACGGTTGCGTGCCATACGCCAACGCCACCAAGATGGCAGACTATCTCGAGAGCAAGGGCTTTACAGTGTACAGGAATGGTTCAGGTGACCGCTACGTCGATGGAACAGTGTATCTTTACCATCTTGCTATCGATGACGGTGCTCTATTCGACCTTGGTGCTCATGAAGCAGGCGCAATACTTTTTGCCGTTGAGTTTCTTGACATAGCGAGCAAATACCTTGGTCTGTCGAGCTGGTGGGTTACGCTGGACGATTTGAAGAATTTGATACAATAAAAAAACAAATCCCCATTTCACCACCCCTCAGGCAGTATTATGTTGTCAATGTTGTGAGCCTGTTCAAACAGGGGTGATATCTCGTCATCATCAAACCCCGCTATGCCACAGCCTATGCGAGTAACCAGGAACGTCAGCTCAGGATGCTCCTTGGCAAAGGCTATGAATTCATCCACGTAGGGGCGAATAGTTTCCACCCCACCCTGCATGGTCGGAATGGCATAGCTCTGTCCTTGCAGCCCCACGCCCTGTCCCATTATGGCGCCAAACTTACGGTAGGCTATATAAGCAGCACCCCCTCCATGCATACCACTTAGGTTACTTCCAAACACGAAAATCTCCCCAGGCTGCAACTCAGTAATAAATTCCGGAGTAGTCCTTTTCCTTTCCATACGCATTTCTTCCAATATTTCTTTTTATTGCATCATTCATTCCTCCCACAAATTCCCAATTTTATCTGCTACAGTTTCTGACAATAGAACACCAGAACTGCCTTTCCCTCCCCAATCTATTTCAGGAACAGCTTTCTGTAGTTTCTCAAGCGGCAAATACGTCTTTGATTCAGCTTCAGGCGTAGCATCACATATCATGTCAACGTACATTCTGCGTTTATTCGAGCCAGCCCAGTCATCACCAGGATAAGGGTCGGAAAGAAACTGCCCACGGAACACTATCCCAGCCTTGTCATCGCCTACACGCATCATGTAGAACATATCTCCCCTTCGAGCCTCCTCCCATTCACGTATGCTCCAGTTCATTCTAAACGTACCATGATTTAAGTCCTCCAGACATTCCTTATAGTCCTTCTCTGTGAAAGAACTTATCTGTGGGTTCCACCTCATCAGGTACGTTTTAGCATCCTCAGGCATAGGCACTATCTCGAAAGCCACCTCCCACACACAGCACTCTCCGTCAGGGTCTTCCTCCATCTTGTCCTCATCCTCATTATAGTTAAAACGCACAGTAGCCTCTGTCTCTACATCCACTATGCGAACGAGACATTTCTCCTCTTCATTGCTAAGAATCAGAAAATGTAGGTCATCCTTGATGTTATACGGAAATTCCCCATCATTATAATAATAGCAACCATAATACTTATCAGGCAATTCGTCAACAGTAAGTGCCAAATGCCCCCCAACGGTTTCTAATATAGAATCCTGATTATCCCCATTTATCTCCATCGCTATGTGCCTTATCTCACCATTGCGCACATCCTCTATCACACCGCTATCCACCTCTATGGTGATAGCCATATCGTTTAAGTTCAGTTCGTTGTTCATCTCTGTTTTACTTGTCATTAAGTTCTCCACATCATTTTTCCGCTGTCACTTGTTTGATTAGGCTCATTCAGCCAAATCATACCTCTTTGAAACGGTTCACTTTCCGTTATTGACATTAACTCAATCTCAAAGCACTCTATCGTTAAGCAAACACTATCAAATGTAAACTTGAATAAATTATTGTAAAATTTATCCTTTACTACTTCAATACCATAAATATAATCATTTCCTATCTCTGTATCATAATCAAATCTTATTAGATGTGAGAATCTTAGTGCTATATCATAAACCTTGCCATCCTCCATTTCATAGAGAGTATTGACAACTATGGTCAAGTTATCGCCGTTCAAATCAAATTGCTTGATGACCGCATCATGCATCTCATACTCACTTCCAAACTTTTCAGTAAATAGATTCCAGTTCTTTATTTCATTGATTACATTTGCCATCACTGAGTTTTTTAGATTAAACATTTGTAAAGACACAAAGAATATGCATCCATTTAAACATTCAGTTTTTTTTGGATAACTTGTATGTCTTTTTCCTCTATTCGCAATAACCGCTTATTGCTATTATGTTCAAAATCCGAATAGGATAATTCTATCAGTTTTATACCATGTTTAGGCAAGACCTCTCGCCGTCTTTGATCGTATCTTGCACGTTGTTCGTCTCTTGGTATTCCACTTGCTGTTGGTTTGTTCCAAAACTTCACTGATTCTGTATGCTGCATTTCCCTATATTCAATTACAAGATTAGATTCTGGATAGTATGCATCAACAGGTAGTTTCACTCCAGTGTCACCTACAAGAAAATCAAACCTATGCTGCCTTAGTGCTTTCTGATTAAGAACGATATCACAAAGGTTTATTATATAGTCTTCGTCCCTTTCATTTCTATGCTTTACTCTTTTCATCCAAATATCTGTTTAGAAGTGCAACAGTACTTTCGTCAGGAGACTTATCCATCTTATTTTTAACCCAGCTGATGAATTCACGTTCACTCGTAAATTGGATATTAAACATCTTTGTGCTACTTCTATTATACTGGTTTTCAATACTGAGAATTATCTCATCCTTTATGCCCTGTTCAAGTTTCTGCAGAGTCGAATCACCTAACATCACAACATTTGTGTCGTCATAATATTCCGAATTAGCATAACCGCCAAGATTTCCAATAAGTTGACGAATAATACTTATATTCGTATCAGTACGGTTGGGTACATAAATCTCCATTCCGTAAATAGGATTTCCTTCACCATAGACGAGTGGAGATGAACAACGAACACCAGTATTCTCTCCATCCTCATCGTTAATAGCTGGAGGATTCCAGTTATAATAGGACATATCAATGCTAATCTGCTTCACTGGTTCAAATGGAGTTTCATATCCTTCATAATGCCCACTAAAGATTTCCTGCAAATCAGTTTCACTTATCTTCAAAGGCTTCCACCCATCATGTTCATAACAAAGTAGCCGATTCAAATCTTCCTGTTTTACGTCAGATCCCATGACGAGAATTTGAGTATCACGAGTCAACCCATCTTTGCTCTTCTCGGAGGCTCCATAATCTTTAACCTTCTTAATGAGGGCTGCACGATTTTTAAATTTCCCTATAAAACCAACACGACGGTCGGTTAGAGGATTCTGCTGATTAACAGTGTTGTCGCCAAATAAATTTTGTTGTATCATAATTGTTTTATTATTTCTTTAAATTCTTCCTCAGATATAATACGTGCACCAAATTCTTGTGCTTTTTTCATTTTTGATGGACCTGCATTATAGCCAATAATGAGTATGTTCGTCTTTTTATTCACTCCTTCCTTAATGATGGCACCAAGTTCATTCAGTTTGTGAGCATATTCCTGACTATCTGCTTTTGCAAAGCCTGTAAGTACCACGACCTGATTCTTAAAAGGATTGTCTGCAACACTATCCAAGTCTGTGCGTTGAACCTTATCCTCTGGGTTATACTTCTGCCTTGGTGTCGCAGGTGTTTCTAAAACCTTAACAGTTTCTCCTTCACTAAGTATCTTTTGGAACAATACCATCAAATTTCCACTCATTTCAGCATCGGCCAAAGCATTATGGTGATTATTGCCTGAAATTCCAAACCTCCTGCAAACTGTATCAAGTTGATGAGTTCCAGAACCTTCCTCTGATATGCCGAGCTTTGCTTCTGCTTGGCGTGATAGTGTCAGAGTATCAAAGATCCTTTCGTAGTCAAGTTTAGTTTCTACACCATAGAATGCACTTGCATCTCTTATACAGGCCCTTTCTACACAGGCATTGTGAGCAACGAGAGGCAAACCTTCAACAAATTTTTCCATTTCCGGCAATACTTCATCAAATGTCCTCGCGTCTTTCACCATATCCTCAGTCAATCCATGAATCCATGTCAGTACACTGCCACATTTACCTGGATAATCGAATGGTGGACGAATGAGAGTATAGAATCTATCAACGATTTCACCATCTATATACTTTACCATACCCACGGAACAAGCAGATACGCGCTGAGGATAAAGTGTCTCAAAGTCTATTCCTACGAAAGACTTGGGAAGAGCCTTTACATCATATTTTTGATAGTTTCGTTTTCTTATGGTCTTTGCACTAACCTTCCGAACTTTTATCTCTACAGAACCATTTCTTTTTATGACTTGAACTTTGTAATCATCAATTATTTCATCGTATTTATAAATATTGTAGTCATAAATGCCATATTTTTCTTTTATAGCATCGTATGACAGTGTTTTACCATTGGATATAATACTCTCGCCGACAAGAAGTACTTCCGTAAGCAGATTATAATCTATCTCTGAATTATAATAGCTACTAAGAAATAATGAGATTTCGATAAGATTTCCATTGTCTGCTTCTATGTCTGCATTTCGGAATGGATAATGAGAATAATTGAGAGGTATACACATGCGTCCGTTGATTGGCTCGCCATTATCCATACAAATATGATGAAGATCAAAACCGAAGAAATCTGTATCCCAGAAAATATTTGAAAATAATGTATTGTTACTTAGAATGTTTTGTATTTTTTTACTCCAACAATATTTGGCTTCTTCTTTGGCCTTTTTATCTGCTTCTATCAGCCTTTGTTTTTCCTCTTCTTTTCTTCTCATGGATTCTTGATGTGCTTCTTCTTGAATCTGACGTGATAGCTCATTTCCACATTCAGGACATCCACATCTTGAATTCAGTATTGCATTAGGTAGTCTTGAAAACACTCCATGAGTAGGGCATATCAAAGTAATAGGCGCAGTAGAACTCTCATAAACGAATTCATCTAGTCCAAACTTATCACCAAACTTCTCCTTTAGTTTAGTCAAGAACTTTTCACCTTTCTCGCACTTGGGACAACCTTTACCATCAAGATGCTCACGGGCATAAACCTGGAAATCTCCATGAACAGGGCAAACAATAGTAACCCGATGGTTACGATTCTTGTATTCGACTTTGCTGTAGTCGTAATGGTTGCCATAAATTTCTTTGGCTTCCGCTATGAATGATGATGTCGTGACAACTCTTTTGCAGAGTTCAAGACTTCTGCTTTGGTTATCTATTTGTTCGCTCATAGATTTAAGTTTTAGTTCTTCCGTGCCTGCAATTAAAAGGAACACGATGCAAAAGTAATAAAAAATCTCCTTTTCTCCAAACGAAAAGGAGGAAAAACATGAATAACGCACCAGGCAAGGCGAAAAATATCAGCCTATTTCTTGCAAAAGCTTTGCTTTTTTAGTACCTTTGCATAGCTTCTTTCATATCCATACATAGATTTTAAGTAACAAAATAGGCTAATTTGATAAACAAAATAGGCTAAATTGTTAAACAAAATAGGCTGATTTGATAAACAAAATAGGCTATTTTGTTATTGACATCAAGCGAAATTGAATGAAAGAAGCACAACTTTAATAGGATAGAAGCATAACTTTAATAAAATAAAAACATAACAACTATGGCACTAAACATCAGACTTCAGAAAAAAGAGATTAAGAGCAGTCCTGACTATGGCAAGTACTTCGGACGAGTGATTCATTATGGAGAGGTTACGATAGACGATTTTGCAGAAGAAATACAGCACAACTGCTCAGCAACGAAGAGTGATGTTGTGCTTGTGCTCACAGAGCTGCAGGCAACCATCAAACGTCACTTGCAGGAAGGACACATAGTGGTGCTGCCTGAGATAGGCAGGCTGAAACTGTCTGTGGAGACCATGGGGGTGGATAAGCCCAAGGACTTCAACCTGGCGAAGCACCTCAAGAGAGTGGTATGCAGGTTTATACCTGCTGGCAGCAGAGGGCATAAGCGCAACGGCTCCATCACCTACAACCTTTGCGAGGGAGTAAAAGTAACAAAAGTGGTGAAATAGGTTTCAAGTTTTTATCTTTCTTGTTTTTTACTTTTTCATAACAGCAAGGTCTTATAGTTAACAGTTCACAGTTTAGGATTGAAATTTGGAAATTGGCGATAAAGATATAGTACAGGCGATGGGCAGGGACATGCAGGAGGGCTTCCGCATGTTGGTGGCTCGCTACAAGCAGCCGCTCTACTGGCACATACGACGCATGGTGGTGAGCCATAGCGACGCCGAGGATGCCCTGCAGGAAGCGTTCATACGCATATTCCGAGCCTTCGACAGAAAGGGCGAGGTAAGCTCGCTGAGAGCATGGATATTTCGCATAGCTACCAACGAAGCCCTACGACTCATCGAGAAACGACGCGAGAACAGCATACCTATAGAAAAGGTGTTTGACACGAAGGCGGACAGCTACATAGACTATAGCGACCTCGAGGCGATAAAACTGCAGAAGGCAATACTCGCTCTTCCTCCGAAACAGCAACTGGTGTTTAACCTGCGCTACTACGACGAGATGGACTACGACGAGATAGCTCTGATAGCCGAAACAACGCCGACAAGCGCCAAGGCAAGCTACTACGTGGCGAAGGAGAAGATAGTTAAGGAATTAAAGGGGAGTTAAAGGAGTTAAAGACAATACAAAGAATTAAGATAATGGAAAAGGAATTTGACATAAATAACATCGGCAAAAGAATGCCTTACACTGTGCCTGACGATTTCTTTGCAAATGTGGAGGACAAGGTGATGGAGAGGGTTGGCAACCTTAACAACAGCAAAAAGAGGAAGGGCATCGTCATAGCTCTGCGTGCAGTGATAGCTGCGGCGGCATGTGTGGCACTACTATTCGTGGTGAAGGGAAAATTCTTCAATGGCTCCCCTACCCCTGCTGATGACTTTGCCAGCGTGCAACTGGCTTTCAACAATCTCTCGAGCGACGATCAGGACTTCCTGATTGAGGTATACGAAGATGATTTGTTAGATAATGAAGAGTAAATAACTAACCCACACAAAAAAACAAGAAATGATGAAAAGAATCGTAACAATGATGGCTGTAGCTATCGCTACCCTCACCTTTAGTTTGAACATTAGTGCTCAACCAAATGAGAAACAGCGCTTTAACCGCGAACAGATGGCTGAGAAACAGGCACGTCATATCGCCATAGAACTGTCGCTGGATGATGCCATCACGCAGAAGTTTGTTGCCACCTTCTGTGCCTGCAAGAAAGAGATATGGGCTCTCGGCCCGAAAGACAAGAAACCACACAAGGGCGAAATGACAGAGGCTGAGGCTGAACAAGCTCTCAAGGCTCGCTTTGAGCAAAAGCAGAAGATACTCAGCATCAGGGAGAAGTACTACAAGGAGTACAGCAAATTTCTCACGCAGACCCAGATAGCCCGCGCCTACGAACTGGAGAAAAGGGATATGGGCCGCCTGGCAAAAAACCACCACAAGGGTGGCAAGAAAAAGATGCACTAAAAAAGTGAAAAGTGTAAAGTATAAGGAAAAAGTTGGCAGGAATGTCAACTTTTTTTCGTACCTTTGCAATCAATAATTCTAAGAAATATGATAGAGATTAAGACGATACAGTGCAACATGCTGGCAGAGAACTGCTACATTGTGAGCGATGATACGAAGGAGTGCATGATAGTAGACTGCGGTGCCTACGGCGATGCTGAGGAGAAGTACATCATGGACTACATCAGCGAGAAGGGGCTGACGCCCGTGCTCCATGTGCTGACTCACGGACACTTCGACCACATGATGGGGGCAAGATTCATAGAAATGACCTACGGTCTGCGACCTGTCATCAGCGATCAGGATGCTGAGCTATACAAGCGTTTCAAGGAGGATGCCAGTTCGATAGGTATGGACACGCTGGACGAGGCGCCCATAATAGGACGCTGCGTGAATGATGGCGATGAGGTGACGTTTGGCGACCACACCTTCAAGGTGATACACACTCCTGGTCACTCCAAGGGCTGCGTGGTGTACTACTGTGCCGAGGAGGATGTTGCATTCACCGGCGACACGCTGTTCAGGTGCAGCATAGGCAGGACGGACCTGCCTGGTGGCAGCATGTTCCAGATAATACAGTCGCTCAGGATGCTCACCCAGTTACCTGACAATACTCAGGTTTATCCTGGGCACGGACTCCCCACCACCATAGGGTACGAACTGGCATGTAATCCGTATTTGGATAGATAGACTCACCCCCAGCCCCTCTCTTGCCACTACGTTAGAGAGGGGAGGAATTACAGAAAAATCAAAGAAAATATACCAAACAGCAATACACTAAATGAACAACAACATACAGAATAGTAGCGGTATGTGTTCCCCTCTCTCCAAGAGTTTCTGCCCCTCGGGAAACGAGGGGACTGGAGGGGAGTTGGTTAGGAGTGAGTCTGGTGAGAAAATAATAATGGGCATCGACCCTGGTTCCAATGTGATGGGATATGGGGTGATAAGGTGCGTGGGGAAGCAGGCGGAGATGGTGGCGATGGGCATCATCGACATGCGCAAGGAGAGCGACCCCTACCTGAAACTGGGACATATCTACGCCCGAGTGACGGGGATAATAGATGAATACCTGCCTGACGAGATAGCCATAGAGGCTCCTTTCTACGGCAAGAACGTACAGTCGATGCTGAAATTAGGCAGGGCACAGGGCGTGGCGATAGCCGCTGCCATACAGCACTCGGTGCCTATACATGAGTATCAGCCGACAAAGATAAAAATGGCGATAACGGGCACGGGGGGTGCCTCAAAGGAACAGGTGGCTGGTATGCTGCAACGCATACTGAAGATAGAGGAGCAGGACATACCGAAGTTTATGGATGCCACTGACGCCTTAGGTGCTGCATACTGCCATTTCTTGCAGATAACATCACCAGCTGCATCGATGGGCAAAAGCTACAGCGGCTGGAAGGATTTTGTAAACAAGAATAAGGACAGACTCACCCCTGCTGTGCAGGGAAGTAAAAAGGAATAAGTTCATATACATAAGATTGTGTTTTGATTTTCTCGCAAAGCCGAGGTAAAGCCCTCTTCGAGGTTTGCAGTCATTGCCTTTTATGTTCACTTGAGAACAAGTTCTCAGTGTCCCAAAAGCCAATACTTGCACTGCTCTACAGCAGTTCTTCACCTCTACGCAAAGGGCAAAGACGCACCTAAAGGTGCTCACGCCAAGGGCTGGCGCGATGTTAGATTGTAGATAATAGAGAAACGAATTATAACGAATTAAAATTTAATTAGGAAAATTCGTGTTAAAAGTTTATTTGACCGCATCCGCATGGCTTTGCGTAAGCCTCAAAGAGGCGTCTTTGCTCTTTGCGAAGCTAATGACAACAGGCGCAGCCTGTGGTGAAATGTCAGGGAATTCTTAGGGAACTTGTTCACCGAAGATTGAACTGACAGAACACCAGAAACTCTGAAAGAGTTGTCATTAGCCTTGGCGTGAAATAACAATCGACAAAGGAATATACTGGTGATTCAAGTAAAAAAGAATAAGTAGGATGGTAATAAAGGTACAAAAAGGTGTGACGAGGATGCCCGAGTGGCGCATGGCAGAGCCAGTGGATTTTGAACTCGGACAGGGCGAGCACATCGCCATCGTAGGACCTAACGCAGGGGGCAAGACACTGACGGTGGACATACTGACGAGGAAGCACCCTCTGCTGCAGAATGACGTGGAGTATGACTTCTCGCCGAAGACTTCACGGCTGGCATCGGACAACATAAAGTACATAGAGTTTCGCGATACCTACGGAGGGGACAACGACAGGACTTATTACCTGCAACAACGATGGAACCAGACGGAGATAGACGAATCGACTCCTACGGCAGGCAAACTATTGGAGAACGCTTTCCTCGCCTCAGGTGAGGATACAGAGGAGAGGCGAGCTTTTCAGAGGCACCTGTATGACATATTCAACCTCGACTACCTACTGGACAAATACATCATCCTGCTCTCGTCAGGCGAACTAAGGAAATTCATGCTCTGCCGCTCGCTGATGGGCGACCCCAGGGTGCTCATCATGGACAACCCCTTCATAGGTTTGGACAAGGAGACTCGCCAGCAGCTGCGCGAGGTATTAGAGACGGTGAGCAAGGAACGTGCCCTGCAGATAATCCTCGTACTGGCAAAGGATGAGGACATTCCGAAGTTCATCACCCACGTAGTGCCAGTGAGGGGGAAGAAGGTGTATCCAAAGGAAACTCTTTCAGATTATAGATTAAAGATGAAAGATTATAGATTAAAAACAGAAGATGAAAAAAATCTATTATCTATCAACTCTCATCTATCATCTATTCTCTCCCTCCCCTATCGCAACGATGACTACAACGCCGATGAGGTGGTGAAGATGAACAAGGTGACGATACAGTATGGCGACCGCGTGATACTGAAAGACCTGGACTGGACGGTGCACAATGGTGAGCGATGGGCGCTGTCAGGACAGAACGGGGCAGGCAAATCGACCCTGCTGTCGTTGGTGTGTGCCGACAACCCTCAGAGCTACGCCTGCGACATCACCCTCTTCGACCACAAGCGAGGGAGCGGCGAGAGCATCTGGGACATAAAAAAGCACATAGGATATGTGTCGCCAGAGATGCACAGGTCTTACAACAGGGATATGCCTGCCATAAGGATAGTAGCGTCAGGACTGAAAGACTCTGTGGGCTTGTACGTAAAGCCTACAACTGGCGACTACGAGGTGTGCAGGATGTGGATGAGGTTCTTTGGCATAGAAGACCTGGCAGAGCGAACCTTCCTGAAACTCTCCAGCGGAGAACAGCGCATGGTGCTATTGGCACGTGCCTTTGTGAAAGACCCCGAACTGCTGATACTGGATGAGCCCCTGCACGGACTGGATGCAGAGCGTGGCGAGATGGTGAAGGCGATAATAGACGCCTTCTGCCAGCGCAGGAACAAGACCCTCATCATGGTGACACACTATAAGGAGAACCTGCCACGGTGCATCACCCACAGTCTGTACCTCAAGAGGCATACAGACTGAGAGTTCAAAGGGTCGAAGGTTCAAAGGGTCAAACGCATGCTTGCAAGCCAGTTCAAGTCGCTTCGCTAGTTTTTTGGTTTAATTCTTTTGGTTATTCGGATTTATTTTCGTAAATTTGCAAGCAAATATATACTATACAAGGAAAATGGACAACAGATATATGATGCGTGGCGTCAGCGCAGCAAAAGAAGACGTACATAATGCTATAAAGAACATTGACAAGGGTATTTTCCCACAGGCTTTCTGTAAGATAATACCTGACATACTGGGCGGCGACCCCGAGTATTGCAACATAATGCATGCCGATGGTGCCGGCACAAAGTCAAGTCTGGCATACATGTACTGGAAAGAGACAGGCGACCTCTCCGTATGGAAAGGCATAGCACAGGATGCTCTCATCATGAATACCGACGACCTGCTATGCGTGGGAGCGGTGGATAACATCCTCGTCTCTTCTACCATCGGCAGAAACAAGATGCTGGTACCCGGTGACGTGATTTCGGCTATCATAAACGGTACTGACGAACTGCTCAGCGAGATGCGCGAGATGGGCATCGGGATATATGCCACTGGAGGCGAGACGGCTGACGTGGGCGACCTGACCAGAACCATAATAGTTGACTCAACGGTGACTTGCCGCATGAAGCGCAGCGACGTGATAGACAATGCCAACATACGTCCTGGCGACGTGATAGTAGGACTGGCAAGCTACGGACAGGCAACTTACGAGAAAGAGTACAACGGTGGTATGGGCAGCAACGGTCTGACATCAGCACGTCATGACGTATTTGCAAAATACTACGCAGAGAAATACCCTGAGAGCTATGACCACGCTGTTCCTATGGAACTGGTTTACTCAGGCAACTGCAAATTTGAGGACAAGATAGAGGACAGTCCTATCAACGCCGGAAAACTGGTACTCTCCCCTACCCGTACATACGCCCCAGTGATAAAGAAACTGCTCGACGAGATGCGTCCTGAGATACACGGCATGGTGCACTGCACAGGCGGCGCACAGACCAAGGTGCTGCACTTCGTAAGTGACAACTGCAAGGTGGTAAAGGACAACATGTTCCCAGTGCCCCCACTCTTCAAGCTCATACACGACCAGAGCGGCACGGACTGGAAGGAGATGTACAAGGTATTCAACATGGGTCACCGCATGGAGATATACGTGGCGCCTGAACAGGCTGAGAAGGTGATAGCTCTGAGCAAGAGCTTCAACATCGACGCACAGGTGGTAGGACACATCGAGGAAGGCACGAAGTCACTCACCATAAAGAGTGAATACGGAACGTTTGAGTACTAGTTCATAGTTCACAGTTCATAATTCATAATACATAATTCACAATTCATAATTGGATAATAACAGCATACTACAGAAACTTGACGGCTTAGAGGCCCGCTATGAGGAGGTTACCACACTGATAACCGACCCCTCAGTGATAGCAGACCAACAGAGGTTCGTGAAGTTGACAAGAGAATATAAGGACCTGGGCGACATCATGGCGATAAGAAAGCGCTATGTGGATTGTCTGGAGGCGATAGCTGAGGCAAAGGATATACTGATGAACGAGTCGGACCCAGAGATGAAGGAGATGGCTCGCGAACAGTTGAGCGAGAACGAGCCCCTGCTGCCTGGCATAGAGGAAGAGGTGAAGGTGGCACTAGTGCCCAAAGACCCTGAAGACGCCAAGAACGTGCAGATGGAGATAAGGGCAGGAACTGGCGGCGACGAGGCATGTCTGTTTGCTGGCGACCTCTTCAATATGTACAAGCGCTTCTGCGAGTCGAAGGGCTGGAGCCTCAGCGTGACAGACGCCAACGAGGGCGCCGTAGGAGGTTTCAAGGAAATAGACTTCGCCGTTTCTGGTGATAACGTCTATGGCGTACTGAAATACGAGTCTGGCGTGCACCGCGTGCAGAGAGTGCCTGTGACAGAGTCGAACGGCAGGATGCAGACCAGCGCTGCTACGGTTGCCGTACTGCCAGAGGCTGACCCTTTTGAGGTATCAATCAACGAGGGCGAGATAAAATGGGACACCTTCCGCTCATCTGGTGCTGGTGGTCAGAATGTGAACAAGGTGGAGTCTGGCGTGCGTGCCCGTTATATGTGGAAGAACCCTAATACTGGCGAGACGGAGGAAATACTCATAGAGTGTACCGAAACACGTGACCAACCTAAGAACAAAGAGCGTGCGCTGGCAAGACTGCGTACCTACATATACGACAGAGAGCACCAGAAATATGTGGACGATATAGCCAACAGACGTAAGTCACTGGTGTCAACAGGCGACCGTTCGGCAAAGATTCGTACATACAACTTCCCACAGGGCAGAGTGACAGACCACCGCATAGGCTACACCACTCACGACCTGCCTGGTTTCTTGGGTGGCGACATACAGGCAATGATTGACGCACTGACCGTAGCCGAGAATGCAGAAAGAATGAAGGAGGCGGAACTATAACAGTTCACTGTTAAAAGGTTCAAAGGTTCAAAAGTTCGAGAGTTCAAAAGTTCGAGAGTTCAAAAGTTATGACCCGTAAAGAATTAGTAAAACAAATATTTGAGAAGAAGAGTTTCCTCTGCGTAGGACTGGATGTGGACCTGAAGAAGGTGCCTGAACACCTGCTGAAGGAGGACGACCCTATCTTTGCTTTCAACAGGCAGATAATAGATGCTACGGCACAGTACTGCGTGGCATACAAGCCTAACCTCGCTTTCTATGAGGCATATGGCGTGAAGGGACTCATCTCATTTGAGAAGACGGTGAAATACATACAGGAGAATTATCCTGAGCAGTTTATCATAGCCGACGCAAAACGTGGTGACATAGGCAACACATCGAAGATGTATGCCCAAACATTCTTCGGAGAATACAAGGTCGATGCCCTCACCGTAGCTCCTTACATGGGCGAAGACTCCGTAGTACCCTTCCTCACCTATGAAGCAGAGAAGAAGCCATGGGTGATACTCCTTGCACTTACATCAAACAAGGGTTCGTTTGACTTCCAACAGACAACGGACACCGAGGGACAGCGACTCTTTGAGAAGGTGATAAAGAAGAGTCAGGAATGGGGTACGCCAGACAACCTGATGTATGTCGTTGGTGCCACACGAGGCGAGATGTTTAAGGACATTAGAAAGGTAGCACCAAAGCACTTCCTACTGGTGCCTGGCGTAGGAGCACAGGGCGGCTCGCTGCAGGATGTTTGCCAATACGGAATGATAAAAGACTGCGGATTGCTGGTAAACTCAAGCCGAGGTATCATCTTTGCCGACAGCACTGAGAACTTTGCCAAGGTAGCCGGCGAGAAAGCCAGGGAACTGCAGGAGCAAATGGCAGAGGAACTGGAGAAAGTTAAAAGTTAAAACCTTACACCTTATTTATTATATATGGAATTCAAAGCACAACAAATAGCGGAACTGATACAGGGACGAGTAGAGGGTGACCCAAACGCCACCATCAACACCTTTGCAAAGATAGAAGAAGGTAAGCCTGGGGCCATTTCTTTCCTCTCAAACGCCAAGTACACCAACTACATATACGACACAGAGTCGAGCGTGGTGCTGGTTGACGAAGCACTGGTACTGGAGAAGCCCGTAAAGGCAACTCTCATCAGGGTGAAGAGTGCATACGAGGCTGTGGCAAAACTGTTGCAGATGTATGACTCCATGAAACCTAAAAAGGTGGGTATCAGTTCGTTGGCATTCATCGACCCATCAGCAAAGGTGGGTGAGAATTGCTATATAGGTCCTTTCGTGGCTATAGGTCCTAACGTGACGATAGGCGACGGTTGTGTGCTTCATCCTCATGTGACGGTTGGAGAAAGTGCATCAGTAGGCAACAACACAGAGATATACTCCAACGCTGTGATATACCACCACTGTAAGGTGGGCAACAACTGCATACTGCACGCAGGTTGTGTAGTAGGTGCTGACGGATTCGGATTTGCACCAAATACCGACGGCTATGACAAGATACCCCAGATAGGCATCGTGACCATAGAGGACAACGTAGAGATCGGTGCCAACACATGTATAGACCGTTCAACCATGGGCAGCACGTATGTACGCAAGGGTGTAAAACTCGACAACCTCGTACAGATAGCTCACAACACCGACATAGGCGAAAACACCGTGATGTCAAGCCAGGTGGGCGTGGCAGGCTCTACTAAGGTGGGCAAATGGTGTATGTTTGGCGGACAGGTGGGAATATCCGGCCATATCACCGTAGGCAACAACGTGAAGCTCGGAGCACAGTCAGGCGTGCCAGGCAGTCTGCCTGACGGAGTGGCTCTCATGGGTACGCCACCTATACCACAGACAAACTATTTCCGTTCATCGGCTATCTTCAGACGTCTGCCTGACATTTACCGTCAGATAAACGAGATGCAGAAGACTATCGACGAACTCCAGGCAAAGCTGAAAACAAATTGATAATTATATAACGTGATGACAAAGCAAAACACTCTAAAAGGAAGTTTCTCGCTATGCGGCAAGGGACTGCATACAGGTCTCAACCTCACAGTGACATTCTATCCTGCAGCAGAAAATACAGGTTATAAGATTCAGCGTATAGACCTTGATGGCATGCCTACTATCGATGCCATAGCAGAAAACGTAATTGATACCAAGCGTGGCACCGTACTCGGAAAAGGCGATGTTAGGGTGAGCACCGTGGAGCACGGACTCTCTGCACTCTATGCACTCGGTATTGACAACTGTATGATACAGGTCAACGGTCCTGAATTTCCTATCCTCGATGGTTCGGCAATACAGTATGTAGAAAAGATACAGGAGGTGGGCATACAGGAGCAGAACGCTCCTAAGGACTACTACATTATACGCAAGAAGATAGAGGTAAAGGACGAGGAAACTGGTTCATGCATCACGATTTTGCCTGACGAGGACTTCTCCATAACGGCGATGTGCTCCTTCGAGTCGAAGTTTATCAACTCACAATTTGCCACCATTGACAACATGGAGGACTTCCCCAAGGAGATAGCCTCAGCACGCACATTCGTATTTGTACGTGACATCATGGCCCTGCTGCAGGCAGGACTCATCAAGGGAGGCGACCTCGACAATGCTATCGTAATATACGAAAACGAACAACCACAGGAGAACATCGACCAACTCTGTGAACGTCTGGGATACGAGCATATCGACGCCACAAAGCTGGGATATATGCAGCACAAGCCACTGACTTGGGAAAATGAGTGCACACGTCACAAGCTACTCGACATCATCGGAGACATGGCACTTATCGGCAAACCTCTGAAGGGACGCATCATAGCAACACGTCCTGGCCACACCATCAACAACAAGTTTGCACGTGCGATGCGCCAGGAAATACGCAAGCACGAGATACAAGCGCCAATATATGACCCCAACGAGGAACCTGTGCTCGACATCAACCGCATACGCCAGGTACTGCCACACCGCTACCCCATGCAGCTGGTTGACAAAATCATAAGCATCAGCGGCACCACCATCGTGGGTGTGAAGAATGTCACATCCAACGAGCCTTTCTTCACTGGTCACTTCCCAGAAGAGCCCGTCATGCCAGGAGTGCTGATGATTGAGGCAATGAGCCAATGCGGTGCACTGCTTGTGCTCAACACACTTGAAGAACCAGAGAAATGGACCAGCTACTTCCTGAAAATCGACGATGTGAAATATCGCAAGAAAGTGGTACCTGGAGACACGCTCATATTTAAAGTTGAACTACTGGCACCTGTACGTCATGGTATATCGTCAATGCATGGCTACATATTCGTTGGCGACACTCTCGTAGCAGAAGCAAAGTTCACCGGTCAGATGACCAAGAATAAGGAATAAGGTGTAAAGTATATAGTATTATATATTATAAAGTATATAGTATAAAGTATAAAGTTGAATGTTTTAAAGATATAGGTTGTTATGGCAAATCAGATCAGTCCTATGGCTTACGTACACCCAGACGCCAAAATGGGTGACGGCAATGTTATCGGTCCTTTCTGCTATATCGATGCTGATGTAGTGATAGGTGACAATAACATCTTGCAGAACAGTGTGACTCTCAACCAAGGCACCCGCATGGGTTCGGGCAACGAAATAATGCCTGGTGCCAGCATCTCAACCAAACCTCAAGACCTGAAGTTTAAGGGCGAGGTGACGACATGCCAAATAGGCGACAACAATTCCATACGCGAGAATGTCACCATCTCACGCGGAACTTTCTCCAAAGGCACCACGATAGTAGGCAACAACAACCTGCTCATGGAGAATATGCACATAGCTCATGACTGCGTAATTGGCAATAATTGCATCATCGGCAACTCCACCAAGTTTGCCGGGGAAGTTGTGGTTGACGACTGCGCAATCATATCTGCAGAAGTACTCGTTCATCAGTTCGTACACATCGGAGGATACGTGATGATACAGGGAGGCAGCCGCACCTCACAGGACATTCCCCCTTATGTCATCGCAGGCAAGGAACCTATACGTTTTGCAGGTCTTAACCTCATTGGTCTGCGTCGTCGTGGATTTGCCAATGAGACAATACTTGCTATTCGTGAAGCTTACAACCTTATTTATTCAAAAGGAATAATAAAGGAAGGTATCGAGGAAGTCAGAAAGACGATGGAGATTACCCCCGAGATACAGTATGTACTCGACTTTGTGGAAAAGGCGGAGCGAGGCATTATAAGATAGTTTACAGTTCATAGTGCACAGTTCACAGTTATTAGTTTGAACCTGATAGTCATAACTGGTCCTACGGGTGTTGGTAAAACGGAACTCTGTCTGGATATTGCCCAGCACTACGGCACGGATATCATCAATGCCGACTCACGGCAGATATACGCAGAGATACCAATAGGCACTGCTGCACCCACGGCAGAACAGATGCAACAAGTGCGCCATCACTTTGTCGGCACTCTGCATATAGGTGACTACTACTCAGCCTCCATGTATGAGCAAGAGGTGCTTCAGCTCCTCAACCAAACAACTGAGTCGCCTGACAGAAAGCCCCTCGCCCTCCTCACTGGTGGTTCTATGATGTATATCGATGCCGTATGTAATGGAATAGACGACATCCCAACAATACGTGAGGACATCCGCAATATGATGAAACTGCGACTCGAGAAAGAAGGGCTGGAAAAACTTGTAGCAGAACTGAAAACTCTCGATCCAGAACATTGGGAAATCGTTGACAAAAGCAATCCTCGCAGAGTGGTGCACGCACTGGAGATATGCCACCAGACTGGCAGGACATATACCTCCTTCCGCATAGGCAGAAAGAAAGAGCGACCATTCAATATCATAAAGATAGGACTGACACGTGACAAGATACTGAAAGTAAAGCGCGGACAGGTCATCATGGATCACTCCGAGCTCTACGAACGCATCAATCAGAGAGTAGTCAAAATGATAGACGAGGGACTCGTAGAAGAAGCGAAACGTATGCTCCCTCATCGAAGTGACAAAGCGCTGAACACTATCGGATACAAAGAACTATTTAAGTATTTCGACGGACTGATACCACTCGACGAAGCTGTACGTCAGATACAAAGCGACAGTCGAGAGTATGCCCGCAAACAACTCACATGGTTTAAGAAAGATGAGGATATGACATGGTTTCATCCTAACCAGTTTAATGACATTATTGCATACATCGATTCAAAATTAGACAATTAACTTTATCTCTACAATTATAAAGAACATTATCGCTCATGGAAATAAAGAAAAATATCATCCAGGCATATACTTGGATTACATCAAAAAACAAAGCTTTCTGGAGTTGGTATAAGAGTTGCTACAAAGGCAGACCTTGGTACATAAAGACCATTACAGTCATTGCCTCGCTGATAGTTTTCTTTTTCCTCTACCTTGGAGCCGTTGATATAAATCTATTCTGGCTTTTCGGCAAGTCACCAGGCTGGGCTGAAATCTCCGAACACAAGACGAGTCAGGCGTCAGAACTATATTCTGCTGACGGAGTATTGCTCGGCAAATACTTTAACGAAAATCGTACACCCGTTGAGTATCAGGATGTTAACCCTGTATTCTGGCGTGCTCTAATCGATACTGAGGACGAGCGTTTCTACAACCATTGGGGCATCGACCCACTGGGACTTCTCGGTGCTGCCAAGGATGCTGCAACAGGTAGAGGAGGACGTGGTGCCTCAACCCTCACACAGCAACTTGCCAAGAATATGTTCCGCGTACGTACTCAGTACAGCACTGGTCTGATAGGCAAAATCCCTGGCGTGAAAATACTCATCATGAAGACCAAGGAATGGATTACCGCCATCAAACTGGAAATCTATTTTGCATTGACAAAGGGGCGTCGAGAGGGCAAAAACGAGATATTAGTGCAGTATGCCAACACTGTAGACTTCGGGCATAATGCCTTTGGCATCAAGACTGCTGCCAAGACCTATTTCAACACTACTCCGCAGAACCTCACCGTTGACCAAGCTGCGATACTCGTGGGAATGCTCAAGGCAACAACCTACTACAACCCTATCTCCCACCCCGAAAACTCCCTGCAACGTCGCAACGTGGTGCTCGACAACATGCGACTTCACGGCGACCTCACCACGAAGGAGTTCAATCAACTCAAGCAATTGCCCATCGACTGCTCAGAATTTAACGTAGAAGACAACTACGACGGTCAAGCGAAATATTTCCGTGAGGCTATTGCGAAATATGTCAAGCAATTGAGCGAGGACTACGAAAGCCTTGAGGATATCGACCTATATAATGACGGTCTGAAGATTTACACCACCCTTGACACAAAGATGCAACAATATGCTGAAGCTGCAGCCACCAAACAGATGAAGCAGGTACAGCAAAATTTCAACAATCACTGGGGACTGCGCCGTACACAGCAAAACTTCATGTCAGGCGAAAAGCCCTGGCAAGACGAGCGACATCAAGAGATACCGCATTTCATAGAGGATATAGCGAAACAGCAGCCTGTCTATCAGTATCTCACCACCAAGTATGACGGTAATCAGGATTCCATCGACTACTACCTTAACAAGCCTCACACCGTGAAGGTCTTTGACTATGAGAAAGGCGAGGTAGAAAAGGAGATGTCAACCCTCGACTCCATACGCTACATGGTGACTTTCATGCACTGCGCCTTTGTAGCAATGGAGCCACAGACCGGACATGTAAAGGCATGGGTGGGCGACATAGACTTTAATCACTGGAAATATGATAAGGTGACTGCAATGCGCCAACCTGGCTCTACATTCAAGCTGTTTGTATATACGGAAGCCATGGAACAAGGACTCACCCCATGCGACAAACGCCGTGACGAGTATTTCTCCATGAAAGTATGGGATGCATCGAAAAAAGAGGAGGTCACATGGGCTCCCACCAATGCCAATGGCTATTTCACCGGCGACTCTATGCCACTGCGTGCAGCCTTTGCACAAAGTATCAATTCCGTAGCAGTACGACTCGGACAGGAGATGGGCATAAAGAATATAATCGAGACCGCACATAATATGGGCATCCATAGCAAACTCGACGATGCTCCCTCACTGGCTCTCGGCTCCTGCGATGTCAGCCTTCTCGAGCTCACCAATGCATATTGTACAGCAGCTAATGGTGGCAAGGCGCATCCCGAACCAATACTCATCACAAAAATTGTAGATCGCAACGGCAATGAGATATATACTGCTCCAACAGAAGAGAAGCAGGCTATCACCGTCAAAGCAGCATACCTCGTACAACAGCTTCTGCAGGCAGGACTGCGTGAGCGAGGTGGCACATCGATGAGTCTGTGGGGATATATCGGAAAGTACAGTGACACCGAGTTTGGTGGCAAGACAGGAACCTCCAACAACCACTCCGATGCATGGTTTATGGGTGTCAGCCCCAACCTCGTTGTGGGAGCATGGGTAGGTGGCGAATATCGTTGCATACACTTCCGCACAGGAGCCTTGGGACAGGGGTCACGCACTGCGCTCCCCATCTGCGGATATTTCCTTGAGTCTGTCTTTGGCGACCCACAATTCAAGAAGTATCATGGCAAGTTCCAAAAACCTCAAGATGCTGACATAGAACGTTCTATGTACGAATGCACATATATAGGCAGTTCACGCAATGATACCATTGATGTCGATTCATTGGCACACAAGGAGGAACTCATCCTTGATGCTGATGGCAACCCCATAGAGCACGAGCATGGCGCTGCTACCGAACAGAAGCATTCCACCACCGTTGAGGAGGAAGTAACATTTGAGAATCTATAGTTAAACGTCAAAACGTAAAAGATAAAATGTACAGGCTCTTATCCTTCATAATACTTTTCAGTCTTCAATCTTCAATCTTCAATTCCCTTCACGCTGCCCCCAAGAGGGAGTTTAGAGGAGCATGGATACAATGTGTCAATGGACAGTTTCAAAACCTTGGCACAGAAAAGATGCAGCAGACCCTCACATACCAACTCGATGAGTTGCAGAAGGACGGGGTCAATGCCATCATCTTCCAGGTGCGTCCAGAGTGTGATGCACTCTATGAGAGCAACATCGAGCCATGGAGTCGTTTTCTCACTGGCCAACAAGGTATGGCACCATCGCCTTATTGGGACCCTTTGCAGTGGATGATTACAGAGTGTCACCGTCGTGGCATGGAACTCCACGCATGGATAAACCCCTTCCGCGCCAAGACAAAAGTCACTCATCAGCTTGCTGCCAACAATATAGTCAACAGACGCCCAGACCTCGTCTTTCCATACGATGGACTGTATATACTCAATCCTGCTAAGCAAGAGAATCGTGACTACATCTGCCGAGTAGCAGCCGACATCATTCGTCGCTATGACGTTGACGGCCTCCATATCGATGACTACTTCTACCCCTACCCTGCCCCAGGTTGTCAGATACCTGACCAGCAAGACTATGCTTCTGACACACAGGGATATAACAACATCAACGATTGGCGTCGCCATAATGTTGACCTCTTTATCGAGCAACTTCACGACACCATACAGTCCATCAAACCATGGGTAAAATTCGGAGTATCACCTTTCGGCATATACCGCAACAAAAAAAATGACCCTAATGGTTCCGACACCAATGGTCTGCAGAATTATGACGACTTATATGCCGACGTACTACTGTGGACAGAACAAGGGTGGATAGATTACTGCGTGCCACAGCTATACTGGGAGATAGGCCATAAGGCTGCTGACTATAAGACACTCATACATTGGTGGAACGATCATGCCAATGGACGTCCCCTCTTCATCGGTGAGGATATAGAGCGCACAGCAAAGTTTGCCGACCCTGACAATCCTCAGCAAAATCAGATGCAGGCAAAATACCGCCTTCATGATCAGCTCCCCAACGTCAGTGGCACAGTATTGTGGTATGCCAAGGCTGCTGTCGATAATATCGGAAACTACGGCACCATGCTTCGTGAGAACTACTGGAGGTATCCTGCCCTGCAACCCCTCATGCCATTTATCGACGACACCACGCCTGGCAAACCCTCCAAAGTAAAACCTCTCTGGACCAGCGATGGCTACACCCTCTTCTGGCAAGCACCTAAGCATAGCAACTGGAGCAATGAAGCTCATAAGTATGTAGTATATCGCTTTGCAGCCAAAGAGACCATCGACATCGAGGATCCCTCACACATCGTTGCCATCACCACCAATCCTTGGCTCAACCTACCATACAATAATGGCAAGGAGAAATTCATCTATATCGTCACATCTCTCAATCGACTAGGCAACGAGAGCAAACCAGCTAAGAAGAAGGTCAAGTTATAGTTCACAATTCATAGTTCTCAGTTTATGGGAGGTCGTCGGGATTTTTTTCATTTCCAGCAGTTCAGTATCGACCAAAGTCACGCTGCTATGAAGGTGGGCACCGATAGCGATCTCCTGGGTGCCTTGGCAGCTGGAGGCAAGCGCATTCTTGACATCGGCACAGGTACAGGAGTCCTCGCTCTCTTCATGGCACAACGATATTCTGATGCCCACATCACCGCTATCGACATCGACGAAGGTGCTATCATCGATGCCACTACCAACTTCTCCAACTCATCCTTCAGCGCTCGTCTGACGCTGCACCATGTTTCACTGCAAGACTTCGTCTGTTCTTCCTCCCCTATGGGGGGAGGTCAGGAGGGGGCTTTCGACTCCATCATCTGCAATCCTCCTTATTTTGACAAGAGCCTCGAGTGTCCTGACCGAAGCAGGGCCATAGCCCGTCACACCTCCAGTCTGCCCTTCCCCCTCCTTATCGACAGCGCATACCGCTTGCTATGCAATGGTGGCATGTTCTCTGTCATCATTCCCACCGAAGTACTTTCCACCTTCTCCGCCGAGAGTCTTATGGTAGGATTTAGTTTGCGCGATGCCTTTCATATCAGCAGTGTGCCCCACAAGGCTCCCAATCGCCATGTGCTAATATACAAAAAAGGCCGTGCAGAAGAAGTGCACGACCATACCTGTTGCATCAGGAATGCCGACCTCAGCTATTCCTCCTGGTATAAAAAAATTACGGGCGACTTCCTTAAGCCACCCGTAAAACTATCTTGAACTATCTTAAACCTACTACTTACTAAACTCCTTTATTCTCTGTTCCTCTGACAGTTTGCATATCAGCAGCCTGCCATCACGCTGTGCAACGATGTAGCCATCTAGTCCCTGCACCACCGTCTGCTTATTGCCTTCCACATTGATGATACAGTTTGCCGTATCGTATGTCTTCACATTATCACTTATCACGCTGTTGCCGTTAGCATCGCGTTTGGAGAGAGTCTGCAGCGATCCCCATGTACCGAGGTCGCTCCATCCGAAGTCTGCAGGCATCACATATATCTCCTCCGCCTTCTCCATTATAGCATAATCGACAGATATATTCTCGCACTCAGCATAACGCTCGTTTATCACCTCTTGCTCACGCTCTGTACCATATACGTCACGCATTGACTCAAACAGACGGTTCAATGCTGGCTGGTACATACGAAAAGCATTGATGATAGTCTTTACGTTCCATACAAATATGCCTGCATTCCAGAAGTAATTATTGTGGCTTATATACTCCTTTGCCGTAGCGAGGTCAGGCTTCTCCCTAAACTGCTCCACCTGAAATATCTCCTTATTCCTCATGCTGCTAGCAGCAAGGTCTGCCTGTATATATCCATATCCAGTCTCAGGACGAGAAGGTTTCATACCCAGTGTCACTATGCCGTCAGTCTCTGCAGCAAAATCGAGTGCAGCAGTTATCACCCTGCGAAACTCCGCCACGTTCATCACCACCGCATCACTTGGGGTCACCACGATATTGGCATCACTGTCCTTAGCATTGATGCGATAGCTTACGTATGCTATGCATGGAGCAGTATTTCTGCGACATGGCTCACACAGTATGTTGCCCTCAGGTATGTCAGGCAATTGTTCCTGTACTATCGCCTTATACCCAGCGCTTGTCACTACCCATACGTTCTCTGCATCACATATACCCTTGAAGCGGTCGTATGTCAACTGTATCAGCGAGCGACCCACTCCCAGCACATCGATAAACTGCTTGGGGCGGTCCTCCGTACTCATAGGCCAAAAACGGCTTCCTACGCCGCCTGCCATTATCACTACATGATTCATATCTACTTACCCCAGGTATTTCATAAGTATCTTAGCATTACCGCTGTCGCGCAGCTTTGCTATTGACTTCTCTCTTATCTGTCTTACACGCTCACGTGTCAGTCCCAGTTCGTCACCTATCTCTTCCAGTCCCTTCTCATGACAGCCTATGCCGAAGCACTCACGTATGATTATTATCTCACGATCCTTTAGCACGCGGTTGAGCACAGCATTAAGTTCCTGTGCCATCGACTCATGATCCACCGTGCGGTCAGTGCGTGAGTCATCGCCACTCGCCATCACGTCGAGCATACAGTTTTCCTCACCATCCTGAAATGGAGCATCTATGCTCACATGGTGGCCGTCAGCCATGAGGCTCTGTCCTATCTTCTCCTCATCTATGTTAGTAGCCTCCGACAGCTCGCCCACGCTGGGGTGACGCTGGTTCTCTTGCTCAAATTTGTTTATCTCATGGTTTATCTTGCTCAGCGATCCAACCTGGTTCAGTGGTAGGCGTACTATGCGGCTCTGCTCTGCTATTGCCTGCAGTATGCTCTGACGTATCCACCATACGGCGTACGAGATAAACTTAAAGCCACGTGTCTCATCAAACTTCTGTGCTGCTTTTATCAGTCCTATGTTACCTTCGTCTATGAGGTCCGTCAGCGACAGTCCCTGATGCTGGTACTGCTTAGCCACCGACACCACAAATCGCAGGTTTGACGTCACCAGCTTATCCTTGGCGCGCTCGGCCTCCGGACCACCTTTCTTTATCTTCTGTGCCAGTTCGATTTCCTCATCGATGGTGATAAGTGGTGCACGTCCTATCTCCACAAGGTACTTGTCAAGGGCCTCACTATTACGGTTGGTAATACTTTTCTGAATCTTTAGCTGTCTCATGTAACCTTTTATCTACGTCTTTAACTTGATAATCCTCATTACATCAACGCACGCGTACACAAACATATTGTGCACACGAGCGCATAATAGTTTGCAAAATTACAACTTTTTTTTCTTTCAACCAAAAAAAACAACCTTTTTCAGCAAATATTCGTATCTTTTTTTGTAACTTTGTCGCCGATATTTAGTAATGACACCATTTTTATGAGAAAAAAAAATACGACCAACGAAGAGCCAATAACAGCACAGGCTCCCACAGACGACAAGCCCGCTAAGAAGGCAACGACAACAAGAAAAAACACACTACGCAAACCACGTTCTACGAAGAAAGTACAGGAGGTAAAAGAGACCCCTGAGACGCCCAAAGCACCTGAAGCACCAAAGACACAGGAAACACTAGAGGTACAGGAGACTCCTAAAATTCAGGATGCACCCAAAACACCTGAAACTCCTGTAGCACTGACCATACCTGCCCTGCCTGACATAACGATACACAATATCATCGAACTCGCTCAGGCGCCACAGCGTGCCATAGTGCTCACCGATCAGCAGATACAGCAGCTCTCCCTCGACGACATACAGCGACGATACCGTTTCCTCGAAGACACCCTCGCACGTGTCCTCAACTACGATGTTGTCATCAGCGACACCAACATATGGCTCGAACTCCTCGTGGGTCATACCTCAAACCATTCCGACCCACGCGTCAATGCACGTCTGCAGTTCGAGCGACAGCTTGAGTTTATCTCAAAACTCATGAAGCACCGTGGAGGCAAATTCATGATTATGGGCGAGACATACGAAGAGATAGACCGCTTCGCAGCACTGCAGGACCCCACCAACCACAAGGAGGCCGACTTCACCGACAGCATAGTATGTCTCAATGCAGCAGCACGCCTTGCCAAGCGCCTTATCCTCGCCCAACAGCGCGAAAACCGCCTACGCATCGAGGGCATCAGCGCAGAGAGCCACCACGCATCCTTCGCCGATCCTGCCATAGTACGTCGCGTAGTCGAACTCTTTGCCACTGGCAAGCGAGTGCTCCTCATCACCAACGATGCCAGCGTTGCCATACGCTCCATCGGACTGTGCGACGACCTGCAGCGTATCAATGCCATTAACGACGACGATTGGGACACCATCTACGCCCCACTCCGCCCTATGGTATTCACCTTCGACGACCTCCGCATCCTCGACTACTACACCCGTCAGTTCTACTACCTGCAAATGGCTGCTGGCAAACCATGGATGGCAGACATCACACCACTGCCACGCATACAGGCACCCCAACCCCTTACACTGTGGCAGGAGGCATTCCGCCCTGGCGACAAACATCGTGGCGACAACCTTTTCATCACCGAACAGGAAAAGCCCACCACCCCCCCAGCGCCCCAGCCCAAGCAACCTAAGCAGTCCAAGCAAACCAGACAAGGTTCTTCTGCCAAGCAAAGTACACCTGCCAAGCCTGCTCAGCAAGCCAAGCCTACCCCACCGACTAAGCCTGTTGCCGACACCAAGGAGGCACCAGTAAAGGAGGCACCAGCAAAAGAAACACCAGCAAAAGAAACAAAGAAAACAACTCGCAGACGCTCATCTATGATTAAAAAAAGTTAAAAACTACCAAACTTTCTACTTTCAACTTTCAACTTTCAACTTTTCTTTGTACCTTTGCACTCGCTTTTCAGACCAAGAGCCGTCACAATGACGTTCGGAGAGATGGTAGAGTGGTCGATTACAGCGGTCTTGAAAACCGCCGTGCTGAGAGGCACCGGGGGTTCGAATCCCTCTCTCTCCGCAAACAAACAAAAAAGAGCATCCGTATAGGATGCTCTTTTTTGTTTTCAGAGAGTAGGGGTTAATGAGATCCCCCATTGGGTTTATAACCGGATCTATGATTTGGCGGTGACGGAACAGAACTTCTATCGGACGAAGAAGGAGACAACCTCGTTGAACTCGGGTTGCTCATAACGGGTGCTCTCCCCTACCCCGATGGAGATCATCTTGTCGGAGGGGATGTGATAGTGTGTGATGAGATGAGTGCGAACTGCATCGGCACGCTGCTGTGCAACGTCGCTTTGGTTGGCCTTGGAGGTGAGTGATGATACGAAACCTGCCACAATGATGGTGGACGAGGGGTGATGGCTGGCATACTCGGCGATGAGCTGCAACTGCGCGAGTTGTGACTCGCGGATGGTGATGGAGTCGGGTTCGAATAGGATACGCTGGTTTAATGAACTCTGCGCATAGCAAACAGTGGTACTGAGGGTAAGGAGTACGAGTAGTTGTAGGAGTATTTTCTTCATTTTTTTTCTGTGTGTATTAAAGGGTGTGGTAATCGATGTACTGCTGCACGGCGTCTTTGTAGCTGTCGGAGATGGGTAGGTAGTTCTGACCGAAGATGATGCGCTGGCGCTCTATGGCGTCTGCCATGGGCATATGGACGATGTAGGAGCGATGTATGCGCAAGAATTGGGGAGCGGGAAGGGTATCCTCGAGGGTCTTCATATTTATGAGGCAGAGGACGCTCTTCATGTTGCCTGACTGTGCTTCTGGGCGCAGGTGTATCTTGACGTAGTCCTTAACGCCCTCGACGTAGAGTATGTCAGCGAGGAAGATGCGCAGGAACTTGTAGTCGGACTTGACGTAGATAAAAGCATCACTCCCCCCTACTTTCTCCCTCAAGGGGTAAGTGTCAACTTCTCGTGTGGAGACAAGGGGAACTTGAGTCTTAGCATGCGCCTTAGTGGCAGCACGGAGGAAATCTTCGAAGGCGATGGGCTTGAGCAGGTAGTCTATGCAGTTGACGCGATAAGAGTCAACTGCATACTTGTCAAAGGCGGTAGTGAATACTACCATCGTTGTAGGGGGCAGGATGGAGGCAAACTCAAGGCCTGAGAGTTCGGGCATCTGTATGTCGAGGAAGAGGAGCTCAACGGGATGTTGGCGGAGGTCTTTCATCGCCTCGATGGCGCTGTTGTATGTGCCTACTACTTCGAGAAATGATATCTTGCGTGCGTAGGATGTGAGGAGCTCTGCTGCGAGGGGCTCGTCGTCGATGATTGCAGTGGTCATTTTACTTTTTTTTTGGGGGGGGGATAGGAGAGTTATAGGGAATTATAGGGGCAATGCTGAGTTTCTCAATTGTGAACTGTAAACCTCGAACCTCAAGCCTCAAACCTGTAGTACTATTTCCGAGGTGTACATGCCATCGGGGGTGACGCCCTTTGTCCACTGGTAGCGATCGGGATACATCATGTCGAGGCGCTGGCGCACGTTGGCGAGGCCTATGCCGTGACCTGAGCGGTCGGCGGAGGGTTTGGGGTGATTGGAGTTGGTGATGGAACAGGTGACACTGCCTGGTGACTCACTTAGGGTGATGCTGATGCGACAGGGCTGGGCGGGGCTGACGCCGTGCTTGAAGGCATTCTCGACGAGCGAGATGAAGAGCAGTGGGGCGACGAGGGTGTGGGACTGGGGTGACACATCGATATGGGTCTCAATGGCGACATTGGAGGAGAGACGCAGCTTCATGAGGTCAACGTATGACTGTATGAAGTCGGCCTCGGACTGCAGGGTGACCATCTCGCTCTGATTGTCATAGAGCATATGGCGCAGCATGTGGGAAAGCTGCATGACGGCTCCTTGGGTGCGCTCAGGCGAGATGGCGGAGAGGGCATATATATTGTTGAGGGTATTGAGCAGGAAGTGGGGTGATATCTGACTGCGCAGCCCTCGCAGTTCGGCTTCGCGACGTGCTACCTCTGCCTCTTGCTGACGTCGGCGCAGGTTCTCGATATGCTGATTGATACGCATGGTGTAGGCTATGATGATGGCGAGCAAAAGGTTGAGGGCATCGCGCAGGGCTGCAAAGGCGTAGAAGGACTTGGGCCGCATGCCGTCTCTTGCCTCGATACGTGGGACATGGAAGGTGCTCATCTCGACATGGTGCCACACTCCGAGGGCGATGCATGATATGAGCACGACAACGGCATTGGTAGCGACGTAGCAACGCATGTCACCTACTCCATCTTTGAAGATACGGGGGGCGAGCCACTGGTAGTTGATCCAGAATACTGCGACAAGGGTAAGGGGCATGGCGCATCTGGTGATGTAGTGGCGCAGGGTGAGGTCATCGTGGGGCCCCTGAAACATCACAGGCAGGAGGAGGACAATGAATGTGGAATATATAATGAGACGTTTATTCATAACGTATGGCTTCTATAGGATCCATGCGTGCTGCCTTCTGAGCTGGGAAATAGCCGAAACCCACACCTATTATAGTACAAACTATGAAACTTACAACGATAGACCACATGGGGATGCTGGTGGGCAGTGAGAAGAGCATGGTGGCACCCAGGGAGAGCAGTGCACCAAGTCCGATGCCAAGTATCCCGCCAGTGACGGAGATGATGATGGACTCGATGAGGAACTGATTGGAGATGTCAATGCCACGTGCGCCGACAGACATGCGCAGTCCTATCTCCTTGGTGCGCTCTGTGACGCTGACGAGCATAATATTCATGATGCCTATGCCTGCTACGAGGAGCGAGAAGGCTGCTGCTACAACGAGGATGAGGGTGACGGTGTCCATGGTGGATGACATGGTCTCCATCATCTCCTGCTGGGAACGAATTGTGAAGTCGTCCTCGTTATCGTCCTTGAGCTTGTGCTGCTGACGTAGTATGGTAGTGAGTTCTGTAATGGCATCGTCGGTCATTTCCTCGGTGAGGGCGGAGCAGTTAATGCTGGAGAGCCACGTCTGGGCACTGACACGCTTCATCACAGTGGTGTAAGGGGTGATGATGAGGTTGTCTTGGTCCATGCCGAAGGAGTTGTAGCCCTTGCTCTTGAGGACTCCGATGACGCGAAATGGTATGCTCTTGAAGCGTATCATCTTGCCAACGGGGTCAACGTGCTCGCCAAAGAGTTCGTCAACGACGGTCTTGCCGATGAGGCATACCTTGGCTGACTTCTTGATATCTTCATCGGTAAACTCGGTGCCGCTGGTGACCTCCCACTGCTTGATATCAAGGTACTCGGGACTCTCGCCGTAGAGCGTGGTGGAGGTATTGTTGTTGCCATTGATGACTTGTCCGCTGGCGCTCACCTCGGGCGAGATGTAGGAGATGTACTTGGCTTCTTTCTTGATAGTCTCAAAGTCCTCGACCTTGAGGGTCTGCATACTGGAGGGGTCCTGACGTACTCCTCCCATGCCCTTGTCGGCACCTGGGCGTATCATGATGATATTGGTACCCATCTGGGATATGTTCTGACGGATACTCTCCTTGGAGCCCTGACCTATCGCCATCATGACGATGACGGCTGCTACACCGATGATGATGCCCAGCATGCTAAGGAAGGAGCGAAACTTGTTGTTGAGTATAGCCTTGAGGGCTACTTTTATAAGGTTGATGAAACTCATTTCTCTAATCGTCTTGTGGTTTAGGCAATGCAGCGAGTGCCTCTGCAGCTGATAGAATATTGTTGTTGATGACATCTTCACGTATCTTGCCGTCGCGTAACATAATATTGCGTGAGGAGTACTGTGCTATCTCGGGATTATGGGTGACGAAGATGATGGTGCGTCCCTGTGCATGGAGCTTCTGAAAGAGCACGAGCATCTCGAAGGATGTACGCGTGTCAAGATTGCCCGTAGCCTCGTCGGCAAGCACCACGGCGGGGTTGTTGACAAGGGCGCGAGCTATGGCTACGCGTTGCATCTGACCGCCTGACATCTGGTTAGACTTGTGATAGAGGCGGTCGCCGAGACCTACCTCCTGCAATGCCTGGATGGCTGCCTCACGACGCTGCTGGGCGCTGTACTCGGAATTGTACATGAGGGGTAGCTCCACATTCTCCACCGATGTGGTCTTGGCAAGCAGGTTGTAGTTTTGAAATACGAAACCTATCTTACGATTGCGCAGGCGTGCTCGCTGACTCTTGGACATAGTACGCACGCTGACGCCGTCGAGGTAATACTCTCCTGAGGTGGGGGTGTCGAGACAGCCTAACTGATTGAGCAGCGTGGATTTGCCTGAGCCTGACGTACCCATGATGGTGACAAACTCACCCTCGTATATCTTGAACGATATGCCACGCAGAGCCTTTACGACCTCGGAGCCTACCTTAAACTCGCGGCGCACATCCTGAAGTTCTATGACTACTTTTTTTTCTTCCATGACACTTACGACATTTTTTACTATGTGCTACTTGGAGGAAGAAGAAGGACCACCACTGCCCTTCTTATTGGAACCTGGGCGCTTAGGCATGAAGGGGTTGTTGGTGGACTGTCCTGAGGTATCGCCGCCATCGGCCGACGCACCTCGCATCTGAAACTCTGTTATGACCTGCTGTCCTGCCTTGATGCCTGACTTTATCTCGGTCAAGATGCCATCGGTAATGCCGATGGTGACAGCATATGCCCTGAAGGTGTCGCCGTCGAGCACCCATACCTTGTCAGTGCCCTGGCAGTCCACTATGGTCTGGCCCTTAGTGAGCATCTTCTCATTGGGGGTAAACTTGAGTGCCTTGGCTGGTACGGCAAGAACATCCTTGACCTCCTTGGTGTAGATGGTGACATTGGCGGTGAGACCAGGTTTAAGCTTCATATCGACGTTGGGGGCTGAAATGACGACCTGATAGGTCACCACATTGGACTCTGTGGTAGCCTCCTGGCGCACCTGTGTCACAGTACCTGAGAAGGTGTCGTCAGGATAGGCATCGACGGTGAACTTCACGCGCTGTCCCTCCTTTACCTCGCCGATGTCAGCCTCGTCAATGTCGGCGATGACCTGCATATTGGTAAGGTCCTGGGCGATGGTGAAGAGTTCTGGGGTGCTGAATGAGGCTGCCACGGTCTGTCCCTCCTCGACGCTCTTGGACAGCACTATGCCGTCGATGGGCGAGGTAATTGTGGCATAGCCGAGGTTGGTCTGAGCCTTGTTGACACTCTCTGACGATGTGCGCACCTGCTGCTGCGCCTGCTCGTAGGACAGGCGTGCCTGCTCGAAGTCGTTGGCAGAGATGAGTCCCTTGTCGTAGAGGGTCTTATAACGATTATAGTTTGCCTTCTGATAGGACAGGTTGCTCTGTGCCGATGAGAGATTGGCACGGGCGCTGGCAAGCTCGGAGAGAAGGTTGGTCTTGTCGAGTTCGGCGATAACCTGTCCCTTCTTTACCACGCTGTTGTAGTCAACATACAGATGAGCTACGATACCTGACACCTGGGTACCTACGGTGACGCTGGTGACAGGTTCTATGGTACCTGTAGCGGTGACGCTGTTGGTGATGTCTTTTACCAACACTTCAGCTGTGCTGTATGACACGCCTGCTGACTTCTTGCCTCCCAGGAGGAAGTATGCTATGGCAACTATCACTACTGCCACTGCTATACCTATGTATATTTTCTTATTTTTCATTTTCTACTAATTATTTCTTATAAAAATCCAACATTTTAATATCAAGTATTGTCATGTATTTTGACTGCAGCTCGCTCTGCTTGGCAGAAAGGAGGCGCGTCTTGCCCTCCTGTAGCTCGACGATATTCTTCAGTCCTACGGCAAACTGCTCTGAGAGTAGTTCGTAGGAGTCTTGTGCTGCTGTAGTGCTGACCTTTGCTGCCTTGTACTGGTTTTGGTTGCTATTGGCATCTATCCAGTATTTCTCTATCGTGTTGTGCAGTGTCACATCTTCATTTTGCACGTCGAGGATGGCTGACTGTCGCTGTATGTTTGCCTTATTTACAGCGGTGCGTGAGGAACGTTGGTCAAAGATAGGCACGCTGACCGTCACACCTGCGCCGACGCTGAAGTTGCTCTTCACCTGCTCGCCCCACGAATTGGTATTGAGCGAAGCGCTGGAGGTGCCTGCTGAAGCACTGAGCGATACTGTGGGATAATATCTGCCACGGGCTATCTTCTGCTGGAGTTCTGCACTCTGCACGGCAAGTTGTGCGCGCTTTATCTCAGGACGGTTTGCCTTGGCAGCACCATATACGGACTGCAGCGAGGGTATGGGCTGCAATGCCATAGCATCGGCGGACTCTGTATCGGCAACGTCAAAGTCGTCATCGTCGATAATCTCAAGCAGAGCCTTGAGCTGACGCTTGTAGCCCAGTACGGTGCTCTCAGCCTGAACGACTTTATACTCATCCTGTGCACGGGTGGCAGAGAGTTGCGAGCACTCCGCCTTGCTCATGCTGCCTACCTGAACCATCTGCAGTCCACGCTGCTCATTGACCTTGGCGGCTTCGAGGCTCTCCTTATTGACATTGACAGCCTCCTTGGAGTAGAGTATCTGTATGTAGAGTGTCGTAATCTGTTCTTCTATGGCACGCGCTTGGGCGACGCTGTCCTGCTCTGCCTTCTGCGTGAGGAGGTCATTCTGTTTGATGGTGTTAAGGTTGCGATTGCCATTCCACACTGTCCAATTGGCACCTATGCTGTAGGTACCATTGTATGACGTTCTGGAGGTGGACGACTCCACCTGACTGCCCGTCACCGTGGAGGTGCCATAGGCACGCCAGGGATTGTATGCCACATTTTGATTTGTGGTAAAGGAGAGTGAGGGGAAGAGTACAGCCTTGGACTCCAGGAGTGTCTCCTCATTGGTCTGGCGCGTGAGTCCTGCCTTCCGCAAGGAGATATTGTTATCCATAGCGTACTGAATACACTCCTCCAGAGACCATGTCTTACCCTGCACCGTCATAATGCCAAAAATCATAATGGCAAGAATAAGCGTGAGGGAAAAATTTCTTTTCATTGTCATCTGTATCATTGCTGTTTTTTTGTAATTCTGTGTAAAAAAAAATAACTGCTATTTGTATTTCTACGATGCAAATTTACTCAAAAACCCACGAATATGGCAAATAATTTATACCAAATCCGTAGGTTTTACATTTTTTTACATTTCACTTCACACTCAACTGTGAGCAGTCTTCACTTTAACACGTGATATGCGCCGCTGCTCTTTTTTGAGTACTTCGAAGGTGAGACTCTTATAGGTAAGCGTCTCGTGTATCAGGGGGAAATCGCCTTTCAGTTCGAGTAATAGTCCTGCCACGGTATCGGCGTCGAGGTCGTCGTCAAAATAGTCGTCGTCAAGGTCGAGGCAACGACAGAAATCTACAAGTTTCGTCTTGCCGTCAATGATATAGGTATTGCCGGAGACCTTCTTGCACAACTGCTCATCATCGTCGTACTCATCGCTTATCTCGCCCACTATCTCTTCGAGGATGTCTTCGAGGGTGATGAGTCCGCTCGTGCCACCAAACTCATCGACAACGATAGCGATATGCACCTTATCAGTCTGAAACTCATGAAGGAGGTCGTCAATCTTCTTTGTCTCTGGCACGAAATAAGCTGGACGAATGAGGCTCTGCCAACGGAAATTGGTTGGTTTGTCGATATATGACAGAAGGTCCTTGACATAAAGTATGCCGCGGATATTATCCACATTGTCCTGATAGACGGGGATGCGACTGTAATTATTGTCGATGATACACTTCAGTACGTCCTTGAACGATGTACGTATGTCGATATCCACGATATCCTGGCGACTCGTCATAATCTCTCGCGCCGTCTCGTCACTGAAGCGTATGATGCCCTCGAGGATATCTTTCTCCTCCTTTATCTCCTCCTTGTCGGTAAGCTCGAGCGCTTGCTCCAGTTCGTTCATGCTGAGGACGTGATTCTTGCGCTGCACAAACCTCTCGGCTATAAAACTTGAGCTGAGCAGTATCGTGGCTATAGGCCAGAACAGCTGACGCGCAAACAATATGCCACCTACTGCTCGCCTACAAAAAACAAGGGGCGAAACACGTGAATAGACCTTGGGGATAATCTCACCGAAAAGCAACAGAAGAAAAGTGAGTACTACGGTGATACAAAGAAACTGCAACCAAAATAACGAGCCAAAGTCTACTAACTGAGCTATGGCATAGTTGAGCAGCATGATGATGGTGACGTTGACAAAGTTATTGGTTATCAGGATGGTAGCGAGAGTGCGCTCAGAGTCGCTACGTAGTTCCATAATCCTACGGTCACACTCTCTGTCCTCATCAAGCTGTGCGAGGTCCTGTGGCGAGAGACTGAAAAATGCTATCTCGGAACTGCTGGCAAAACCTGACAAGGCAAGCAGTATAACTGCAAACACAAGACATACTGCCACCGAGGTGGTAAGGGGCATGAGGGTTACCTGGGATGATATGGCTGTTGTCAGTAAATACATCAGAATGGAATTACCGTATCATCATTTTGCTGTGCTAAGGGCTCCTGCTGTGGAGCAGGCTCAGCAGATGGACTATTTGAGGGAGTTGCACTCTGCGACATGGACTTGGGAGTAAGCATCTCCATATTGTCAACGATGATCTCTACGGTGGTACGCTGTATGCCACGCTTGTCATCGTACTGTGAATACTGCAGACGGCCATCAACATAGAGTTTGTCACCCTTATGAACATACTGCTCCACGACTTTCGCAAGTTTGCGATAGAACACCAGATTGTGCCAATCAGTACGATCGGGCACTCGGGTGCCATTTTGCAGTACATACCCCTTTTCGGTGGTTGCGAGGCGCACACGCGCCACGCAACTATCGGCTTCGTAGTATCTTACCTCAGGGTCAACACCTACATTGCCTATCAGTATTACCTTGTTCATACGGACTTTTTCTCTGCTCCTAAATATTTGTAAGAGAAATTCTTACCCTTGGCTGAGGGAAACTGTGAACGCTCATCTACCCTGCCCTTCAGGTGACTTACTATGCGATTGTAGCAGTCCATGGGCGAATTGGCAATACAACGTGCCACAAAGGTTGTGTCACGATATTCGCATTTGCCCAGGTGATTGACTACCACACGCTTAAAGTCAAAGTGCCCTTCATACCATCCACGCTTATTCTCAAGCAGGCGCATCTGTTCGGGCACACGTTCTGATGGAGCGATGTCCTTACGCAGTGCCTTTTTATCCTTGAAGTCCTGCATGGTAGCCGCCTCGGTCTTGATTATTATAAAGTACACGCGCTGGCGTACCTTATATCTTTTAGGGAATAACACATCACTGTCAGCATATTCGCGTATGTCGGCCTCCATCTCGGGCGTGAGGTTTATCTCAGATATAGATCCAAGAAACTCCAATGCGTCATCTATGTTTGACACCAACGTTTCGTCATCAAAATAACGAAGGTAATAATTCATAATATTCTGTGTAGTTAATCTGAAAAATACAAGATAATATCACGTGGTCGTAAGTATAGGCTAAAAAAAGAGCGGAAAACGGGACTCGGACCCGCGACCCCAACCTTGGCAAGGTTGTGCTCTACCAACTGAGCTATTTCCGCATTTTAAAACTCCAAAATATTGGCAGGAGCTTTATACGTTATTACTATACCGATTGTAGTTTGTTATTTGCAAAATGCAAGTGAAGAGGAGGAGACTCGAACTCCCACGTCACAATTGACACTACCCCCTCAAAGTAGCGCGTCTACCAATTCCGCCACCTCTCCGACTACATTTTACTTTACAAGAAGTAACAATAGGGGGGGGGTAAAAACCTTTGTGCCCAGAACAGGACTCGAACCTGCACGCCTTGCGGCACACGCACCTGAAACGTGCGCGTCTACCAATTCCGCCACCTGGGCAAATTGTTGTCGTCTCAGAGGAGCTTGTCCTGAGCAATCAACGCGTCACTTCTTGTTGTTACAATAACTAAAGAGCGGAAAACGGGACTCGGACCCGCGACCCCAACCTTGGCAAGGTTGTGCTCTACCAACTGAGCTATTTCCGCATTTTCAAAAAAACTTGTGTCATACACCTTTGACACGCAGTGGATGTACATTTCTCCAAATGCGCTTGCAAAGGTAGTAATAAAAGTTGAAAGTTGAAAGTTGAAAGTTGAAAGTTTTCTTGTTTTTAGCGTTTATTAACAAACACACTACACTTCGATTGACCAATATCAATGCAAACCATTCATAAAGGCTATGGCATCCATGCGTTTCTTGCCTAATGCCTGCAGCGAAAGCACCTCTATCGATCCGTCGCCACATATGACGTACATCTTCTTCTTATCGCGCACCATCATGCCAGGCTGCAAGTCAGCAAAGTGCTGGTCAGACACGACCGTCTGGTACACCTTGACCTCCATCTCGCTTCCATCAGGCATCAGAAGGGTTCCATGAGCACCAGGTATGGGCGAGAGGCCTCTTACGAAATCGTGCACCTGCTTGGCTGTCTTTCGCCAGTCTATAGCGCACGTTTCCTTGAATATCTTTGGGGCTCCCTTTAGTGCCTTTCCTACAGGTATCATATCGTCCTGCGACAGTGAGGGCACGTCGCCATCGTGGGCTATTATCATATCAATGGTCTCCGTAGCGGCCTTGGCTCCTAATGCCATCAGTCCGTCATATACGTACTCAACGTCGGCATAATACGGTATATCAAAAGGCTTCTGCAATATGATACGGCCTGTATCGATGTCGTGGTCGAGAAAGAATGTGGTGACACCTGTCGTTGTCTCACCATTTATTATAGCCCAGTTGATGGGGGCTGCTCCCCTGTACTGTGGCAACAGTGCTGCATGGACATTGAAAGTACCGAAACGCGGCATTGCCCACACTACCTCGGGCAACATGCGAAACGCCACCACCACCTGCAGGTCGGCATTGTATGAGCGCAGTTGCTCTACAAACGTCTCGTCCTTCATCTTTACAGGTTGGAGCACAGGTATGCCCTTTGATTCGGCATAGATCTTTACCTCTGGGGCACGAAGTACTGAGCCGTGTCTGCCAAAAGGTTTGTCAGGCTGGGTCACTACTGCGACGACATTGTATCCACCTTCCACCAGTGCCTGCAAGGTACCTACAGCAAACTCTGGCGTACCCATAAATACTATTTTCAAATCTTTCTTTTCCATAGCTATCAACTGTCAACTATAAGCTGTCAACTATAAATTAGTCATTACTCAGGTCTGCCACCATCTGACGATATTGGCTGTACAGATGAGCTTTTGATATATACCCGAAAAGGTGTCCGTCACCGTCTATCACAGGAAGATGTTGCACATTATACTTCTCGAAAGCTGCCATAACATCCTCCATAGGATCGCCAAGGCGCACCGTAGCCTTTACCTCCTCCATCAACTGACTAACACGGAATCGGTGATAGAGTTCGGTCCTAAACACTATGTGACGTATTTTTGCCAGATTAACCTCGCCAAGAAGGTTGCCTGCAGGGTCGAGCACGGGCAACACATCAGAGTGGCTATCGCTGAGTGCATACACAAGCTGTTGCAGTTCCATATCTTTACCGACGGGAGTAAACTCCTTATCAATCACCGAGTCGAGCGTCATCAGCGTCAGCACACTCTTATCGGTATGGTGAGTAATGAGTTTACCCTGTCTTGCCAGTCGCATACCATATATGCTGTGAGGCTCAAAGGCGAGTATAGTAAGGTATGCACACACACTTACAATCATAAGTGGCATAAAGAGGTCGTAGCCTGCTGTCAGTTCGGCGATAAGAAATACTCCCGTCAGTGGTGCATGCATCACTCCCGACATGACGCCCGCCATACCCAGCAAAGCAGCATTTTCTTCTGGGAAAAACACGCCCACGCCATACATATTCCATATGCGTGCAAAGAGAAATCCTGTAAAAGCGCCAATAAAGAGCGATGGCGCAAACGTTCCGCCACAGCCGCCACCACCATTGGTGCTTGCAGTCGCAAAGCATTTTGTGAGTATCACGCAACATACATAGAAAAGGAGTATCATCTCGCCTTTGCCGTAGAACATCGATTTCTCCATCAATTTGTTGAGATCGGCGCTAGATGATCCGTCAAGTAGTATGTTGATAGAAGAATATCCCTCACCATAGAGTGACGGGAAAAAGAATATCAACGTACTCAGTATCAGTCCACCAGTAGCAAGCCTAGCATAGCGATTGTTCATTCTTGCAAATATCCCCTCACAAGCACTCATCATACGTATAAAATACAGCGATATGAGTCCGCAGAACAGTCCAAGGCCGATGTTTGCAGGCACTCTCTCCACCACCCACGGATGTATGGTATGAAAAGTAAACAGCTGACTATCACCCACCATGACATATGTGAAGCATGTAGCTGTCACGCTAGCTATCAGTATGGGCGAAATACTTGCCATCGTGAGGTCGATCATCAGCACCTCGATTGTAAACACGAGTCCTGCGATAGGAGCTTTGAATATACCTGCAATGGCTGCTGCTGCACCACATCCTACAAGTAGCATCAGCGTCTTATTGTTCATACGGAACTTCTGCCCCAGATTACTCGCTATAGCAGAACCCGTCAGTACTATCGGTGCCTCGGCACCTACCGAGCCACCAAAGCCTATCGTAATAGCCGACGCTACCACAGAGGACCAACAGTTGTGGGCTGCCAGACGACTTTTCTTAGAACTAATGGCATAGAGAATGCGTGTGATGCCGTGTGAGATATTATCTCTTACCACATACCTCACAAAGAGCATCGTGAGCCATATGCCTACTACAGGCAGAACGAGAAACAACCAGTTGAAACTCGTCAGTTCCATCTCTTGTGTAAGCAGATGCTGTATCACATGTATCAGACCATGAAGCAAATAGGCGGCAAGGGCGGCAAATATACCTACAAAGAAAGCAAGGACAAGGGTAAACTGTCGGTCAGACAAGTGATTCTTGCGCCATGTCAGTACATCGTCAAACCACTCAGAGTTCAACGCCTGCCTCACTTTTTCTATGTATTCCTTAATCATCTATCTTCCACGTATTATGGTTGCCTCGGCTACCGTCTTCAACGTATTATGGTTATCTCGCCGTCCTTTCTCAGCCGTATGATAGACGACGGCTGATGTGGTTTATGCTCGTTGCGACGAGATGTACAGACGTAGTCCACCGCATGGAGTATCTCCTCCGAAATGTCACAGAAGTTCTGCGCTGCTGGTTCGCCACTTATGTTGGCGCTCGTCGATACAACAGGTTTCTGCATCCTGTAACACAGTTCTTTGGAAAACTCCTCATGTGTTATACGTATAGCTATACTACCATCATCAGCTATCAGATTACCAGCCAGTCCGTTAGCGCCATCAAGTATCACCGTGGTGGGCTTTGTGGCAAGGTTCATCACGTCCCATGCGACCTCTGGCACATCTCTCACATATCTCTGTATGCGGTTGTCCGAATCTACGAGGCAAATCATGGCTTTTGACTCCTCGCGACGCTTTATCTGATATATTCTTGCTACTGCCTCTTTGTTGGTGGCATCACACCCTATGCCCCATATAGTATCGGTTGGATAGAGTATCACCCCACCCTTCTTCATTACTTCCACGGCAGCTTTTATGTCGTCACTGTATTTCATTTGTGTAAAAATATTACTATCTCATCTAACGTCTTTTCCTACCTCACTCTCAACACATCGCCAACCTGAGGCATAAAGTCGGGCGACAGGCCGTTTTTCTTGTACAGTTTATCCAGACGTATGCCATATATCTGCGCTATGTCGTACATGCTCTCGCCAGCCTTCACCACATGAGGCTTATATTTAAATTCCTTAGGTGCTTTAGATTTCTTTTTTTTCAGATACACTATATCGTCCTCTTCAAGCACATCTTTTTTATTGCGTTCGTTGTAGCGTGCAAGTTTGCGGTAGCCTACGCCGACCTCTCTGCCTATCAACTTAAAAGTGTCGCCCTTTCTTGCCTTGACATAATAGTTGTCATTGAAATAGTATATCTGGTGTCCTATAGTACCTCTGCCACCACCGGAGCTCACATGGTTAGCTATGTATTTGTCATACTTTGTCGCTTTATCATACTGACTGAGGTTGTACAACTCGATGATGCTTATCAACTGATGAGCATACGTAGGACTCGTAGCATATCCACATACCTTTAGTCCATAAGCCCATGATTTATAGTCAGTTCTCGCGTATGTAAAGAGTGAACTGTAGCGTTTTTTCTTTAAAAAGAGGCTATGATCCTCATAGCTCTCTCTTGCATGGCGATATACTCTGAAGCACTCATTTGGCGCATCGTCATCACGACGCATTGTGCTGCCCGCCCAATCGTTGTGACACTTTATACCGAAATGATTGTTTCCCTCTGTAGCCATCGTACTTCTGCCTGCGCCACTCTCAAGCAGTCCCTGTGCCAACGTTATTGAAGCAGGTATGTTGTGCTCCAACATCTGCTCTATCGCAAGGTCCTTATACTTGTCGATATATGCTTGATACGCAGAGTTCCACTTCACTTGCGCGCTCGCGCACGCGATAAAAAAACAGAAGTATGTACACGCAGTTAATACTCTCTTTGTCATAAGCGTATTCCTTCTCAGAGATTATCAGGGGGCATTACATGCCTCTCCCCTTAAACAAAACGAGCGACGCTCAATCTATCTGTTGAACATCGCTTTGTCGTATTGGTAGTGGGTACGGGAGTCGAACCCGTGTACCCGGCGTGAGAGGCCGGTATCCTAGGCCACTAGATGAACCCACCATAGATGCTGGTAGTGGGTACGGGAGTCGAACCCGTGTACCCGGCGTGAGAGGCCGGTATCCTAGGCCACTAGATGAACCCACCAGCATGAAACAAGTGCGGAAGGTGGGGGATTCGAACCCCCGGTACGGTAACCCGTACGTCAGTTTAGCAAACTGGTGGTTTCAGCCACTCACCCAACCTTCCATAAGGTGCTGCCACTTGCAGCTTTTCCTATACCAAACTGGCACTCGTTTTCAAAAATGCGAGTGCAAAGGTAATATAAAAAATCCATTCCACCAAATTTTTGCCCGTTTTTTATTTCTTTGCCACCATAAATGACATATTTCTCGTCATTATGCTTCCACATAATCTGCCACCATATCGGCAACTCTCTCACCATCGACAGCTGCTGACACTATGCCACCAGCATATCCTGCACCTTCGCCTGCGGGAAACAATCCAGATAAAGTGACGTGCTGCAAGGTGAATGCATCACGCAGTATTCTAACTGGTGCCGATGTTCTTGTTTCTACACCTATCATCATAGCATCGTTGGTTAGGAACCCTCTACGCTGTTTCCCAAAAAGATCAAAGCCCTTCTGCAACCTTGACACTATACCCCGAGGCATCCAGAAATGCAATGGCGATGCCACCACACCTGGCGTATAACTGGTCTGTGGCAGGTCATAGCTCAGTCGTCCGTTTATGAAGTCACACATGCGCTGTGCCGGTGCCATCTGTCCCTTTCCACCACTTTGCAGTGCCTGTTGCCAGCACATCCTTTCCAGTTTTTCTTGAAAGTGCATCACCGCCAATGCTCCTCCTTTTTGTTCTGACTCTTCTATCATCACCTTTAGGTCGGCATCGCCGAGAACGTCTTCTGGTCTGATTTCTACCACCATGCCCGAATTGCTCCACCTGCCTCCACGATTGCTTGGCGACATACCGTTGACCACAATCTGCTCACTGCCAGTAGCAGCAGGCACAACGAATCCTCCTGGGCACATACAGAAAGAATATACTCCCCTACCCTCTACCTGAGTGACAAAAGAATACTCAGCGGCAGGCAGGTATTGCCCTCTGCCTTTTTTGTTGTGATATTGTATTTGATCTATGAGTTGTGCAGGATGCTCCAGACGCACTCCGACAGCAATACCTTTAGGCTCTATCGGGATGCCAGCCTCAGCAAGATATCTATACACATCACGCGCTGAGTGACCAGTAGCAAGTATTACGGGTCCACAAAATTCAAGTTCCCCAGCTCTCACTCCCACAACTTTATCCCTATCTATAATAAGGCTCGTCATCTTGGTCTGAAAGTGCACTTCACCACCACTCTTGATTATCTGATTACGCATAGCCTCGATTACGGCAGGCAGTTTGTCGGTACCAATATGTGGGTGAGCATCAACGAGAATGCTTGTTGAAGCTCCAAACTGACAGAATACGTTAAGAATTTTATCCACGCTGCCACGTTTCTTGCTTCTCGTGTACAATTTTCCATCAGAGTAGGCTCCGGCCCCTCCCTCTCCGAAACTGTAGTTTGACTCGCTGTCAACTCGCTGCTGTGATTTTATCATAGCGAGGTCACGCTTACGTTCGCGCACATTCTTACCACGCTCGATGACGACAGGTTTTATACCATGCTCAATGAGACGCAGAGCAGCAAACAGTCCACATGGTCCCTCGCCAACGACGACAACAGTTTTCGCATGCGACACATTGGGATACTCAGTGTAGGTAAATTCCTTATCCTGAGGAATTTCATTGACATACACCCTAAGAGTAAGATTCACCATAACCTGTCGCTGACGCGCATCAACACTCTTTTTCAGTACCCTCACATGCGTGATGGTACGTTTGTCTATCGCAAGTTCTCTGCTGACATACTCCTTTATATTTTGCTCGGTATATGCCACTTGCGGCAATACCCTGACCTGCAATTCTTTTATCATTGTAACTGCAAAAAAGGATGTGCTGGTTGTAGCACATCCCCTTGATGTTTATATCGACACAAACTTTACTCGCCGAGAACAGCAGCAACCCCTGGGAGCGTCTTGCCCTCGATAGCCTCGAGCAGAGCACCACCACCAGTAGAGATGTAAGAAACCTTATCAGCGAGACCGAACTTGTTAACGCATGCTACTGAGTCGCCACCACCGATGAGGGAGAATGCGCCTTCAGCTGTTGCCTTTGCGACAGCATCGCCGATGGCACGTGAACCAGCACAGAAGTTGTCAAACTCGAAGACACCTGCTGGACCATTCCACAATATGGTCTTAGCACCGTCGAGTGCCCTAGCGAATAGCTCGCGTGACTTAGGCCCCGCATCCATGCCTTCAACGTCGTCAGGGATGTTGGTAACTGGCACTATGGTCTGGTTAGCTTCGTTAGAGAAGTCGTCACCTGTGACGCAGTCAACTGGCAGAACGAGTTCTACGCCGTTCTCCTTAGCCATCTTCTCTACGTTGAGAGCTACGTCGAGTTTGTCGAGCTCTACGATAGACTTACCTATGTTGCCACCGTGAGCCTTAGAGAAGGTGTAGGTCATACCGCCACAGAGGATGAGTTTGTCAACCTTGCCGAGGAGGTTTTCTATGATACCTATCTTAGATGATACCTTTGAACCACCCATAATGGCTACGAATGGGCGCTTGATGTTAGAGAGTACATTGTCAACAGCTGCTACTTCCTTCTCCATAAGGAGACCGAGCATCTTGTTGTCAGCATCGAAATAGTCAGCGATAACGGCTGTTGAAGCATGCTTGCGGTGAGCTGTGCCGAAGGCGTCCATCACCCAGCAGTCAGCATAGGAAGCGAGTTTCTTGGCAAACTCCTTCTGTGATGTCTTCATAGCCTTCTTTGCTTCATCGTATGCAGGATCCTCCTTGTCGATACCTACTGGCTTACCTTCTTCCTCTGCGTAGAAGCGGAGGTTTTCGAGCATGAGCACCTCGCCTGGCTTGAGGGCTGCTGCCTGTGCATCAGCCTTCTGACAATCGTCGCAGAACTGCACTGGTGTACCGAGAGCCTGAGAAACGGCGTCAACGATCTGGCCGAGTGACATCTCTGGTTTTACCTTGCCCTTTGGCTTACCCATGTGAGACATGATTATCAACGAGCCACCCTTCTCGAGGATGAGCTTGAGTGTTGGCAGGGCACCACGGATACGGGTATCGTCGGTTATCTTGCCGTCCTGAAGAGGCACATTGAAGTCAACACGTACGATTGCTTTCTTGCCTGCAAAATTGTAATCTGAAATCTTCATCTTGTGATATTTAGAGATTAAAAAATCTAGTCTGTTGTCTTGAGAATTTAAATGACTTGAAGTTGGGGACATTTTTCTTCCAACACTGCTGCTACACCAGGGAGTATCTTTCCCTCGATAGCTTCGAGTAGTGCACCACCACCAGTGGATATGTAGCTTACCTGCTCAGACATGCCGAACTTGTTGATACATGCGACAGAATCGCCACCGCCAACAAGCGAGAAGGCACCATGCTTGGTTGCTTTGGCAATAGCTTTGGCGATAGCACGTGAGCCTTTGGCGAAGTTATTAAACTCGAATACGCCTGCAGGTCCATTCCACAGAATGGTCTTGGCTCCTGAAATAGCATCGGCGAACTGCTTCTGACTCTCAGGACCTGCGTCGAGTCCCATATATCCATCAGGCACGTCATTGGCTGGACATATCACCGTCTTACACTTATTGTCGAAGGCATTACCTGCTACGCAGTCGGTACCGAGAACGAGATTCACGCCTTTTTCCTTTGCCAACTCTATGATTGAGAGAGCCAAGTCAAGTTTGTCATCCTCGCAAAGGGAATTACCTACCTTGCCTCCCATCGCTTTGGCAAACGTGAATGTCATACCTCCGCAGAGGACAAGATTGTCAACCTTATCCATAAGATTTTCGATGACACCAATCTTTGTTGACACCTTGGAACCACCCATGATAGCTGTGAAAGGATGCTTAATATCATCGAGGATTTTCTCCACAGCCCTCACTTCCTTCTCCATGAGGAAACCGAGCATCTTATTATCGGTATCAAAATAGTCTGCTATCAGCGCAGTGGATGCATGTTTGCGGTGAGCGGTTCCGAAGGCATCGTTCACATAGCAGTCTGCGTATGATGCCAACGTCTTTGCCAATCGCTTCTGACGTTTTTTGAGGTCTATTACAGCCTCATCGTATTCTGGCGTACCTTTTTGCAGTTTTGGTAGGTTTGCATCGCCTGACACTTTGCCTTCTTCCTCTGCATAGAAGCGGAGGTTTTCAAGCATGAGCACCTCTCCTGGCTGTAGTGCAGCTACGTCAGCAGCAGCACGTGCACAATCAGAGCAGAAAAGCACATTCCTACCAAGACGATTGGATACCACTTCCCTTATTTGTGACAGCGACTGACGGGCACGAACCTGTCCCTTTGGCTTACCCATGTGGGACATGATGATAAGCGCTCCACCATTGTCGAGTATATATTTGAGTGTAGGCATGGCACCACGAATACGGGTAGTATCCGTAATCTTGCCATTTTCGTCGAGTGGCACGTTGAAGTCCACACGCACTATAGCCTTCTTTCCTTCAAAATCATAATCATGAATGTTCATCTTTTTACCTTTATTTAATTATGCTCCATTATTCTGAACGAATGCAAAAGTACTATTTTTTTTGCACATACAATCACTTTTTCTATTATTTTATTGCATAAATTGACAAAAATCAGTACTTTTGCACATAAAATGTTACAATATGATAAATTACGATCTAAAAGCGATAAGGGCAATCGTATTTGATGTGGACGGCGTACTATCGACCAACACCATACAGATGGGTCCTAATGGTATGCCTGTACGCACAGTGAACATAAAGGATGGCTACGCCATTCAACTGGCCATAAAAATGGGGCTGAAGCTCGCCATCATATCAGGGGGCACGGACAAAGGCGTTGAGGAGCGCTACCACAAGTTGGGCATGAAGGATGTATTCATGTCGTGCTCAACCAAGATAGATGTGTACAAAAAATACTTGGCTGACAACAATCTGACTGCGAAGGAGGTGATATACATGGGTGACGACATACCTGATTACGAGGTAATGCAAATGGCGGGTTGCCCCTGTTGCCCTGTTGATGCATGCAACGACATAAAGGAAATATCAATTTATATAAGCCCCTGCGAGGGAGGAATGGGATGCGCTCGCGATATAATAGAACAGGTACTTCGTGCTCAGGGTCACTGGCTGTCCTCAGCCAAAGCTTTTGGTTGGTAAAAGCAATCTACAATTAACAATTGACTTACATTCACGAACATAAGGACATAGTAAGAGACTATGAGTGCGACATTCAGGGCATAGTGAACAATGCTAACTACCAGCACTATCTGGAGCACGCCCGCCACCAGTTTCTGCGCTCTAAGAACGTGAGTTTTGCCGAACTGCACGAGGGAGGCATAGACTGCGTGGTAGCACGCATAGACATGCGTTTCAAGGTACCACTGAAGGGAATGGACGAATACGTGGTGCGCACACGATTGGAAAAGGAGGGGCTGCGCTACAACTTCTATCAGGATATATATCGCCTGAATGACGAGAAACTGTGCCTGAAGGGCAAGGTGGAGGTAGTGTGCCTGATAAACGGTAGACTGGGCGATAGCGAAGAATTATACGAGATACTATGCAAGAACTGAAGAATCTATACACAGAGTGGCACGGCTCGGAACCTGCTGCGATGGAGAAACTGCCTGGTGCTGGCAGCAACCGTGAATACTACCGCCTGACTGACGAAAATGGCAATAGTGTAATAGGCTGCATAGGGACCTCAAAAGAGGAGAACCATGCCTTCCTAACCATAGCAAAGCATTTTGCCAAGCGCAAGTTACCTGTGCCACGAGTACTGGCGCAGTCGGACGACGAGATGCGCTACCTGCAACAGGACTTGGGTGCGCAGTCGCTGTTTGATGCCATCAAGGGAGGACGTGATGCTGGAGGACGCTATACGCTGAAAGAGAAGGAACTGCTCAGAAAGACCATCTGCGAGCTGCCTAACATACAGGTACGTGGAGCAAGGGGACTGGACTTCTCTGTTTGCTACCCACAGCCGGAGTTTGACCAAGAAAATGTGCTCTTCGACCTCAACTACTTCAAGTATTGCTTTCTAAAGGCTACAGGCCTCGACTTCCACGAGATGAAGCTGGAGGCAAGTTTTAAACTACTGGCTAAAGATTTGACAAACGATAACCTTAACGATAACCATAACGGGAACTGTTTTCTGTATCGAGATTTTCAGGCGCGCAACGTGATGCTAGTAAAAAATGCCGAGGGTGAAGACGAACCTTTCTTCATAGACTTCCAGGGTGGACGCAAGGGTCCATACTACTATGATGTAGCTTCTTTTTTGTGGCAGGCATCAGCACGCTACAGCAAATCGCTGAGGCAGGAGCTCATCAAGGACTACTATAAATCCCTCGGCCACTATACTGAGGTCCCACCCTTCAAGCAGTTTAATGACCGCCTGCAGTTGTTTGTGCTATTCCGTACGCTGCAAGTGCTTGGTGCCTACGGCTTTAGAGGATATTTTGAACGCAAGGCGCACTTCATACAGAGCATTCCGCCAGCAATACAAAACCTGCGAGAGCTGATCAAGGAGAACAATTTCCCCTACCCTCACCTCATAAATGTGCTGAAGCGACTTACCGAGTTGCCACAGTATGCCCCCAAACCCATAGAACCTGCAAAGCGTAAGGATGGCTATAAGACGACTGACAACAACCCGTATAACGTCAACCCTTCAGACGGTAAAGCTACATACTCAAAGTATGACGGCAAGGGACCTCTCGTAGTGAAAGTGTTCAGTTTCTCTTTCCATAAAGGAATACCTGCCGACAACTCTGGCAATGGTGGTGGATATGTGTTCGACTGCAGAAGTACGCACAACCCTGGACGATACGAACCATACAAACAACTGACTGGCATTGATGAGCCGGTAATACGTTTTTTGGAGGATGATGGAGAGATATTAACTTTCTTAGAATCAGTGTATAAGCTTGCTGACGTTCATGTAACACGCTACCTACAGCGGGGTTTCACCAGTCTGATGTTCTGCTTCGGATGCACAGGTGGTCAGCATCGCTCCGTATATTCCGCACAGCACCTGGCTGAGCATATCCATAACAAGTTCGGCGTGGAGGTGTTGTTGGAGCATCGGGAACTGAAAATAAAACAGCATTTTCAAGCAGTAAAGGTTTGATAGTTAGATCCATAAAAAACTGGTCGTTACCAGTAAGCATGACAATTGGTGCTCTCGCTTATCTAGTGGGCAGACTTCTACCATTCTCACCCATCGCAAAGGGCGAGATAATGGAGATTGTCACACTGCTGCAACCCCTGCTGCTATTTGTGATGCTATACTGTGCTTTCTGCAAAGTAAATCCTCGTGACATGCGTCCTCATTTGTGGCATCTGTGGCTATTACTCACTCAATGCATGATATTCGTTTCCGTTTGTTTGATAATGATGTGTATCGATGCCGTCAGTGCACCCTGGCAGGGTTATTTCCTTGAAGGAATGCTACTCTCCATTATCTGTCCCACAGCAACAGCCTGCGCTGTTATTACACAAAAACTTGGTGGTGACTCATCTACAACCACAACCTACACCCTCTTTATCAATCTCGCCGTTGCCATCATCGCTCCACTGATGCTGCCTCTGATAAGCCCGCAAGGGGATCTCACCTTCCTTGCTGCATTTTTCACTATATCAAAAAAGGTATTTCCGCTACTGATTTTCCCATTGTTGCTCGCTTGGGCCACACGCTATTTCCTGCCCCGACTACACAAGAAGATACTGTCAGTGCGCGACCTTGCCTTCTATCTATGGCTGGTAGCGCTGGCAATAGCCATAGCCATTACCTGCAGGGCTCTTTGGCATAGCAATGCCACGTCTGATGACGTTTTTGCCATAGCCGCTGCTACACTGATGATGTGTCTTTTCCAATTTGTCTTTGGCAAATGGGTAGGAGGCAAATATCACCAGACTATAGAAGCTGGGCAGGCAATGGGACAAAAAAACACTATTTTCATGATATGGTTAGGATATACATATTTAAGTCCGCTCTCGGCTACAGCAGGCGGTTTCTACTCAATATGGCACAATATAGCCAATTCATACCAACTGTACAAAAAAAGACGTTGATGCGAACTCTACTATTATACACGATAATGATAATGGCTGCTGTCGCAGTTCCCGCACAAGAGGCAACACAGTTGGAACAGGTGCAATGCAGCAATCTTCTATTGCCGCTACGCTACAATGCGGACGTAATAAAACGACAGTTTAGCATAAAAGGTGATACTACCTCACTTGCCGACAAAGTGATAACAAACACGTACTTGAAACATCCAGAAACAGTCGCACCTGCTACCAGCAATAATATAAATGACAGCAATGGCAAAGATGTAATAGAACCAATAACGAGCCGGCCCAAAGTTGACAAAAGACCACATGAGATAATGATGCCAGAAGCAGAGGACAAAATAGAGTTGGTTGTTACAAAACCTAATTTCTGGACGTTTTTTGGCGACTACAGCCTTCAGTTTATGCAGAACTATATATCACCCAACTGGTATAAATCGGGGAACTCCAATTATTCTATGCTGGGAGCCGTGACGCTGCAGTACAATTATAACAACAAGCAACGACTAAAATGGGACAACATACTGGAGTTAAAATTGGGATTCCAAGCCACTGATGCCGACACAGTGAACAACTTCAAAACCACAGAAGACCTTATTCGCTACACCACACAGCTGTCACTGCAAGCTTACAAGGAATGGTACTATGCTGCCCAACTTATCGCCAGCACTCAGTTTACACGGGGTCTGAAGAACAACGATGCCACTATATATTCTGACTTCATGTCGCCCTTCGACCTCAACGTGTCGTTGGGCATGAACTACGTGGTGAATATATGGAACAAGAAACTGACGGGTAACGTACTGCTTGCTCCCCTGTCATACAAGATGACCTATGTGGATAGGCTTAATTTATCAACACGATTCGGAGTTGATGAGGGTAAGCACGTATCAAATAACGTGGGTTCGATGATTAATGTCGGACTTACATGGAAGCCTGCAGACAACATAAAATGGGAGACACGATTTTATACATTCTCCAACTACTCATATTTGCAAATGGAGTGGGAAAATACGCTTACCTTCCAGTTTAACCGCTATATCTCAACCAAGTTGTTTCTCTACCCCCGTTTTGATAGCCACGAAGAACGAACGACATCTACATATTGGCAGATGAAAGAACACCTCTCTATAGGCTTTGCATACAGCATGTAAAAAAAAAACAGAGCAAAGAAAGAGTCATCTATGAACAAAGTCGACCTCGCATGGCACATAATATCCAATACTGATACGCACCTGTTTCTTACCGGCAAGGCGGGGACAGGTAAAACAACATTCCTGCGCAGGTTAAAAGACACATTGCCAAAGCGTATGGTAGTGCTGGCACCAACAGGGATAGCAGCCATCAATGCTGGAGGTTCCACAATACACTCCTTCTTTCAATTTGGCTTCGGTCCTCTGCTTCCTGGCACAAAGCGAGAGAGAAAGTACCAATTTCGCAAACAAAAAATACAACTCATTCGTTCGCTTGACCTGATTGTAATCGACGAAATAAGTATGGTGCGCGCTGACGTACTAGATGCTATAGATGAGATTCTACGTCAATATCGCGATCGTTCACTACCATTCGGCGGCGTACAAATGTTACTCATTGGTGACATGCAGCAATTGGCACCAGTAGCTCGCGACGAAGAATGGCAATTACTAAGCCTTTACTACTCCACACCGTATTTCTTTTCATGCCACGTACTACAAAACGCCAATTTCGTCACGATTGAATTGGAGCATGTATATAGGCAGTCTGATGCGGAATTTATAGACATACTGAACCAAGTACGCGACAACACCATCACCGATGCATCACTTGCAAAACTCAATGAACACTATCAGCCCAACTTTATCCCCCCCAAGAAGAGCGGATATGTTAGACTCTGTACACACAACAGGCAAGCAGATACCATAAACGATCGTGAACTGCAAGCTATATGCGCTGATGAATATAGTTTTATAGCCGACATTGATGGCGATTTTCCTGAAATGTCATACCCTACGGAGAAAGTATTGCGATTGAAGGAGGGAGCACAAGTGATGTTTGTGAAAAACGACTCTTCACTGGACAAGGAATACTATAATGGCATGATAGGCGAGGTAATACAATTTGACAAGCGCAACCTTATACATGTGAAATGCGCAGAAACTGGCAAAGTCATCAAAGTTGGTCGTGAGCAATGGAAAAACACCCGCTATACACTCGACAAAGTTAGTAAAGAAATATATGAGGAAACAGTGGGGACCTTTGAACAGTACCCACTAAAGGCCGCATGGGCTATCACTGTGCACAAGAGCCAAGGACTCACCTTTGACCATGCCATTATCGATGTTCAACACTCCTTCGCCCACGGGCAGACTTACGTTGCATTGTCCAGATGCAAAAATCTGAAAGGATTAGTGCTTAGTTCTCCTATACCACGCCATGCCATCATCAACGACAGAGCTGTGGAGCAATTTTATAATGACCCACGTCACCAAGAGCCTGATGACACATTGCTCATGCATATGGAGAAACAATTTCTCACGCACACTATAGACATACTCTTTTCCCTTCAACCATTACGTCAAGGTATAAATGACACCTTACGTTTTCTGCGCGAGCATTTCTACACACAAATGCCTAAGACATATGCGAAGTGGCAAGATGCGAGCGAAAGACTCAAGCCACTAGAGGATGTAGCAAAATCATTTCACAACCAATACTATTCACTCATCATGAGAGAAGATAATGACATCCTGCAAGAACGCATAATGAAAGGTGCGGCATACTTTGAAGACCAACTGCTTTTCATACGCATACTGCTTAAGGCAACAATACTCAACAGCGATAGCAAAAACATACGTAACAAACGTGATGAAATAATAGGAAATATAACAAACCAATATAAACTAAAATTTCAGTTACTTCACTATGTGGCACACAATGGTTTTAATCTCCAGAACTATCTTAAGACAAAATCACGATTGGTCATATCATAAATACAACATGAGAACACTACTATATATCATAGTAATTTGTTGCACCGTAGGATGTAGCAAAGACAATAATGCAAACAAGAACGCTAATGCGAACAAAATACAAAAAACAGATGCTCCTGTAAAAGTTGCCGTATTGCCAGTAGAAGAATGCCTACCACTCTATGTGGCAGAACACCTTGGACTACTTGACTCACTTCATGCGAATGTAACTCTCTGCAAATATGGTGCTCTGTCAGAATGTCATTCTGCCATATTCCAGCACAAAGCAGAAGTAACAATAAACGACTCAGCACTACGGTACTACTTCCTAACCTCACAAAAAGCTCGTATACATCGTATTGCGCAACTTTCAGATAAAGTGATAGCAGCTGACAGCAAGGGATACTCATACAACATGGCAAGGACGGCGATAGATTCATTACTCAACAAAAAGCGTCACGTATTCATAATACAGGTAGAAGATATCAATATACGCACCAAGATGCTCATTAGTGGCAATGTTGATGCTGCACTGCTCCCAGAACCATATGCCTCACGTGCATTAGAAGCTGGAGCCTATAAGATTACTCTGTCCAAAAACAACATGCAGAACGACACTTTGGCACGTTCTTTGCTCACAAAGCATATCCCACGACTTGAACGCTATCTCGTCATAGCACGTGATTCGCTAAAAGTGTATGGCAAAGACAATTATCTTTATCTTTTGAAATGAAGACTTCTGTACTTCGATATTTCAAATTTCAATATGCAAACCAATGGATACTCTACACCTCATACATAACGGGCAGTTTATAGATGCTATCAATTCCATGACGGGAATGGCAGCAAAGTACCCAAACGAGAACTTCCGCGAACGTCTCGAAGCACTGCGTTATGAATTTCTCATGATGCAAGATTACTTCACACGCGGCATTAATGATCCACGACGTAATGATATTTACCGCACCTTAAGAGGAAAACTTATCAATCTCAACTACGACTTGCAAGTTTACGAAACTCTGCGACAAACTCCTATGATAAAACCATGGATGTCTCACGTAAAACAGATGGATACCACCATAGACTCGTTGTTACAAGTCGACAAGGATTATGCATTTTATGCTGTCCTTACTTCCTATCATTGGCGTAAAGAGGATACCGATGATTGGGTGCATTGCTACACCACCACTTCTACATTTACTGCCAGCCACTATATACTTCTTGCCGCACTAACGATGAGTGCCATAGAGCATTTCTCCAAGCAAAAGGCACTGTGCCTTGCACGCATATACAATGGCGTACAGGATGCTACCCTACGCCAACAAGCTTTTGTCGGCAGTATACTTGCACTTACCATGGATCGCAATGCTATCAATAACAAAAAACGTGATGAGGTGCTAAGTGAGCTATTCGCATCAGACGACACCCGAAAGGCTGTCATAGAGATGCAAATCCAACTCATAAAATGCACACAGGCTGACACAGATGCAACAAAAATCAATGAGTCAATCATGCCCGAAATTATGAAAAGTCAGCCGTTCATCATAACACGCAACGGCATAGTGGAACGTGATGAGGACAACAACGACTGCGACAGCGACAGTAAGATTGACGAGATGGAAAAGAATATACTAAAAGTGCAGAAAATGCAACAACAGGGTTCCGACATATTCTTTGGAGGTTTCAAGCAGATGAAGCGCTATCCATTCTTCAACAAGGTATCTAACTGGTTTACGCCTTTCGATATAGATCATCCTGAACTCAAAGAGGTCAAGCAAAAGCTGCATGGAAGTAAATTTCTTGAAAGAGTTATCAAACAAGGACCATTCTGCAATTCCGACAAGTACTCCTTTATTTTCGCTATGAATGATGTCATAGGACAGTTCTCCGACAAGATACGTTCCCTTATGGAAGAAGGAGAACTCGGTCCAATAGGCATGCATACCAACCCAGAAGAAGTACTAGAACCTACCTACATACGTCGTCAGTATCTACAAGACCTATTCAGATTCTACTCTATTAACCCCTTGGGCAAAACTCTTAGCAGCCCTTTCAAAGATGCGGAGGATTTTGAATCCTGGTTAATATGTCTTGACTATATGACTACGCAGCAACTCATCGAGATGGGACGATACCTTATAAAGAAAAAGTACCTACACGCTCTCGAGGACATTATCAACTGCTACCCTAACCAAGATGAGGTGGAACTAGACTATCTCTCAGGAGAACTATTACTCCATGAAGCTGCTTATGGCGATGCAATAGAGTATTACAACTCATACCTTCAGGAGCATCCAAACCACCAGCCATCACTACGAGGTATAGCAAAGGCATACTACTCTATCGGTGAATATGGTAAGGCTTCATCTTACTATGACGCATTGCGCACTTTGCAACCAGACAGAGTGGCATATTCCCTAAATTACTGCATGTCGATGGTCAAAGATGGACAGGCATCCGAGATAATCAACGAGCTCTACCGCCTCAATTTCGAAAACCCCGACAATCACGCCATCAGCAACACTTTGGGATGGGCATTGCTATATGCAGAGAAGCCTGATAAGGCTCTAAACATTTACGAAAATATGCCACAAGAGATCATTACACACGATCTCTCCACATATCTTAATTATGTATATGCATACTTCGTTACGCAGTTTAAACTGCCACAGCTACGATTCTCACAAACAGAAACTGTGTTGACAGATAGCGCGACTCTACTCGAAGAGATGCGTCAAGATGCCGCTATGCTACATATTTATGGACTAGGCGAGACAGAAATTACTATTATGGCACACTCTTTGTAAGCTATACTTTAAAATTTGACACTTCTTAAGTACTTCCCATCTCTATCATAAAGTAATATATGAAATACGAAAAGATAAAAGCCATAAACCTCTCTGACGACGAAGATGAGTATGAAGATACTCTCGATGGTGATTCTGTTGACTCTGCCACCACTCAAGAGAGTAGCGACACGAAAAAAACGTCATCCAAGACACCGACAATCAATCGTTTCTCTCTCGACCTCACCAAAGCAGCTGAGGAAGGGAAACTTGACCCCGTAGTAGGACGCGAGCGCGAAATACAACGTTTGCAGGAGATATTGTGTCGTCGCAAGAAGAACAATCCTATTCTCATCGGTGAGCCTGGTGTTGGCAAAAGCGCCATTGTAGAGGGGTTGGCACAGATGATAGCAGACAAACGCGTTTCACCCATTCTTCACAACAAACGTCTTGTATCGCTCGATATGGCCGGAATGGTAGCGGGTACCAAATATCGTGGACAATTTGAGGAGCGCATCAAGAATCTCACCAAAGAACTCGAGAATAACAATGACATTATCATCTTTATTGATGAAATTCATACCATCATTGGCGCTGGTGGGGCAAGTGGTTCCATGGATGCCGCTAATATGCTCAAGCCGGCACTCGCAAGGGGTGCCATACAGTGCATCGGTGCCACCACACTTGACGAATATCGCAAGTCTATAGAGAAAGATGGAGCACTTGAACGACGTTTCCAGAAAATCATCGTTGAACCCTCCACTCCTGATGAAACTATGCAGATACTCACGAATATCCGTGAGCGTTATGAGCAGCACCATCATGTCATCTATTCCGAAGACGCGCTACATGCATGTGTCAAATTGACACAACGTTACATTACGGATCGAGCCTTTCCAGACAAGGCCATTGACGCTCTCGATGAGGTAGGAGCACGCATACATTTACATCATGCCGACATACCCGTTGACATCACAGATCTTGAGACCGAAATAAAAATCATGAAGGACAACAAGTTGCAAGCTGTACAGAACCAGAATTTCGAACTTGCAGCAAGTTATCGTGATCAGCAGCAGAAACTTGAAGACCAACTTTCGGAGATCACACGCCGATGGAGCGAGGGTAGCACAGGAGACCGTGAGACAGTCACTGTTGATGACGTTGCTGATGTTGTCGCAATGATGACGGGCATACCTGTACAACGCGTTGCCGAGTCGGAGGGCGAACGCCTTCGAGGCATGGCAAGCAAACTCAAACAGGAGGTGATAGCTCAAGACAAAGCCATAGAGAAAATGGTCAAAGCAATACAACGTAACCGAGTTGGACTGCATGATCCTAATCACCCTATAGGCGTATTCATGTTCCTCGGTCCTACGGGTGTAGGCAAGACACATCTCGCGAAAAAACTCGCAGAAGAGATGTTTGGCACGACTGATTCACTCATACGTATTGATATGAGTGAATATGCAGAAGCATTCAACACCTCTCGACTTGTTGGAGCCCCCCCTGGATATGTAGGTTATGAAGAGGGTGGACAACTCACCGAAAGGGTACGCCGCAAACCATATTCTATAGTACTGCTCGACGAGATAGAGAAGGCTAATAGTACCGTCTTCAATATACTTCTCCAAGTACTTGACGAAGGCAGACTTACTGATGGCAACGGTCGCCTTGTAGATTTTCGCAATACTATCATAATCATGACTAGTAATGCTGGCACGCGTCAACTCAAGGAGTTTGCACATGGAGTAGGCTTCAATGCTGCAGGTAGCAATTTTAGGGAGGGCATAGTAAACGATAAAGACAAGGAATATGCAAGATCTATCATACAGAAGAGTCTATCCAAGCAATTCGCCCCAGAGTTTTTAAATCGTCTCGACGAAATCATCACTTTCGACCAACTTGACCTTGATGCCATCAAACAGATCATTGATATAGAACTTCGTGGGTTGTATAAGCGTGTTGAAGACATGGGCTATCACCTAACAATCACACCAGAGGTTAAAGAAACTGTCGCAAAGAAGGGCTATGATATACAATATGGCGCACGTCCCCTAAAACGCGCCATACAGAATTACATTGAGGACATTGTATGTGAGCGCATACTATCAAACGAATTGCCTCTTGGTTCTGAGATACTAATCGATAAAATTGAGCAAACAGTTTAAAGTAAAACGGAGCACAGAAAATTCTGCGCTCCGTTTTACTTTATTACTCCTTCTCTATTCTTCTGCTTTTATACATAACTGCTTAAGATCATAATAGGAACCATTATATATATTGAAATCGACATACCCCTTAATTCCTGACACTTTACCAGCATCTGTATGCTGCCAAAATTTCCATTCTCCTTTATACTCCATCTTTTCTACGTAGTAATGAGCTATCCAATACGGATAGTCATTAAAACGATTGTCAGAGAGATATTGTTCCTTAAACTTATAATAGGTGTAAAGTATAGGCTTCACATGATAGCGATCTTCTACGATATGTAGCCATGTTAACACTTCACGCTGAAATTCCTCTACACTCTTGTCTGCAGGTTTGTGCTCCACATCAAGTATGGGAGGTAAATCTCCGTCCTCCAATTTAACCTCGGAAAGAAAATGTTGTGCTTGGGTACGTGCGGACGATTTTGTACTGTAGAAGTGATAAGCGCCACGTATAAATCCATACTCACGTGCTTGGTAGAAATTATCTCTAAAATTCTCATCTATCATGGTAGCGCCCTCTGTAGCCTTAACAATAACAAAACGTATCGGATCTTTGTTGATCATAGCATTGCGCAGTGCCATCCAATCAATATTTCCTTGATAGTGCGAAATATCTATGCCTTGAATCTCGTACCCCGCAGGATAACTGGCATCCCCATAAAGAGCACGCCAACGGAATCCTGTAGGACCTACAAAAAAATAGTAGAATACAGCAATATAGACTGTTACGACAAGAAAACCTCCCAACCACCATTTGGGAGAAATATGCTTCCTGTGAAATGATGACCGGGAGTTGCGTCTATGTCGTATGTTGCTTGTCAAAATCAGAATGGGAGATTATCTGGGCTGTCGCTATTATCGTCAACAGACTCTGGTGCAGTAACAGAAACCGCCGCATTAGGTGCAGACATTGGTACAGATTGAGGTGCATCGACACCCGCTGAAGAAATCTGAGATGCATCAACTTGGCGAACGTCAAAAGCTCTGATAGAATTAAACCAACGACCATTATATTCATGTGCATCAATATCAAATGCAACAAGAACTGTCTGTCCTATCTGTATATTGAAACGTTGCAAACGTTCTGCTCCAAACACATCAAATACCATCTTGTGTGGATATTGTGAATCCATCGTTTCTAGTACGAATTCCTGTACTTTCCACTCACCTCGTGCACTTACTCCAGAACGCTCTGGGAGAACCGCAATAATTTTACCTTGTAATTCCATATTATATTAATAAAAGTTATAGTTTATTTTTTTGTTTTGCGAAATTACAAAAAAAGTAGCGAAACAAGAAATTTTTCAATTGTTTTTTTGTCTGTGTTAGTTTTTTTTTATATATTTGCATCTGGATTTTCCAACAAACATTATATAAAAATATTACATAAATAATACTATAACCCAAAATGACCTTTACTCTATCATCTTCAGTACTAAGCAACAAGTTAGGACAACTTGCTAAAGTGATAAATTCAAAGAACTCTCTATCAATCCTGGACAGTTTTTTGTTTGAAATTGCTGACAATCAACTAACATTAACTGCCAGTGACAATACTAACATGATGAAATTGTTCATTGATTTGAACAGTTGCGACGGACAGGGTTCTTTCTGCATCCCCACACGTATAATGCTTAATGCTGTGAAGGAGCTAGCAGAGCAGCCTTTGATTTTCGAAGTTAACGAAAATGATAACAGTATTAAGGTAATATACCAAAATGGTTCGTACTCCATTATGGGCCAAAGCGCCGACGATTATCCAAGCATGCCGCAGATGCCAGAAGGATATACAGAAACGCAATTACCTACAAGTTCTCTAGCAAACAACATCCAACGTACATTATTTGCCACGGCTAGCGATGAGTTGCGCATGGTAATGAACGGCATATATTTTGACCTCAAGGAAGATAGTATGAACTTAGTGGCAAGTGATGGGCACAAAATGGTAAGAAACATGCTACTTGCATGCAAGACCGATGTGCCAGCATCTTTCATCCTGCCCAAAAAACCTGCGGGACTGCTGCGCAATGTTCTGTCAACCGACGACGAAAGTACAGTAACAATAAAATTCAATAATAATGCTGCAGAGATAGTATTCACCAATGGAATTCTATCATGTCGCCTCATAGAGGGACGCTATCCAAATTATGCCTCTGTCATACCTACCGACAATCCAAATATCGTCACTATTGACCGCAAATCTATGCTGAGTGCATTGCGCAGAGTGCAGCAATTTGCCAGCGAAAGTACGCAACTTGTGAAACTGCGCTTAGAAATGAACAATTTGCAACTCACATCTGAGGACATAGACTTTGCAACCAGTGCTCAAGAAAATGTAATATGTGAATATGGTGGTGTACCTATGAGCATAGGTTTCAAGGGTAGTGTACTGGTAGATATACTCAACAACCTGAGTAGCGAAGAAGTAATAATAGAACTTGCAGACCCAAGCCGAGCAGGTGTAATACGTCCAGCAGAGCAACCCGAAAATGAAGATATACTGATGCTCATCATGCCAATGCTACTTAACGACTGACACCTAACATTGTTAAGGTATGAAACTGAATCTTACAAAGGCACTAGTGATATTCGACCTTGAGACGACAGGACTTGATATCTCCAAGGATCGTATTATCCAAATAAGCTACATCAAGGTATTTCCTGACGGCAGAGAAGAGCGCCACAACTACTTTGTCAACCCTTCTCGCCCTATCCCTACTGAGGTGGTGGAGCTAACTCACATCACTGACGAAATGGTAAAGGATGCACCGACATTCAAGGAACTTGCCCCTTCTTTGGTGGAGGACTTCAAAGACTGCGACTTCGCAGGTTTCAACTCCAACAACTTCGACATACCGATGTTAGCAGAGGAGTTTTTGAGAGCAGGAATAGCATACGACTTCAATGCTTGCCGCCTGATAGATGCTTGTTTGATTTTTCGCGCTATGGAGCGAAGGAATCTTGCCGCAGCATATAAATTCTACTGCGGACGCAAGATGGAGGAAGACTTCCAAGCTCATCTCGCCAATGAAGACACAGAGGCAACCTACCGTGTACTAATGGGGCAACTTGACATGTACGAGCCTGGCAAGCAGGAAGAGCCCGAACGCCAATTGCCGAATGACATGGACGCGCTCCACGAGATATGTAACAAACGTAAAAATGTGGATTTTGCCGGACGCATCGTTTGGGCTCCAGTGAAGGGGCCTGACGGCAAACCCATTCTGAAGGATGATGGTACGGAACTCATGCGTGAGGAGTTTTCTTTTGGCAAGTACAAAGGATGTTCCGTGACTGACGTGCTAAGACGTGACCCTGGCTACTATAGTTGGATGCTTAATGGTGACTTTTCCCTCAATACCAAGCAGGTTTTGACTCGTATACGTCTTAGAGAGATGCATAGGTAAAACAAAACTGAGTATGACACGAAATAAAATACTATTGTGAAATATCTATTTATAAATATCAAAACACTGCTCATAGCATTGCTGCTATGGGCAGTTGCTATATGTATAGATGCCCAAGAACTTAACGCCAAGATAAGCATAAATCACAATCAGGTGCAGGGTACGGAGTCTGCTATATTTGAAGAATTGCAAGAAAAACTACAAGAATGGATAAATGGACAGCAGTGGACTGCGCTGCACTTTCAAGAGAATGAACGGATAAGCTGCAACTTCCACATAACAGTGACAGAATACAAGAAAGAACAGGGAACGTGGACATGCACCTGTTTAGTGCAAGCAAACCGCCCTGTATATAACTCTGCCTACTCATCAGTGCTCTTCCAATTTCAAGACAAAGAATTTACATTCACCTACAAGCAATTTGACAATCTGACATATAATGAGGAGATGATTGACAACCAGCTTACTGCCCTATTTGCCTACTATGCCTATCTCATCATCGGTATGAATCTTGATTCCTTCTCACCAATGGGAGGAGAGGACATACTTCAACGTTGCCTAAACCTCACCAATAACGCCCAAAACCTTAATTATCCAGGATGGGCTTCATTTGACAAAAACACCAACCGTTTTACCATAATCAATGATTATCTGGAAGGCGCACTACAACCTATCAGGCAGTTGCAGTACGACTACTATCGTAAAGGTCTCGATGAAATGGCTAACAACTCAGAACGTGGACGCACAGAAATTACCACAGCACTGGAGAATGACCTGAAAGTAGCTCACGAGAATCGTCCTATGAGTCAGTTGCCACAGATATGGACAGACTTCAAGAAAGACGAGATTGCTAATATATACAAAGGAAAAGGAACCTCAAAGGAAAAAGAGTCGGTTAATGCTCTGTTGTTTAACATCAATGCAGCACAGAATACTGCTTGGAGTAAGATTTTGGAATAAAAGAAAATGCTGAAGCATCTCTACATAAGCAACTACGCACTTATTGATAAACTCGATGTTGATTTCAATGCTGGCTTTTCTGTCATAACAGGTGAAACTGGTGCTGGCAAGAGCATCATTCTCGGCGCTATCGGCTTGCTGTTAGGTCAGCGTGCCGACTCTAAATCAGTAAAAACAGGATGTCAAAAGTGTACCATTGAAGCACAGTTTGATATCTCGCGCTACAACCTGTCATCATGGTTTGAGGACAATGACCTCGACATAGAGGATGGCGAGTGTACAATACGCAGAGAGTTGACATCGACAGGCAAGAGCAGGGGATTCATCAATGACACCCCAGTATCTGTGCAGCAGATGAAACGACTTGGCGAGATGATGGTGGATGTTCACTCACAACATCAGAATCTGTTGCTCAGACAGGAAGACTTTCAACTTACCATTGTTGATATCATTGCCAATAATGATGACCTCCTTAAAGAGTACGAGAAGGTATTCACCGAATACAACATTCTGACAACAGAAATAGAATGCTTGAAACTATCTCTTGCCGAATCGCGTGAGAAGGAGGATTTACTGCGCTTTCAACTTAACGAATTGGATGCAGCAAAACTTACTGATGGCGAACAGGAAGAATTAGAACTGGAACAAGAGGTATCAACACACACCGAGGAGATAAAGAGTGCCCTATACAATGCCGACCACATGTTGTGTGATGAAGGAGCCACGCTTGACTCTCTTAAGCAAGCAACTAACGCTCTGTCTAACGTCTCTCCTTTATACAGTAAGATAGAACCGCTGGTAGAACGTCTCGACAGCACATTGATAGAGCTAAAAGATATAGCTGACGAGGTGTCACGAGAGGCTGACAACATAGATTTCAATGCTGAAAGACTGGAATATATCCATGAGCGTCTTGACCTCATCTATACCTTACAACGTAAACATCACAAGTCAACCGTAGCAGAGTTGATAGAGGAATATGAACGACTGGCAGAAGCTATATCAAATATTGACAATGGCGATGAAGCTATAAAGGAAAAAGAAGAGCAGCGTGAAAAAATTTTGCACAATGTCAACAAACTTGCCCAGAAACTTACTGACACACGAAGAAAAGCCGCAGTAATAATTGAGAAAGAAATAAAGCACACACTGGAAGCACTCGGAATGCCTGATGTAGAGTTTAACATCGAGATAAAGAAAGGCGAACTAAGTGTTAAGGGCCAAGATAATATCTCTTACATGTTTTCTGCCAACAAGGGTATGGCGATGCGACCTGTTGCACAAGTAGCATCTGGTGGTGAGATAGCTCGCCTTATGCTTGCACTCAAGGCTCTTGTAAGCGCAACAGTTAAGTTGCCAACAATAATCTTCGACGAAATTGATACTGGAGTAAGCGGAAAGATTGCTGAGAAGATGGCAGAAATAATGAATGACATGGGCAATGCCGGTCGCCAAGTGATAAGCATCACTCACCTACCCCAGATTGCTGCCAGAGGCAGTTATCAATACAAGGTGGAGAAGAATAGTACCCAAGAACTCACAACAACCATCATGAGGCAGTTGAACGATGAGGAACGCGTAGGCGAGATAGCACAAATGCTGAGCGGTTCGGACATTACAGATGCTGCCCTTAAGAATGCTAAGGAATTATTGAAATGGAAATAAAGAAGTCGGAGTTCACCATAAGCGCCGCAAAACTGTCGCAGTGTCCTAAGGACACCAAGGCGGAGTTTGCTTTCATAGGACGAAGCAACGTGGGCAAATCAAGTTTGATAAACATGCTGACAAACCATAAGGGATTGGCAAAAACAAGTGCCACACCTGGTAAGACGTTGCTCATCAACCATTTTCTTGTGAAAACAGACATTGCCAAGGAGGAGGCAAAGGAGTGGTACATCGTTGACCTGCCTGGTTATGGTTTTGCCAAGCGTTCGAAGAAGGTACAAGATGATATTGAGAAAATGATATCATCATACATACTGCAGCGTGAGCAACTCGTCAATGTCTTCCTGCTAATAGACATTCGTCATGACCCACAAAAGATAGACCGTGAATTTATGGACTGGCTTGGTGAAAACGGTGTGCCTTTCTCCATTGTATTTACTAAAGCCGACAAATTGGGACCTGACAGAGCAAAACAAAATGTCAAGAAATACACAGAGGCACTTCTTGACACATGGGAGGAGATTCCCACCTATTTCATTACGTCATCGGAAAAGCGACAGGGTAAAGAGGAAATCCTTGGTTATATAGAACAAATCCTTAACGATGACATATAAGAACTACGTTTTTCTTTTACAAATCCACACTACCTATATCAACGAGCCTGTTTACTATCGCGTAAATAGTAAGACCCGCTGTAGAGTGTATTTGTAGTTTGCGAGCTATATTGCGACGATGTGTTATCACCGTATTTGGTGCGATAAACAGTTTGTCAGCAATTTCCTTGTTTGTAAGTCCCTGTACCACTCCTATCACCACATCCTTCTCACGTTCTGACAGTTGCTCACCATTATCACCATTTGACACAACCATACCAGATATGTCGAGTGCCACATCACCTCTTTCCCTTTTTGTTTCAAGTATTGCTATGGCTGGTTCAAAGAACTTTTCCTCTACATCGGCATGGAAGGCAAGCCACTCTTCGAGGTTGTATATGTCATGTAGCGCAGCTGTCAGCATGTTATTGTGCTTACTGTCCGATGGAAGATATTTTATGATAATGCTCTTCAGTTCTTTCAGTTTATCGCCTGTTTTATCATGGTGCTTCGAAAATGTTTCTATATCATTTACACTTCTGTCAGTACTAACCATCTTGCCATCCAGAAGTCCCTCAACATAGGGAAAGAGTATCTGTTCCTCAAGCTTCATATGATGAGATATGAAGCGCGCATACTCATCGTATATCTTCAGTATCAAACGTCCCAGGCCATTTCCCTCATCGAGCGACTCTGTCAGTTCTCTGCGCAGAAATGGCAGTTGAAATTCCAGATAGTATTCATGTGATGCCCTAAGATATCTTAGCAGTGTTCTTACATCGAGGTTCTCAACATCGTTCTTTGAGTGATAGCCGTTTATCGTCAGATTAACTACAGCGAGAAAGGTGAATGTATCCACATTACCCTCTTCGCATACCTGTCGCACAGTTTTGTTGCCGAAACCGAGACTTATCCCAAAAGCTCCGAGACTTTGCAACACGTTATAGTTGTCCCTTATTAGTGACAACATACTGTCTTCAGGTTCATATACCTTCACCTTTTTCATATGTTTCTGTATTTTTGCGCTACAAAGTTAACACAAAACCACGAATTACGCAATACCTACTTTTAGGTATTCCCTATAGTTTCTTGAGTTGAGCAAACTTCACGAGCAACTTCTTCGTACCTGCATTTTGGAAATCCACAGTTATCTTCAGAGAGTCACCCATTCCCTCCATCTGTTGTACTACACCTATGCCAAATCTACTGTGCACTACCCTATCGCCGACACTATATCCGCCACCGCTCTGCACGGTATGCCCACTACTTTGCTCACGAGGTGTCATAGCTCGCATATTTACAGCGAAATGCGTTGAATGCATTGGATGTGCCTGATGCATCTGACGTGGTTGCATAGAAGCGAGTCCTCCTCCCCCTTCTACGTTTACAAGTTTGCGGTCTATGTCCCTGAGAAAACGACTGGGAGCGCCAAACTCCATCTTACCATATCTAAAACGCGACTTACAGTACGTAAGGATGCAGTACCGCTCTGCCCTCGTTATGGCAACATACAGCAACCTACGTTCCTCTTCCAACTTACGCTGCGAATCGGTACTTTGCTGACTGGGGAATATGTTTTCCTCCATACCTACTATGTACACACATGGAAACTCCAGTCCCTTGGCACTGTGTATCGTCATCAGGGTCACCTGTGGCACATCCACCTCCTTGTCTCTGTCACTGAGCAGTGCCACCTCATGCAGGAAGTCGAGCAATCCCGTGGGGTTACCTTCCTCTCGGGCATCTGTTACAAAGTCATGCATCGAGGCGAGAAACTCCTCCATATTCTCTTGCTTTGAGAGATACTCTGGTTCTTTGCTTGAGTATAGTTCTTTTGCTATCTCTGACTGCTGCACTATTTCCTTACCCAGTTCATAGGCATCAACTGTAGCAATCTTACTGACAAAACCTTCTATCAGCTCTCTGAAGATCCTTATCTTACTTGCCACTCCTTTGTTGAAATGCTTTGCGTATGAAGGAGAGTCTATCTCCCTTATCACTTCCCACACTCCTATACCACCTTCGCGTGCCAATGTGAGGATTTTGTTTACCGTAACATCCCCGATGCCGCGTGTAGGATAGTTCACTATTCTCTTGAATGCCTCCTCATCATTATTATTCGCCACAAGGCGTAGATATGCTACAATATCCTTTATCTCCTTACGCTGATAGAAGCTCATGCCGCCGTACACTCTGTAGGGCATGCTGTCCTTGAGCATTTGGTCTTCAAAAGGGCGGCTTTGCGAATTGGTGCGATATAGTATGGCAAAGTCCGAATACGACATACCCTTTTCTCGTATTTTCCTGCGTATGTCACGACATACAAACATTGCCTCTTCCCTATCGCTGCTTAGTTGCGACATTGACAGGTTGTCGCCATCAGCATTCTCGCTATATACGTTCTTGTGTATCTGACGCACGTTCTTGTGTATCAAGCCATTTGCTGCTTCTACTATCTTTTTTGTCGAACGGTAATTTCTTTCCAACTTAAACAATCGTGCTCCTGCATATTGTTGTTGGAAATCGAGTATATTATCTACGTTGGCACCTCGAAAAGCATAGATACTCTGAGCATCGTCACCCACTACGCAGACATGCTTATGGTGTGATGCCAACTGCTGTATGATTTGCTGCTGAGCATAGTTAGTATCCTGATACTCATCCACCAAGTAGTATCTGAACCCTTCAGCATACTTCTCCCTGATATCACGATTGTCTCTGAATAGCAGGTAGGTATTGTAGAGCAGATCATCAAAATCCATAGCATCTGCCGCCTTGCAGCGCTCACAGTACATAGTGTATATCTTACCCATCATGGGCATCTTGGAACTCTCGTCACGCTCCGTGAGTTCCCTGTTCTGTACGTATTCTGCCGGACCTATCAGGCTGTTTTTGGCTCTTGATATACGGTTATGTATCTCTGCTGCTTTATATACCTTGTCATCGAGTCCGAGTTCCTTTACCAGCGACTTACACAGCGAACGTGAGTCGGCCTCGTCATATATGGTAAAGTTTGCATCATAACCTATACGTTCAGCCTCAACCCTCAGTATGCGTGAAAAGACGGAGTGGAAAGTACCCATTCTTAGGTATCGCGCCTCATCGCCTACGAGGCTCATTATGCGCTCCTTCATCTCCTTTGCCGCCTTGTTGGTAAAGGTAAGTGCCATTATCTCCCAGGGTTTGTACCCTTGGGTGAGCAGATAGGCTATCTTATATGTCAGCACACGCGTCTTGCCCGAACCAGCACCAGCTATAACCAGCGACGGGCCGTCAATATACTCCACAGCCTCACGTTGTGAATCATTCAAGTCATCTAAGAAGTTCATTTCCATTTCACGTACTTCATCTGTGCCACTATCCAGCGTTGTCGTTTCCTCATATACTGCGATGGTTCCTTGCTTGAGAACTTCCTCGGATTGGGCAGTGTGGCGGCTATCAGCGCACAGTCGCGCTTTGTCAGTTCATCTGGCTCCTTGTCAAAATTATATTGCGCTACAGCCTTTACACCATATATGCCGTCACCCATCTCTATTGAGTTGAGGTACACCTCCATGATGCGCTCCTTACCCCAGACAAACTCTATGAGTACAGTGAAGTACATCTCCAGTCCCTTACGCACCCACGATTTCCCCTGCCATAGGAATACATTCTTTGCTGTCTGCTGACTTATGGTGCTTGCACCAAATTTCTTCTTTCCTGCCTTTTTATTTCGCTTTATAGCCTTCTGTATAGCATCAAAATCAAATCCGTGATGCTCCAAAAACAGTTGGTCTTCACTCGCCATCACCGCCTTGGGCATATCGTCAGGCATACTGTCCAGTGGCACCCAACTATGATGCATCTTCGGCATATGTCCCTCACCTATCTGTTGTAGGCTGCGTGTCACCATCAGCGGTGTTATCCATACTGGCATAAACTTATACCATACTACAGCAAGAATAGTGGAAGCAAAGAATGCCACCACTATCCATCTTATTATCTTAGTTATCAGTTTGATAATCGTTGTGTATTTTTTTTCTTCCGCAGTCCTACGCCTTTTGTCGTATCTTACTGTGCCTTTGCATTGTTAGCCGCATCTATCATCTCCTGTGAGGCATACATGTAGATTTCTACTCGGCGGTTCTTCTGTCTGCCCTCTGGGGTATCATTGCTTGCCACAGGATTACTTGAACCATAACCGTTTACATTCTTCATCTGCTTGTATGCCACACCATTCTGCGTGAGGTAGTTAGCTACACTCTGTGCACGATTTACTGACAGAGGGTTGTTGATGGCATCATTGCCCGTAGAGTCTGTATATCCCTGCACATCGACGCTTACATCGCTGTTCTGCTTCATAATGTTGACCAAGCTATTAAGCTCATTCTTGCTCGTCTGGCTGAGTTCAGCCTTGTTGGTAGCAAAGAGAATGCCAGAATTAAACGTTACCTTCACAGCATCAAGGCCGTTAGTGTCTTTTACTGTTTCTACAGTAGCGTTAGGCAACTGTGCCTCTGCCTGTTTCTTTACCTTATCCATACGGTTGCCTATCACTGCACCAGTAGCAGCACCCACAGCGCCACCTATCGCAGCACCTATACCCGTATTGCCGGCTATAGCACCGATTATGGTACCCAGAGCAGCACCACCACCTGTGCCTATTATGGCACCCTGACCAGTCTTACTCATACCATCCCAAGTCTTACAACTTGAAAGACATACACATACTCCTAATACAATAGCAACAAATTTGATACTTTTCATCATATTTTTCATTATTTTGGTTTATCGTTTATGTACTTGCAAAGGTAGGCATTTATTTTTGTTTCTCCAAGCAAAAAGGCAAAAAAAATCTATCGTCGCTATGCTTCTATTTGTAAGATACATAGCTTCAAGCATGTAAAAGCTATGCTATAGAATAACAAAACAAGTTGAATAAAAAAAACAAAATAGGCTGATTTGTTAAACAAAATAGACTAAGTTGTAAAACAAAATAGGCTGATTTGATAAACAAAATAGGCTATTTTGTTTTACAGAAGCATTGCTATGGTACTTTGAAAGCTATGCTGTAGCAGGACAAACGCTATGCTACATGTTTATTTTATCTTGTATAGACTGAGGTTTGCCAAATGGTAAACCTCTATTTTCTCAGGGCACTCATCGTGCACTGCCTTTGGCATAACAATCATAGTAGTAGCTGGTGCGATGCCTATTACCGCTGTCTGAGAATAACTGGAGCACACCTCATCAAGGGTGTAGTAACCATCAGCTTTCATTGACCAAGCCATATTGAAATGAAACTTGCCGTCCTTATAGCCATCGCACACAAACTGGTGCTGATACACGTCATTAAAGAAATAGCCGGAATACATTACGGGCCGTCCTGCTGCAAGCTCGTTGTATATCATCTCCTCCCAAGCTTCATCACTGTATTCCATACGATACAGTTCACCACTCGTTTCCTTGTATCCGAAATCACGCGAGAAAGCCTCTGCTGCATCCATGGCGAAAGCTGATGATGAGCCTATGCCATACTGCATATCGACCGCCTTGCCACAGTCTGCCATCAGCTTTGCCACAGCCTGCCTCTGCTCATCCGTCTCGCTGCCAGTATAGGTCAATTGCATATTATCCCAATCGAAGCCCTCCGCAGGACACTTGTGGTAATACATTATCTGCGCCATAGCCGTTGCCACACAACCCGTCTGGCAGTGCACACCACTCTTCACGGGGCATTGCAGATTATACGGCGAACCTTGTCCCCATGTTGTTTGGAGCAAGGGGGGTATTGCAGCACGTTGGCAGTAGCCACTCAGTGCCACTGCCAACGTTATCAATATTGTAATACTCAGTCTTTGCATAATAATCTTCCCCATGAAAGGGGGATTTAGGGGGGGCTTACTTCACAATCTTCTTTACGCCGTCAGCGGTCTTAACGATGCTGATACCCTTCTGCGGAGCAGGTATCTCAGTACCGTCGATGCCAAAGTACTTAGCACCTTCAGCACCAGCAGCCTTCACACTCTGAACTGCAGAAGGACTCATTTCCTGGAACATTGTTACTACGTCAGCGCCATCAGTTGAAACCAATGCGACATACTGATCATTAAACTGTGCAGCATCCAATATGGCCATTGACTCTGAACCCTTTGCAGTACCATCGGAAGTCTTGAAGTGATACACCTTCGCATCTGTGCCTACGTGTGTCTCCTCACCTGTTACTACCATGCCATTAGTGAAAGACTCGTCCTCTGCTTCATTTACCCATGAGTAACTAACTGTTTTTGTCATAGGAGAGATTGTAGCCAAGAATGAAGCATGATTGTACTTATTCTCTTCTCCTGCACTCTTGGAATACTTTGAGTTGTCAAGTGGGAACTGACCAGAGAACGTGCCACCAAGGATAATATTGGTACCAGACATCTCGCCAAAGAGATTATACTGTGTATATTCCTTGTCCTGTGGTGCTGCATGATATACAAGTGACATATTCTCAATATTTGAGGTCATAGACAAGACCAAAGCGTGCTCATTCAGACCTCCGCCATTCACTTCGAAAGAGAAATTCTTGGGTGTCTGTCCAGGGACTGTGAGGGTCTCGTTACCCCAACCTATGAATGCAACACCTACCATGCCACTCATGGTAACGAAACTGAATGCCTCAGGACCACACTGCAAACCATCATCGAGCATGTCAGCATCTGTGGTAGCCATTACGTTTGCTACGCTTGTCATGCCAGTGAGATCTGTGCTGCTTAATGAGAATACACCTGCTCCAGGAATATCTGATACATAACATGTCTCAAAAGTGTCAAAGTCTAGCATCGTGACATATCTGCCTTCCCAGCCAAGACTCTCGACTGCACCATTATAAAAACAAGAAACATAGACCTTACCGTTGTCAACAACAATCTTGTTAGGATTGACACGTGCTTCACCCCAATAGCCAGATTCTGGACCTGCAGCGTTAACTTGTTGTGCAGCAAGTATTTTACCATCAGAATCAATCTTTATGATATATCCAGCAAAACCGGAAACGACTTCCTCTCCCCACATTTCATCATATCTGGTAGGGTTGACGATTGTCTTTGAGTTTCCGTCTGTGCCGATAAATTCCGTTTGGTCTCCTGTAACGGTACCTGCTACATAGAGGTTTCCATCAGTGTCAACTGTCATGGCTCTCACATTGTTCTTACCATTGAAACTGATAGCCCATATCTCATCACCAGATTTGTCATACTTAACAACGCAGGTAGAGGTCGTTGTTGCTACAACCACCTTGTTGGCAAAATTAAAATCCTTATCAACAGAACTGCTGACATACACAGAACCATCGCCTGCTACTGTTGTGTGGACACTACTTGCCGTTGAAGTTACTGGGGTAAACTTCTTCATTACCCAAGAATTTTCTGCAAAAACATTCATAGCGCATACTAATGCTACTAACGAAAGTAAACACTTTTTCATAATTTTGATTTTTTAGTTAATAATAGAGTGATTAATATAAGCATTTATTCTATTCCCATATTTCTATCTCTGGATTAGCCTCCACTGCCTCTGAAGGGAACTTCATAGTGTACTTCTCAGGCGTGAGGGTGTAGCTTGTGCTACGATACATTCTTGAAAGCTGAGGCTGAGTAGTACGACGTAGGTCATACCAACGGTGTCCCTCAAAAGAAAGTTCGCGAGCACGCTCATCATATATCTCCTGAAGGAGCTCCTCCTGCGACATGCCCACCATAAGGTTCTGTGCATTTTGAAGCGCAGTGCTGTTAAGTCTTTTATTCAAAAGAGGCATGAGCTGTGCGATGGCATCAGACGTTTTTCCCAATTCCACGAGTGCCTCAGCCGCAGTCAGATAAGCTTCTGCAGAACGGAAAGAGCAATAGCCATCCCGCTTCTTTAGCGTAACGGTGCTACTGCTGGTATCGTAGTACTTAGTCTTACGGCTGTCACCATCACGATATTTTTGTATCAGGTCATTATGCACCATGTTAATTACAGTTGACATATTGGTGCTGAAATGTTCCAGTGCAACGATGTTCTCAACAGACTCCGGGTCGGTAGGCATCTTAGCTGATGAGGAATTCAAATCTTCCAAATCGCCCCATGCGGTGATAACGGTCTGTGCGGCATCGTAGGCCTTCTGCCACTCACCCATGTAAAGGTATGTTCGCGCACGCAGTGCATTGACTGATGTCACGTTGAAACGGTAGTTGAAGCCCTCGTCCCACTTTTCTTTCTTCATATATTTGCCCGCCTCGTCAAGGTCGCTGAGGACCTGCTGATATACAGCTTCCACACTGCTGCTACGAGGCACGGCATTGACATCTGCTGCAAGCATCATCGGCACACCACGCGTGGTAGCTGGAGTACAGTGAGTATATGCCTGAGCATAGAGATTGACGAGGAGGAAATGGCTATAGGCACGCATCATATATGCCTCACCCACAAGCTGGCTGACGTCATCTGACGGACCATTCTTTATCTCATCCTTATGCTCTATGATGTAGTTTGCTATATAGATGCAGTGGTAGTATGTACGCCAGGAGAAATAAGTGGTGTTGGGTGAAGGGGCTTCGTCTTTCCAAAGCCATAGGTCGAGATATGCATCAAGATCTTCACTGCTGGTCTTAGCACCCAGCCTAACCTCATCAGTCCTAATGACAGTCATATAGCGGTCGCCTACAAAATTGTTGTATTCGTAGGTCAGCAGCGCTCGGTACTCATCAAGTGTTGACGGAATAACCTTGCCCGTAGGCGTGATATCAAGAAAATCATCGCAAGATACAAATGACATCGACAACGCCAACAAAATGATAATATGCTTAATCCTATTGTACATTATATTATTCTCTTTATACTTTATACTCTCTTAGAAGTTTACATTCAAACCAAAGATGATGCTCTTAGCTATTGGCTGGGCGTATGGGTTTCCCATCGTCTCGGGGTCAAGGTAGTTGTCATAGTTGCTGGCAAACACCATGAGGTTTCTACCCTCAAGTGACAACGATGCCGAACTTATGCCAAACTTCTTCAGCCATTCACTTGGCAGGCGGTAGGCAACGCGCAGGCTCTGCAGACGCCAGTAATTGCATGACTTTACCCACATATCGAGCATGTTGTATGTGTTGCCTATGCCGTCACTGAGACGTGTATATTCTGCTGCTGTCTCCTGACTGTACACAAGCAGTGGCATGAAGTTGCTGCTCGTATTCTCTGGTGACCAGCGGTTGAGAATATCGTGATTGGTATTAAGTCCGCGATCAAAATATACTGGATTATAAGATGGCTGAACGCGCACCTTCATACCGAGATTGAAGATGAAGTTGATGCCGAGGCTCCAGTTCTTATACTCAAAATGATTCATCAAACCGCCTGAGCACTTGGGGTCTTCGCTACCCATATAAGTGTAGAGGTCACGCTGTTCAGCAGCAGTTAGTGTACTTGCACCAGCACTGTTGAGTTTGAAGAACTCTTTCATAGTCTTGATACTACCGTCCTTTGCCACAAAGAGGGGGTAACCATTTTCGTCAAGCCCCGCAGTCTTGTAGGCGAAGAGCGCACCAACAGGATATCCCTCCCTGCCTGGATATGTGGCGTTCTCAGCCACAGACTCGTTGATAACCTCGTTGGTATTGAAGCCGAGGTTGAGAGTTGTAGTCCATGAGAAATTCTTGTTGGTTATATTCCTTGTGTTGATGGCTATCTCCCAACCTGTATTCTTCATCGATGCCCAGTTGATGGTGGTGTATTGGAAACCAGTCTCAAGTGGCAGGCTGCGTGAACTGATAAGGTCGGTACTCTTGCGGTAATAATAATCGACGGTCAGACGTATTCTATTCCTCAGCAAGGCAAGGTCGAGACCTAAGTTAACGTTTTTAGTCTTCTCCCACTTCAGGTCTGGGTTAGGTGCTGTCTGTGCCTCAATGATTGTCTCAATATTATCGGGCAAAACCGTCGTCCTGCTGAACTTACCAATAAGGTATGGAGAGGTGTTTTTATCTATGTTACCCTGTATGCCGTATGAAGCACGCAATGACAGTTCATCAACCCACTTAACGTCGCGCATCCATTTCTCTTCTTTCATGCGCCATAGTCCGCTGAAAGAGTAAAGGGGCAGGTAACGATATTTCTTAGCCACACCGAATACATCGCTGCCGTCCCAACGCACGCTTGACCCGAAGGTGTAGCGATGGAGCAGTGTGTAAGAGCCTGTGGCAAACCAAGAAACATAAGCATTCTCTGTGTGAGTTTCGTCATACAGCGGGTATGACCTTGCTATGCTCTCTGATGGGAATAGGACAGGCTGGGAAGTCAGCGTATGAGCGTCGTAGCCGTATGCTGTCGATGTAACAGATTCGCTCTCGGTATGTCGCAGTTCAAAACCTCCCATCAGCTCTACATCATGTATATCATTGAAACGCTGATCCCACTCAAGCATCGTCTTCCATGTCCACTGACTTGAGTGTGAGTCGATCTTCTTTATCTTACCACCCTGTGGCAGTATTATTTTCTGCTCGCCGTCCACGGTGTATTTAGCATACGCTCTCTCTTTGCGCATAGCATAGCTATTCTGTCCTGTGTAACGCTCAAGGTTGTAGTTATCATACTGATAGCCAAACTGCGTATTGAGTTTCAGACTCTTAAGCAGGCGCAACTCTGCATCAAACTTTGCCATTACAGAACGGTCTATGCGTTCCTTCGAGGTGTTAGCACGTTCCTCAAAAATATTGAAGTCAGGAACTTCGTTCTCCCTACCCTGTACATTGGTATCATAGTTATAGTTACCATTAGCATCATACGGCTGGAAGTAAGGATTAACCATGCGAGAATAGTAAATAGGGTTGGTAAAGCCACCCGCATCGGTCATATAACTTTTCTGCTTGCGTTGGTTAGCAAATACTGACGCTCCGAGCTTGAGCACTTTATTTACCTTGAAGTCTGCTTTGAGGGTCACATTGTAGCGGTTGTTCTCAACCCCTACGGTTGTTCCTTTTTCATCATAATAACCTAAAGAAGCATAGTAGTGTGCACGCTCAGAACCACCACTCACGCTGGCATTATACTCTTGGTTGAACACTGTACGAAAGAGTATGTCATTCCAATCCACATTGGTGTTGCGCAATTGGTTAATCTGCTGCTGTGCCGTCTCAGAGAGGGCATCCCATCCTCCCAGTTTATATGCAGGCATCTCACCAAGGGAGTTGATAATCTGCGCCACACCGCCCTTGTTTTCACGATAGGTGTAGTTACTGCTCAGCAGGTCAAGCTCAAGGTTCACTTTCTCATTTGAGTTAAGCAGATTGAGACGGTCTATACCTCGTTTGGGGGTAACAGAGAGCTTTGTGGAGAAACTTACGATAGGTCTGCCTTCCTTACCCTTCTTGGTAGTAATGACGATGACGCCATTAGCAGCACGAGCACCATATATAGCAGTAGCAGCAGCATCCTTCAACACCGTGATGTTGTCAATATCTGCAGGATTGAGACCAGCTATGCTTGTCTGATAAATATCATCTATGTCATTAAGATTTTCCATCGTTGGTATATCGTTACCCTCAAGAGGCATACCATCAAGTACCCAAAGAGGTTCCTGCACACCATTGATAGAAGCGGTACCACGGATGCGTATCTTTGCAGGCGAACCTGGAGCTCCAGATGTTGACACCGACGACACGCCTGCTATCTGACCTGCCAATGCCTCATCGATATTCTTTATGGCACCAAGGTTCTCATCTGATATTTTAATTTCTGATACAGCAGCAGTGAGTTTGCGACGGTCTATGTTCTGATAACCTGTCACTACAACTTCACTTATACTATGACCTGAGGCTGAGAGAGTTACGCTATAATGACTAACACCAGGCTTTAACAGCACTGTCTTGACATCGTAACCCACATAACTCACCCTGATACTTTGAGCCTCCTCAGGCACAGAAAGTGTAAACTTGCCGTTTACATCCGTCACGGTACCTGTTTGGATTTTCTTGTCACCTACTCCTACGGTAGCACCTATCAGCGGTTCGTTTTCCAACTCGCCGTCCATCACCACACCAGTGATGGTACGCATATCCTGTGCTATAGCTCCCATGAAGCACAGCACAAGCATCAACGATATTGCAAGTAGTCTCTTCATATCATATTTCTTAATTCGTAGCTCTTAATTCTTAACTCTTAGTTATCCCCAGTGCCGTTTGTATTCTCATTATTACATCCTCGTAATGCATCTGAGTACTCATGTCGCCAGAAGAACGACGTGACTTCAGGAGTTTCATTATAAGTATCAACTCACCACGCTTCAAACTTAGAGCATCGCTCACACGATTTATCTGCGAAGAAGACATATCTATCATCCTGTATCCGCTACCCAACTGTACTTTTGAGGTTTCCGAATTTAGACCCTTTGTATTGACCTTCACTCCCTCTTGCTCCGCTGCTGCCGTGATAAGGGCATCTACGAAATTCTTCTGCAAACTGCGTTCCATTACATTGAGAGTCTGACCTGCTATAGTCTTACCGAAAATACACTGGTGCAACATCTGCATCATCTCCACAGGGGTAAACGCCTTCGCACCATTCTGCCACTCGTTCTCATACATCCTGACTATACGGTCATTCGTCATCAAATCCCATAGGACATAACTTTGGATATTCTTCAGTATCAACGCAGGTTCCTGCTCAATAATACCAGAAGGCGACTTTCGACGAAGATATACCTGAGAGGAAAACTTATTGGCAAACAACCACTTAGGGAATATCAGGACCTCATCTATCAAGAACTTGACAGACTGTCTCTGGCGTTCCTTCTCCACAAACTCATACGATGTCTTAACCTCGTAGGGCGCAGAGCCTGTTATCATAGGACGCTCCATATAGATTCCGCCTATATTTGCCATCACATGATACAGATACAATTGCCACTGTCCAACTACATATGAATAGAGCTCTGCAGCATCGTCGTAGCTCTGCTCTTGTTCTCCAGTACGTGTCCAATCAATAAGGTGGGGCATTATGCGCTTGAGGTTAGCTATACCTAGCGTAGCCGACTTTATAGGGTCATCACCCAGGTCTTCGTTGAGGGCTCGTGGGTCTATAGCAGAACGCTGCTGTTGCTGCTCACTGTAGCGATACTCCTTGCCCTGATGTTTTGCAAGAAATTCTGAGAGCACCCTTTTCTCATCCGTACCCTCAGGATACCATCGATACCCCCACTCTATAGCCATCAGGTCATACGGCCCGATATTTGGCGACCACTGTTTCACACCGTCACCTGGCTGTGCCACATAGTTGAAGCGGGCATAGTCCATGATGCTTGCTGACGTACCACCTACACGCTCCACAAACGATGCCGAGCGCAAAGAGTCTGTGGCATAGGCAGCTGAAGCTATCATATTGTGACGCAATCCAAGGGAGTGTCCCGTTTCATGACAGGCAACAAACCTTACTGCATCACCAATCAAATCCTGAGGTAAATGATGGAAAGAACGTGCACGGACATCAGTAGGTGCAGTTTGCACTATCAACCATTCACGTATCAAAGCAAGAACATTGTGCCACCATACTATGTCTGCCTCAAAAATTTCACCCGTTCGCGGATCGACGGTAGAAGGCCCCATGGCATTCTGCATCTCTGAAGCAGCATAGGTAAGCACCGAGTAGCTCAGGTCGTCACCCTCCACATCAAGGCTGTCATCGGGAACTACAGCACGTATCGCATTTTTGAAACCAGCACACTCAAAAGCCTTATTCCAATCTGTTATACCTTTTATAATATACGGACGGAGGTACTCGGGAGTTGCCCTGTCAATATAAAATACTATTGGCTTCTTGGGTTCAACCAACTCACCTCTCATATAGGCAGCTGTATCTGTCGGTTCCAGGCGCCAACGGTTTATATATCCCGTACGTTTCGTACGTTGCTGATAATCATCATAGTACAGCGACGGTGTGGTAAAATAGCCCACACGCCAATCCTGTTCTCTGCGGCGCATCATATCATCAGGTAGCAACATTATAGCGGTACTCACCTCAACAGTCACATTAACCTTCGACTGACCTTCATGTACCACCGTAGTGAGTTCCGAACGAGCTACCACACTTTTGCTGTATGACTTCACACTGATGATTCGTGACATCTCCGCATCAGGACTTGTTCCAACGTTTATCTCGTTGAACACGTCATTCAGCATATTCTTCTTACCATTCAGCAAGTCTGTGACATTAAACACTACAGTAGAAGAGTCCGGCGCCACAGCCCTCACCTTCAGCGTTGCTATTATAGGGTCTATGTAATTATCCGATACAGAGCGAGAGATATCCGAGAACTTTGGCGTTTCCGGTGTTACACGTTTCTCTCGTATCACAACTTTATTAGTTGCCTTGTTCCAGTCAAAGGCTATCATCTTACTCTCGTAATTTATACCTCTGCTGGCATTCGCCTCATTAAGTTCTTCTTGCACGCGCTGCAACCTGTTATGCACGAGAAATGGCTTTCCCATTAAGTTTATTGGCATCTCCAAGTACACAGAGTCACCCTTTTGGATGACATTCATCACACCAGCCAAACTTACAGTATCACGTGAAGTTAGTTTTTCATATTGCGATGTAGTTTTCGTCGTCTGTTTAGCTTTCTTTGCCTGCATCTCCGAGAATGGGACACATAAAACAAACGCTATCAAAACTCCCCAAAATGCTACATATATATTTTTTCTTCTTACATATTTCATCCTCATGAGTGCAAAGATACAAAAATTTCTTACATTAACAAAACTTTATAAAAAAAATAACAAAAAAAAGAGAGTCGCCTCATTTCTGAAGTGACTCTCTCAGATGAAATTATAAAGAAGGCGGCCTCCTACTCTCCCACATTGCATTGCAGTACCATCGGCGCAAGCGGGCTTAACTTCTCTGTTCGGAATGGGAAGAGGTGGAACCCCG